>JBDSRZ010000027.1:0-8570 GCA_039929025.1 Usitatibacter sp. | reverse complement strand
TGCATCATGATGCGCAAGTGCCACCTCAACACCTGCCCCGTGGGGATCGCGACCCAAGATCCCGAGCTCATCAAGAAGTTCGAGGGCAAGCCCGAGCACGTGATCAATTTCTTCTTCTTCATCGCCGAGGAAGTGCGCGAGTGGATGGCGCGGCTCGGCATGCGCAGGTTCGAGGAGTTGATCGGCCGCGTGGACCTCCTCGACACGCGCCGCGGCGTGGAGCACTGGAAGGCGCGCGGCCTCGACTTCTCGCGGCTCTTTTACCGCCCGCAGACCGAGGCGGGTGTGGCGATCCGGCACGGCGAGGCGCAGGAACACGGGCTCGCGAAGGCGCTCGACCATGAGCTCATCCAGAAGGCGGCGGCGGCGCTCGCCTCCAAGAAGCCGGTTGCGATCGACAGCCCCATCTACAACCGCAACCGCACCGTGGGCGCGATGCTCTCCGGAGAAGTGGCGCGGCGCTATGGCCATGCGGGCCTCGCGGACGACACCATCCACGTGAACTTCAAGGGCACGGCCGGCCAGAGCTTCGGCGCCTGGCTCGCGCATGGCGTGACCTTCGAGCTCGAGGGCGACGCCAACGACTACGTGGCCAAGGGACTGTCCGGCGGCCGGATGATCGTCTATCCGCCGAAGAAGTGCCCCATCATCCCCGAGGAGAACATCATCATCGGCAACACGGTGATGTACGGCGCGATCAGCGGCGAGGCGTATTTCCGCGGCGTGGCGGGCGAGCGCTTCTGCGTGCGCAATTCCGGCGCCACCGCGGTGGTCGAGGGCGTGGGCGACCACGGCTGCGAATACATGACGGGGGGCACGGTGGTGATCCTCGGCAAAGCCGGGCGCAACTTCGCCGCCGGCATGTCCGGAGGCATCGCCTACGTGCTCGACGAGGAGGGCGACTTCACCCAGCGCTGCAACATGGCAATGGTGGAATTGGAACCCATCCCCGAGGAGGAGAATGCCGCCGCGGCCGAGGGCAACCTCGAGCTCGAGACTCACGGCAAGGTGAAGATCGACCACGTCGGCGGCCACGACGACGAGATGCTGAAGGGCCTGATCCAGCGCCACCTCCTGTTCACCGGCAGCGCGCGCGCGCGTCGCATCCTCGAGAACTGGGCGGCCTACTTGCCGAAGTTCGTCAAGGTGATGCCGCTCGAGTATCGCCGGGCGCTCGCCGAGCTGGCCGAAGAGCAGGGACGCAACGAACTACCGGCGGCGCGCGCGGAGCTGCGGGCGAACGACTGAGCAATATCGTCGTACCGGCGTGGGCCGGTACCAAATTGGGCCCCGGCCTACGCCGGGGAGACAGGGATCGGGCCCCGGCCTGCGCCGGGGCGACAGGAGCGTATGGGAAAAATCACCGGTTTCATGGAAATCGAGCGCCGCGACCGGCCGTACGTGCCGGTTCCCGAGCGCATACGCTTCTACAAGGAGTTCATCCGTCCGCTCCCCGACGAGGAGATGAGCAGGCAGGGCGCGCGCTGCATGGACTGCGGCATCCCGTTCTGCCAGACGGGCTGCCCCGTCAACAACATCATTCCCGACTGGAACGACCTGGTGTATCGCGGCCACTGGCGTGACGCGCTCGAAGTGCTGCATTCGACCAACAACTTCCCCGAGTTCACCGGCCGCGTGTGTCCCGCGCCGTGCGAGGCGTCGTGCACCCTCAACATCAACGACGACCCGGTGGCGATCAAGTCGATCGAGCAGGCGATCATCGACAAGGGCTGGGCCGAGGGCTGGGTCGCTCCCCAAGTCCCGCCAGGAAAGACCGGGAAGAAGGTCGCGGTGGTGGGCTCGGGCCCGGCGGGACTCGCCTGCGCGCAGCAGCTCGCTCGCGCGGGGCACGACGTGACGCTTTTCGAGAAGAACGACCGCATCGGCGGCCTGCTGCGCTACGGCATTCCCGACTTCAAGATGGAGAAGCACCTGATCGACCGGCGCATGGAGCAGATGGCCGCCGAGGGCGTCACCTTCAGGACCGGCGTGCACGTGGGCACCGGCCTTGCCGCCGCCGACGTCCTCGACCAGTTCGACGCCATCGCGCTCACCGGTGGCAGCGAAAAACCCCGTGACCTGCCAGCTCCCGGGCGCAGCCTCGCGGGCGTTCACTTCGCGATGGAGTTCCTGCCGCAACAGAACAAGGCGGTCGCGGGCGATCCTGTGCCGGGACAGATCATGGCGACCGGCAAGCACGTGGTGGTGATCGGCGGTGGCGATACGGGAAGCGACTGCATCGGCACCTCGATCCGCCAGGGTGCCGCGTCGGTCACCAACTTCGAGCTGATGCCGATGCCGCCCGAGCAGGAGAACAAGGCGCTCACCTGGCCCTATTGGCCGTTGAAGCTGCGCACGTCGTCGTCGCACGAAGAAGGCGCCGAGCGCGACTTCGCCGTCGCGACCAAGTCCTTCAACGGCACCGACGGCCGGATCCAGAGCCTCACCGCCTGCCACGTCGAGTGGGTGAAGACCGAAAAGGGCGCCATGGCGATGAAGGAAATTCCCGGCACCGAGTTCACCATTCCCGCCGACCTCGTCCTCCTCGCAATGGGCTATGTGCATCCGGTGCACGAGGGAATGCTTGCGCAGCTCGGCGTGGCAAAGGACCCGCGCGGCAATGTGAGCGCGCCCAGCGAAGGGGCGGGCGCCTATGCGACCTCGATCCCGAAGGTATTCACCGCCGGCGACATGCGCCGCGGCCAATCACTCATCGTCTGGGCGATCCGCGAGGGGCGGCAATGCGCGCGCTCGGTGGACGCATTCCTCATGGGCGTTTCGGACCTCCCACACTGAAGCGCGTGGGCCTGGTCGCGCTCAAGGTTCTGCTGCTGGCGGCGATGGCCGGCTACCTCAGCGTCGTCCTGCTGGTGTGGCTGGCGCAGGACCGGATGCTCTTCATCCCGCAGCCCGCCCCGCGTACACCCAGCGCGCCCGAGGGTTGGCGCCTCGACCAGGTCGTGTTCGACACACGCGATGGCACGCGCGTGGCCGGTGTGCTCGCGCTGCCGCCTATGGACGCGCGCGCGCCGCTGGTCATCTACTACGGTGGTAACGCCGAGGAGGTCACGACGTACGCTGCCCGAGCCTCCGCGGACTACGGCAAGCGCGCGGTACTGCTGGTCAACTACCGCGGCTATGGCGCGAGCCGCGGCCGGCCGGGTGAAGCGGCGATGGTCGCGGACGCGCTCGAGCTTTTCGACTGGGCGGCGAAGCACCCCGCGATCGACGCAGGACGGATCGCGCTCCACGGCGTGAGCCTTGGAACGGGGGTCGCGGTGCAGGTAGCGGCGGCGCGCCCGGTGCGTTGCGTCGTGCTCACCTCGCCTTTCGCGAGCGTGCGCGACGTGGCGCGCGAGCGCTTCACGTGGCTTCCGGTGAACCTGCTGCTGCGCCATCCGTTCGATTCCGGAGCGCGCGCGCCCGCGGTGAAGACGCCCCTCCTCGTGCTGGTGGGCGAGGACGACGATCTCATTGCACCGCACCATTCCGCGCGGCTCGCTGCGCTCTGGGGTGGCCCCGTGGAGCGGGTCGGATTTCCCGGCTTCGGCCACAACGGCCTCGCGCTCCATCCCGGGTACGGTACCGCGATCCGCTCGTTCCTCGATCGCCGCCAGTAGGTCACGGGCCGCTCGGGACCTCGTGCGAGAATCCGGGAAATGAAAAACGATACTTTCCTGCGCGCGCTGATGCGCGAGCCTACGCCGTATACGCCCGTCTGGATCATGCGCCAGGCGGGCCGTTACCTTCCGGAGTACAACGCCACCCGCAAGAAGGCGGGGAGCTTCCTGAAGCTCGCCAAGACGCCCGAGCTCGCCTGCGAAGTGACGCTCCAGCCCCTCGACCGTTTCCCGCTCGATGCCGCGATCGTCTTCTCGGACATCCTCACGGTCCCCGACGCCATGGGCCTGGGGCTGCACTTCATCGACGGCGAGGGTCCGAAGTTCGAGCGCCCGCTGCGTGACGAGAAGGCCATTCGCGCGCTTGCGTTGCCCGACCTGGAGGGGCTTCGCTACGTGTTCGATGCGGTGGCGCTCATCCGCAAGAGCCTGCACGAGCGAGTGCCGCTGATCGGTTTCTCGGGCAGCCCCTACACTCTCGCCTGCTACATGGTCGAGGGCGGCGGCAGCGACGACTTCCGCCACGTGAAATCGCTGCTCTACGGCAGGCCCGACCTGATGCATCACATCCTCGACACCAACGCGCGCGCGGTGACGGCCTACCTCAACGCGCAGATCGCGGCCGGCGCGCAGGCGGTGATGGTCTTCGATACCTGGGGCGGGAGCCTGTCCGACGCCGCCTTCGTCGAGTTCTCGCTGGCGTATTCGAAGCGCGCGCTTGCGGGCGTCAAGCGCGAGAGCGGCGGGCGCGTGGTGCCGCGCATCCTCTTCACCAAGGGTGGCGGGCTGTGGCTCGAGCAGATGGCCGATGCCGGTGCGGACGCGCTCGGCATCGACTGGCAGACACCCATAGGCGAGGCACGCCGGCGGGTCGGCAGCACGGTCGCCCTGCAGGGAAACCTCGATCCGATGGCGCTTTTCGGCACCCCGGCGTCGATCCGTGCCGAAGTCGCGCGCATCCTGGCGGGGTTTGGCAGCGGCCCCGGGCACGTCTTCAACCTCGGCCACGGTGTCTCGCAGCACACTGCGCCGGAGCATGTGGCAGCGCTCGTCGAGGCGGTGCACGAGCTCTCAGTCGGGGCCCACGCGCGATAGGCCGTGTCAAGAAATATATTTGCGTCGATGTGATTGCTTATTCACACGCCGCCGGTTCTCGACACGACGGTCACCCGCCCCCACGCCAAGCGTCCGGTTTTCAAGAAAATCCTTTGTTTATGGCGACTTGCGCCATGCTGCGGCGCCGCACAAAGGCGGCCCCGCCGAGCCTGGGGGCGCACCAGCCTTCCCGTGGAGCACATATTCACAGACTTATCCACAGGGTTTTTCAGGGCCTGCGCGGACCCCTTTTACGCCTGTGAAGATCGCCCAGATCGCCCTCGATGTGCCCCTCGACGAGAGCTTCGATTTTCTCGTCCCGGAAGGGTTGGAGCTGCCTCCCGGAGCGCTGGCGATCGTGCCTTTCGGGCGCACGCGCAAGGTCGGTGCGGTGGTCGGGGCAGCGACCGAAAGCGCGGTGCCCCTGGATCGCCTGCGGGCGGTCGAAAGCCGCGTGGAGGACGTGCCGCCGCTGAGTAGCAACGATCTCGAAATGTTCCAGTTCTGCGCCGCCTATTACCAGTGCCCGCTTGGCGAGGTGATCGCCGCGAGCCTGCCGCCACGGCTTCGCCAGCCAAGCCGGCGGCGGATCGCGGCGCCACAGCCGCAGGAGAACCCTGCAGATCCTGGGTTCCACGCCACGATGGCGCTCACCCCGGAGCAGGCCGCGGCGCTCGAGCTCGCCAGGGCCGGCGACGGCTTCCGGCCGGTCCTCCTGCACGGCGTCACCGGCAGCGGCAAGACGGAGGTCTACCTGCACCTCATCGCGGAAATCCTGCGGCGCGGGCGCCAGGCGCTTTTTCTCGTCCCCGAGATCGGCCTCACGCCGCAGTTCGAGGCGCAGGTGCGCGATCGTTTTCCCGGCGCGCGCCTGTACGCGGCTCACAGCCATCTCAACCAGGGGGAGCGCGCGACCACGTGGCTCGCCGCGCAATCGGGAGCGGCGCAGATCGTGCTGGGCACACGCCTCGCGGTGCTGATGCCTTTCCGTGATCTGGGACTCGTCATCGTCGACGAGGAGCACGACGGCTCGTACAAGCAGCAGGAGGGGTTGCGCTACTCGGCACGCGACGTGGCCGTGCGCCGTGCGCAGAAGCTGGGGATCCCGATCGTCCTCGGCTCGGCGACGCCCTCGCTCGAGAGCATCGCCAACGCGCGCGACGCCCGCTACACGCTCGCCCGACTCGCCACCAGGGCGAGCGCGGGTGCGCAGATGCCCACAGTGCGCACCGTGGACACCCGCGCCGACATCCCGCGCGACGGCCTCACCTACGCGCTGGTGGAGGCGATGCGCGCGCGCATCGAGCGCGGCGAGCAGTCGCTCCTCTTCCTCAACCGCCGCGGCTTCTCGCCGGTTCTCTTCTGCCGTGCGTGCGAGTGGCACTCCACCTGCGCGCGCTGCAGCGCGAACAGGGTGCTGCACCGGCGCGACAACGAGCTGCGCTGCCACCATTGCGGTGCGCGCGCGCGCATGCCGTCGGCCTGCCCCTCATGCGGGGCGGCCGACCTGGCGCCGGTGGGGCACGGCACGCAGCGCGTCGAGGAAACGCTTCGCGAGATGCTGCCGCACGCGCGCATCGCCCGGGTCGACCGCGATACCACGGCGCGCAAGGGGGAGCTCAAGGCCGTGTTCGACGCCGTGCGCGAAGGCACGGTAGACATCCTCGTCGGCACGCAGATGCTTTCCAAGGGGCACGACTACCCCAGGCTCACCCTGGTCGGCATCGTCGATCCGGACAGCGCGCTCTTCAGCGCCGACTTCCGTGCCGCGGAGAAGCTCTACGCCCAGCTGGTGCAGGTCTCCGGGCGCGCGGGCCGTGCGGAGCGGCGCGGCGAAGTGCTGGTCCAGACCGATTTCCCGACCCATCCGCTCTATGCCGCGGTGGCGAGCCACGACTTCGACCGCTTCGCTTCCGATGCGCTCGAGGAGCGCCGGCTCGCGGGCTTTCCACCCTTTTCCTACCTCGCGCTGCTGCGCGCCGAATCCAAGAAGCCCGGGGAGCCCATCGGCTTCCTCAAGGACGCGGCGCGCCTTGCCCGGGAACTGCAGGCCGCGGTCGAGGTCTTCGATCCGGTTCCCGCCACCCTCGAACGCAAGGCGGGCTTCGAGCGGGCGCAGCTGCTGGTGCGTGCAGCGTCGCGCGGCACCCTGCAGCACTTCCTGCGCGGCTGGCGCACGGCGCTCGAGGCGAAGGGCGACCGCCGGGTGCGCTGGAGCCTGGACGTGGACCCGCAGGAAGTTTGACCCTCTCCCACCGGAGCCCGAGGGAGTGGGTGAACGGCGTCCGTATAATGAGGGGTTTGGATTCACGTCCTTTCCCTGTGTCCTCCCCCGACTCGAAAGCGCGCCTGCTGGACTTGGTCCAGGCGGCGGTCCGCACGGCATTCCCTGAGGTCCCCGACGCGGCGGTGGTGCTCGAACGCCCGAAGAGCGCGGAGCACGGCGACTTCGCCACCAACGCGGCGCTGCAGCTCGCGAAACGCGTCGGCATGAAGCCGCGCGATACCGCGGCCGCCATCGTCGCCGCACTTGCGGCCAACGACATCATCGAGGACGCGGAAGTCGCGGGGCCGGGATTCATCAACTTCCGGCTCGCCGCCGCGTCGCGCTATGGGGTTGTCCGACGGATCCTCGCCGAGGGCCAGGCCTTCGGGCGCAGCGCGGAGGACCCGGCGCGCAAGATCATGGTGGAATTCGTCTCCGCTAATCCCACCGGGCCCCTGCACGTGGGCCACGGGCGCCAGGCAGCGCTGGGCGATGCCGTCTCGACGCTTCTCGAGTGGCGGGGTTGGCGCGTCACCCGCGAGTTCTACTACAACGACGCCGGCAACCAGATCGCCAACCTGGGGCTGTCGGTGCAGGTGAGGATCAGGCAAGCGCGCGGCGAGGCGGCCGACATGCCGAAGGATGGCTACCTTGGCGACTACATCCGCGAGATCGCCCGCGAGTACACCGCCGCGCACTTCGGCGACGCCGCCGGCAACAACTTCGAGCAGATCCGCCAGTTTTCCGTCGACTACCTGCGCCACGAGCAGGACCTCGACCTGCACGCGTTCGGCGTGAAGTTCGACTCGTATTTCCTCGAAAGCTCGCTCTATACCGACGGCAAGGTCGAAGAGACGGTGGAGTTGCTGCGGAAGGCGGGGCATGCGTACGAGTCCGAAGGGGCACTGTGGCTGCGCACCACGAACTTCGGCGACGACAAGGACCGCGTGATGCGCAAGTCCGACGGCACCTACACTTACTTTCTGCCCGACGTCGCCTACCACCTCGACAAGTTCCGCCGCGGCTTCGCCGCCGTGGTGAACGTGCAGGGTGCCGACCACCACTCGACCGTGACGCGCGTGCGCGCGGGCCTGCAGGCGCTCGAGATCGGCATTCCGACGGGCTACCCCGACTACGTACTGCACCAGATGGTCACCGTGATGAAGGGCGGCGAGGAGGTGAAGATCTCCAAGCGCGCGGGATCCTACGTGACGGTGCGCGACCTGATCGACGAGGTCGGCCGCGACGGCGTGCGCTATTTCTTCCTCATGCGCCGCGTGGACTCGCAGCTGGTGTTCGACGTGGACCTCGCCAAGAGCCAGTCCGACGAGAACCCGGTCCACTACGTGCAATACGCGCACGCGCGTGTGTGCAGCGTGCTGCGCGAGTGGGGCGGGGACGTGGCCACGCTCGCCACTGCCGACCTGACGCGCCTTGCCTCGCCGCACGAGATGGCGCTCGTGCAGAAGCTCGCGGCTTTTCCGGATCTCCTCGAGCGCGCGGCCACGGAGCTCTCCCCGCACCTCATCACCTATTACCTGCATGACGACGTGGCGGCAGGATTGCATACCTACTACAATGCCGAGCGA
>JBDSRZ010000026.1:0-4957 GCA_039929025.1 Usitatibacter sp. | reverse complement strand
CGCGGAAGGCATCGATCGCGGAGGGAAAATCGTTGCGTCGGAAGAGGTTCGAGGCGGCGTCGTAGGCCTTCACCTCGCGCGCCTGATCGTCGCGCGTCGGCGCCCGCGTCGCCACCGGCTCGACGGTCGCCGGCGCGGCCGAGGCAGGCGGCGCCGCGCCAGGCGTGGGGCCTGCGGGTGCGCCCGGCGCGGCGCCGGCACCCTCGAGGCGCTTCAGCCGAGAATCGATGTCGAGGTAGAAATCCCGCTGGCGCTTCTGCAACTGCTGGTTTTCGTTACCGACCACTTCCAGTTGCCCGCGAAGGCGCGCGAGCTCGGCGTTGAGCTGGTCCAGCTGGCGCAGCAGCTCGACCACGCCGATGTTGCGGATCTGTTCCTCGAGCTTGATGATGCGCGCCTCGTTGTCGCGGCCCTGCTGCGCGAGCTCGCTCCTCAGCATCTCGATACGGCGGCGCGCCTCGTCGTCGTCGAAGATCCCGGCGGCCGCAGGGAAAGCCCAGCCCGCGAGCACGACCCCGGTGGCTGCGACCCGGCAGAATGACGGGCGCCACCGGCGGCGCGCTGGCGCCCCCGGCGGCGAAACGTCATCACTCACCGGCGTACTTGATGTCCGCGCGGCGATTCTGCGACCAGGCCTGCTCGTCGTGGCCGGTGGCGACCGGCTTCTCCTCGCCGAAGCTCACGGTCTCGATGCGGCCGTCGGACACGCCCAGCACCGTCATCACCTTCTTCACCGATTCGGCGCGGCGCTGGCCCAGGGCGAGGTTGTACTCGCGGCTGCCGCGCTCGTCGCAGTTGCCCTCGATGCGCACCTTGGAATCGCGCTTGTCGGCCATGTAGCGCGAATGCGCCTGCACCATCCCGCGATACTCGTCCTTTACCGCATTGGAGTCGTACTCGAAGAACACGCTGCGCTTCGAAAGGATGTTGCTCGGGTCGCGCAGCGGATTGCCGGCGACGGTATCGGGCGTCGTCGGACGCGAGGTCGTCGGAGGCGGCGGGGTCGAGGTCGAGGATGGTGGCGTGGCTCCGCCGGTCCGGTCGGCGACCGGCGCATCCTTCTTCGCTTCCTGGCTGGCGCAGCCCGCGGCCAACCCGGCGAGCACGAGATAAATCGCGACCTTTTTCATAGCGTTTTCCTCCTGTTTTGAAGACACAGAATGCTGCTTGGGATGAATCAATTGGTCGGCATCGGACCCCACGAGGGATCCTGGACATCGCCCGCCGCGGAAGACAGCCGCTGGCGGACCCGCCCATCGCCCGACACCGCGGCCAACTGCCCGCGGCCGCCGACCTGGGCCTCGTAGAGAATGATTTTACCGTTCGGGGCGAAACTCGGTGAATCGTCCAGGGTGCCGTCCGTGAGGACGCTCACCTGGCCCGTGGCAAGCTCCAGGGTCGCGATGCGGAAGCGTCCCGCCTCGCGCTGCACGAACGCGATGTACTTGCCGTCCGGGCTGAAGCGGGGAGCCACGTTGTAGGTGCCCTCGAAAGTCAGTCGCTGCGCGGCACCCCCCACGGCGGGCTGGCGGTAGATCTGCGGCGAACCGCCGCGATCCGAGGTGAACGCGAGCCAATGCCCGTCAGGCGAGAACGCGGGATTGGTATCGATGCCGCTCGACTCGGTGAGCCGCTCGGCCTCGCCGCCCGACGAGGAGACGCGATAGATCTGGGTGAGGCCGTCCTTGGAGAGCGCGACGGCGAGGTACTTGCCGTCCGGCGACCACGCGGGAGCGCTGTTGTTGCCGCGGAAGTTCGCCACCACGCGCGTGGTGCCCTGCGCCAGGTTCTGCACCACCACGACGGGCTTCTTCTGGTCGAAGGAAACGTAGGCGATGCGGCTGCCGTCGGGCGACCATGCGGGCGAAATGATCGGCTCATGGGAAGCGAGCACCGATTGCGCGTTGAAGCCGTCGGCGTCCGCCACTTGCAGCTCGTAGCGCGTCCCGCGCTTCACGACGTAGGTGACCTTGGTGGAAAAGACCCCTTTGTCGCCGGTGAGCTTCTCGTAGATCAGGTCGGCGATGCGATGCGCGGTGGCGCGCAGCTGCGCCGGCGCCACGACGTAGGAATAGCTCGCGAGTTGCGCCTGCTTGGCGACGTCGAAAAGGCGAAAGCGCACTTCCACCCGGCCCCCGGCCATGGACTCGATCTTGCCGATCACCAGCGCCTCGGCGCTCCGCGCCGTCCAATCGCCGAAGCTCACCTCCGACGGCTCGGTCGGAACCGGGCTGATGCCGATGGTATTCACGAGGCGGAAGAGGCCGGTGCGCGCCAGGTCCGCGCCCACCACTTCGCTTACCGATTGCGGCTGCGTCGATTCGCCCGCCATCGGCATCACCGCGATCGGGATCTGGCGCCCGCCGCTGGTGGTGATGTCGATGGTGAGTTGCGCCCGGGCTGCAAGGGCGAAGATGAGTATTCCGAGGAAGAGTAGGGATCGCTTCATGAGAGGCCGCGGCTAGCGTTCGTGCCGCAAATGGAGGTTGAGTTCCCGAAACCGGGGAAAAAGTTCCGAGTTGGCGGGTGGTACAGGGAGCGGGGAAGCACTGCGGATGCCGCGCTCGATGGCGCCGTCGTAGGCCGGATTGCCGCTGCGCTTGGTGATGGTGATGTCGAGCACGTCTCCACCGGGCAGCAGGCGGATCAGGACGTGCACCTCGGGGTTGCCCGTTACGGTATCGGGCACGTTCGCCCTTTGCCGGATCTTAGCCTGAATGGCATTGATGAACCGGTCCATCTCGGATTTCTGGGCAGCAGCTGCCGCTTCGCGGGCCCGCTCGGCCTCTCTCCGGGCGCTCTCCTCGTCGCGGCGCCGCTTCTCGTCCTCGCGCTTCTTCTTGTCCGCTTCGCCCTTCTTGCGCGCCTCGTCCTCATCGCGCTTCTTCGCCTCCGCGGCCTTCTGCCGCTCGAGCTGTTCCAGCCGGTCGCGCTCGCGCTTTTCCCTCTCGCGCTTCTGGCGCTCGAGCTTCTCGTTGATTTCCGCCGCGGGCTTGGGCGGCACGGGCTTCGCGTCCTCGGCCTTCTTGGGCGGGGGCGGCGTGGTTTCCACAGGCCTCGCCGGCTCGGGCGTCGGTGCCGGGGACGCTGCCGGCTCCTGGGGCGGTGGGGGGGCGGGCACCTTTGGCAGATTGGCCCAGAGCTCCACCTCCACCGGTGCGGGCGGCGCGCTCTGCCAATTCACGCCGAACACGATCAGCGCGAAAAACACCGCATGGACGACGAGCGCGAGGAAGACCGCGCGCACGCTCCCCGGCTGCGGCGGCCTCGCCAGGGCCGCGGGTGTCGCGGCGCGAGCGGTCACGGCGCCGGGCGCGCCAGCAACCCCACGCGCTTCACCTGGCTGCGCTGCAGGATGTCGAGCACTTGCAGCACCTCGTCGTACTTCGCGTTCTTGTCGCCGGAGATCACGACCGCCTGGTCCGGGGCCGCACGCTGCGACTCGCGCACCATCCTGATCAGCTGCTGGCGGTTCACCTTCAGCTCGTCACCCGACTTGGTGCGGTCGACGAGTGCCAGCTCGCCGTTGGGGCGCACGCGCACCTCGAGCGGCGCTACCGCGGGCTGCAGCTTCTGTCCCGACTGCGGCAGGTCGATCTGTCCCGGGTTGATGAGCGGGGCGGCGACCATGAAGATGATGAGCAGCACCAGCATCACGTCGATGTAGGGCACCACGTTGATCTCCGCCATCGAGCGGCGCGGGCGCCTCATCGCGCGCGGTGGGCTCCGGTTGCGCCCATGTCGCGCTCGGGCAGGTGCGCCTGGCGCTGGAGGATGTTCTGCAGCTCCTCCATGAAGCTCTCGTAACGGCTCGCGAGCCGGTCGATGTCGTGGCTGAAGCGGTTGTACGCGATCACCGCCGGTATGGCGGCGAAGAGACCCATCGCGGTCGCGACCAGTGCCTCCGCGATTCCGGGCGCGACCTGCGCGAGCGTGGCCTGCGCGACGTTGGACAGGCCCCGGAACGCATTCATGATCCCCCACACCGTGCCGAATAGCCCGATGTACGGGCTCACGGAGCCCACGGTGGCGAGGACCGACAGGTGCGACTCCAGGGCGTCCATCTCGCGCTGGTAGGTCGCCTTCATGGCGCGCCGCGTGCCGTCGAGGAGCGCGGAGAGGTCGGCGCCGGCGCGGCCCTTCAGCTTGAGAAACTCCTTGAAGCCCGCCTCGAAGATGCGCTCCATGCCGGAGGCCGCGTACTTCCCGCTGGAGGCGCGCTGGTAGAGCCCCACCAGGTCCGAGCCGCTCCAGAACTCGCGCTCGAAGTCGTCCGCCACGCGCCGCGCACGGTGCACCGCGAACCACTTCATGAAGATGTAGGTCCACGAGAGCATCGAGGCGAGGGCGAGGATGGCCATCACCACCTTCACCACGATGCTCGCGTTGACGATCATCGAGATGATCGATAGGTCATGGCTGACGATCAAAGCGCGGCCTCCATCTTTCTCCTGAGTGCTTCGGGGATCTCGACCGGCTTGAAGTTCTCGCCGGTCACGCAGGCGACCGTAACCGACGCCTTCACCAGCACCTCGTCGTCGCGGCGCACCTCCTGGTTGAAGACGCAGCGCACCTTGCCGAGGGAATCGAGGCGCACGCTCACGGCGAGGTTGTCGTCCAGCCGCGCGGCGCGCGCGAAGTCGATCGCAGCGGCGGTCACCACGAATACCACGCGATGGTCGCGCGCAAGCGCCTGGTGATCGAAGCCCAGGTGGCGCAGCCACTCGGTGCGCGCGCGCTCGAGAAACTTCAGGTACTCGCCGTGGTAGACGACGCCGCCCGCATCGGTGTTCTCGAAATAGACGCGTACCGGGAACGAATAGACGAAGAGCTCGGGCTGCAGCGTTGGCTTGATGGCGATGCGGCTCACGGCGCCCTGTCGGGGGTGTCGGCGGCGGTGCCGGCAAACAGGTCGGCCACGCGCGCCGGTGCGCTTTCGGCCAGGCCCAGGTGGCGA
>JBDSRZ010000025.1:0-5501 GCA_039929025.1 Usitatibacter sp. | reverse complement strand
CCTACGCGGGGACGACAGGGGTCTTACTGCAGATGCATCGGGTCCCCGCCTACGCGGGGACGGTACCGGCCCTGTCACTTCTCCGTCTTCGCCGCGTAGCGCTTCTGCCACTCCGCCAGGATCTTGTCGCGGTTCTTCGCGGCGAAGGCGAAGTCGTTCTTGATGAGGCGCGACTCGAGATCCGCCGGGATGTGCGGCAACGCGGGCTTGACCGCCGGGTGGGCGACGATGGCGAAGTTCTTCGAGTAGGCCTGGTTGGCCTCCTGGGTCACCGTCCAGTCCAAAAGCTTCTTCGCGGCGTCCATTTTCTTCGTGGTCTTCACGATCCCCGAGGCCTCGATGTCCCATCCCAGGCCCTCCTTCGGGAACACCAGCTCGACCGGGGCGCCCTTCACCTTCACGTCGTTGCCGCGGAAGTCGAACGAGATGCCCACCACGAACTCGCCCGCACCCGACTGGCGGCAGGGCTTGGAACCCGAGTGCGTGTACTGCGCGACGTTCTCATGCAGCGCGTCCATGTATTTCCAGCCATTGCCCTCTCCCATGGTCTGCAGCCACGCGGTCACGTCGAAGTAACCGGTACCGCTGGACGCCGGATTGGGCATCGTGATCTGGCCCTTGTAGACGGGCTTGGTGAGATCCGCCCAGCTCTCGGGCTTGGGCACATTCTTCTTCGCGCCCTCGACGGTGTTGTAGCAAACCACCGCGGCGAACACATCCATGCCCACCCAGGACGGCGGGTTGGCCGCGTCGCTGAACTTGCGGTTGATCGCGTTGAATCCCACCGGTGCGTAGGGCGCCAGCATGCCTTCCTGCTTGAAGATCTCCATCGACGAGGCGGCCACGCCGAAGATCACGTCGGCCTGGGGATTGGCCTTCTCCGCCAGCAGCTTGGCGGTGATGACGCCGGTGGAATCGCGCACGAACTTGAGGTCGATATTGGGGTTGGTCTTCTGGAACGACTCGGTGTAGGCCTTGAGCTGGTCGGTTTCGAGCGCGGTATACACGAGCAACTCGGTCTTCTGGGCGAAGGCTGCGGTCGAGGTGAGCGCGAGCGCGGCCGCGAGGGCGGCGCCGGGCAGCCGGGGGAATGGGCGATTCATGGAATCCTCTCCAAAGTCTTGGTTGTCTTGCGGGCAGGCGTCGGGCGGCCCCATTATCAGGGCATTGCGGCCATCTTGCAGCACGGCGCGCGTCAATTTGCTCAGCAGGGGCTGACTGGGCAACCTTGATTGGCAGCGTCCGGCCGGGCCGTCCAGGAGGAGCATGCCGCACCGTTATTTCAATCCCGTGGCCATTCGCGTGGGAGCCGGGGCTCTCGCCGAGCTGCCCGCGGTGCTCGCCGGACGGCACGCGGTGCTGGTCACCTTCCCCGAGGCCGAGGCCCTGGGACTGGTGAGGCGCCTGCGCGCCCTCCTCGGAGCCTCGGTCGAGGGGGTCGAGGACCGCATCGAGCCCAATCCCGACGTGAGCGACCTCGCCGCGATGTACGAGCGCTTCTGGCGCGACCATGCCGGTTGCGACACCCTGGTCGCCGTCGGCGGCGGCAGCGCAATCGACACCGCGAAGGTGCTGATGGTGGGCACGGCCAGCGGCCGCTTCGACGAGCTGGTCGCCCTGCTCGCGAGCGGCACGCCCTTCACCCCGCATCGGACGAAGGCGCTCGTCGCGGTTCCTACCACCGCAGGGACCGGTAGCGAGGTCACGCCCTGGGCCACAATTTGGGATAAGGCCGCGCAGAAGAAGCACTCGCTGCACCTGAAGGAGACCTGGCCCGAGGCGGCGGTCGTCGATCCCGAGCTCATGCTCACGCTGCCCGATGCCGTCACGCTGCAGAGCGGCCTGGACGCGCTGTCGCACGCGCTCGAGTCGATCTGGAACGTGAACGCCAATCCGATCTCCGACACCTTCGCCATGGCGGCCGCCCGCGAGGTGCTGGCGACATTGCCGGCACTCATGCGCGCTCCGCGCGACATTGCGTTGCGCGGCCGCATGGCGCTCGCGGCGCTGAAGGCCGGGCTCGCCTTCTCGAACACCAGGACGGCGCTGGCGCATTCGATCTCGTACGAGATGACGCTGCGTTTCGGCCTGCCCCACGGCATCGCCTGCTCCTTCACCCTGCCGATGGTGCTCGGCCGGGCCGTGGGCATCGACCCCGGGCGCGATGCGGTGCTGGCAAGCGTTTTCGACGGCGAACTCGCCGCGGCGCCCGCGCGCCTCGCGGCCTTCCTGCAAGACTTGGGCGTGGCGACCGAGTTTCACGCCTACGGCGTGAGCGAGGACGACTCCCGCAGCATGGTGCGCGACGCCATGGACGGCGTGCGCGGAAGGAATTTCATCGGGAGCGGCGGCGCCACGGCTTAGAATCACGCCAGGCAAATGAGAAAGCGAGAAGATGAAAGGCACGAAGGCGATCGAGGTGAACGGCCGGCGCTACCGCTGGATGGGCGAGCCGCTGGTGGTGGTGTGCGTTGACGGCTGCGAGTACGACTACCTCACGCGGGCCGCGGAAGCGGGATCGATGCCCTTCATCGGCAAGCTGCTCGCGTCGGGCTCGGCATTCAAGGGCGACTGCGTGGTGCCCTCGTTCACCAACCCCAACAACCTCTCCATCGTCACCGGCGCTCCGCCGGCGGTTCACGGCATCTGCGGCAACTTCTTCTACGACCGCGAGGCGGACGCCGAGGTGATGATGAACGACCCGAAGTACCTTCGGGCAGGCACGGTGCTCGCGGCGTTCGCCAACGCCGGGGCGTGCGTCACCGTGGTCACCGCCAAGGACAAGCTGAGGAAGCTGCTCGGCCACGGAATGAAGTTGGGTTCCGGCCTGCGCCGGGACGACAGGGGCTGTGTCTGCTTCTCCTCCGAGAAGGCGGCCGAGGTGACGCTCGCCGAGAACGGCATCGAGAACGTGGTCGCGATGGTCGGCATGCCGGTTCCGTCGGTGTACAGCGCCGAGCTCTCGGAATTCGTCTTCGCAGCCGGCGTGAAGCTGCTGGCAACGCGCCGTCCGGACCTCATGTATCTGTCCACCACCGACTACATCCAGCACAAGTTCGCGCCCGGGACCGAGGGCGCCAACGAGTTCTACGCGATGATGGATCGTTACCTCGCGACGATGGACGCCATGGGCGCCGCGATCGCGCTCACCGCCGACCACGGCATGAACGCCAAGACCAAGGCCGACGGCACGCCCAACGTGATCTACCTGCAGGACCAGATCGACGGCTGGCTCGGCAAGGCCAAGGCGCGCGTGATCCTGCCGATCACCGATCCCTACGTGGTGCACCACGGCGCGCTCGGCTCGTTCGCGACCATCTACGCCGACGGCGCCGACCGTGATGCCATCGCGGCAAGGCTGGCAGGCACCGAGGGCATCGAACTGGTGCTCACCAACGCGGAGGCCTGCAGGCGCTTCGAGCTGCCGCCCGACCGCGTCGGCGACCTGGTCGTCGTATCCGGGAAGCATGTGGTGCTGGGAACGAGCGTCTCGCGCCACGACCTTTCCGGCCTGGACGCGCCGCTGCGCTCCCACGGTGGAGTCTCCGAGCAGGTGGTGCCGCTGGTCTTCAACCGTCGTACGGTGGAGATGCCCTCGCGCCGGCTGCGCAACTTCGACGTGCTCGACATCGCGCTGAATCATCTGGAGACCTTGAGCGAAGACCGGGGACAGACCCCGAACCATGCAAATGCGTAGACCAGGGTCTGTCCCCAACAGCAAACGCGCACCAGGGAGCAAACCATGAACGACCGCGCCACCAAGCAGGGTGTCATCGAGGTTCGCTATCCCTTTACGGGCGAGGTGGTCGGTACGGTGCGCAAGGCGACCGTCGAGGACGTCCGCCGCGCTTTCGCGTGGGCGCGGGCGTACAAGCCGAAGCTCACCCGCTACGAGCGCGCCAACATCTTCAACAAGGCGGCCGCCTTGCTGCGCGAGCGCGTGGCCGAAGCATCCGACCTGATCACGCGCGAGTCGGGCCTGTCCAAGAAGGACTCGATCTACGAGGTGGGCCGCGTCTCCGACGTATTGACCTTCAGCGCGATGGAGGCGCTCCGCGACGACGGACAGGCGTTCTCGTGCGATCTCACGCCTCACGGCAAGAATCGCCGCGTCTACACGCGGCGCGAACCGCTGCTGGGCGTGATCTCGGCGATCACCCCCTTCAACCACCCGATGAACCAGGTGGCGCACAAGGTGGCGCCGTCGATCGCCACCAACAACCGCATGGTGCTGAAGCCCTCGGAGAAGACGCCGATGGCGGCGTATTACCTGGCGGAGCTGCTCTACGAGGCGGGCCTGCCGCGCGAGATGTTCCAGGTGATCACCGGCGACCCGAAGGAGATCGCCGACGAGCTGCTCACCAACGAGAACGTGGACCTCGTGACCTTCACCGGAGGCGTGGCGGTCGGCAAGTACATCGCATCGAAGGCGGGCTACCGGCGGATCGTGCTCGAGCTGGGCGGCAACGACCCGATCATCGTCATGGAAGATGCCGACATCGAGGAGGCCTCCACGCTCTCGGCGCAGGGCTCGTACAAGAACAGCGGCCAGCGCTGCACGGCGGTCAAGCGCATGCTGGTACACGAGAAGATCGCCGATGCGTTCGTCGAGCAGCTGGTCGCCAAGACACGCGCCTGGACCTTCGGCGACCCGATGGATCCCAGGCTCGAGATGGGCACGGTGATCGACGAACAGGCCGCGAAGCTCTTCGAGGCGCGCGTGAACGAGGCGGTCGCGCAGGGCGCGACGCTGCTCGTGGGCAACAAGCGCGAAGGCGCGCTCTATTCGCCCACCGTCGTGGACCGCGTGGATCCGAAGATGACGCTGGTCATGCAGGAAACCTTCGGCCCGGTGTCTCCGGTGATCCGCTTCGGCAACATCGACGAAGCCATCGCCATATCCAACGGCACCGCCTACGGGCTTTCCTCGGCGGTGTGCACTAACCGCCTCGACTACATCAACCGCTTCGTGGCCGAGCTGCACGTGGGCACCGTCAACGTGCGCGAAGTGCCCGGCTACCGCCTCGAGCTCACTCCCTTCGGCGGCATCAAGGACTCGGGCCTGGGCTACAAGGAAGGCGTGCAGGAAGCGATCAAGAGCTTCACCAACCTCAAGACGTTCAGCCTGCCGGGGTAGCTTGTCGCCCCCGCCTACGCGGGGGTGACGCCCACCATCGGGTCGATGGGCACGCGCGCGGCGATGCCGAGCACCTGCTCCATCCGGTGCGCGGCGGCGAGAAGCTTCGCCTCGCCACGCGGGGGTCCCACGATCTGCAGCCCCACCGGCAGGCCGCCGCGGGTGAATCCGCAGGGCAACGAAATGGCCGGCAACGACGTGAGCGTGATCGCATACGAAATCGCGTACCACTCGTAGTAGTTCTCCAGCTTCACTCCCTCCACCTCGTCCAGCGCGCGGATGTCGACGTCGAAGGGCGCGACGATCGCCGCCGGGGTGACCAGGAAGTCATGGGTCTCGAAGAACGCCGCCGCCCGCAGGTAGA
>JBDSRZ010000024.1:0-35094 GCA_039929025.1 Usitatibacter sp. | reverse complement strand
GCTTCACCTCGCCCGGCAGCTTCATCTTCGCAAGGCGCGGCAGGATGTCGGCGGCGCCGCGCGACAGGTCGTAGTTGTGCGTGTTGAGCACCATCAGCTCGAGCTCGATGCCGAAGGTGAGCGCGTCCGAGCGGTTGAATTGCAGCGGCATCAGGGCCGTGGGGGGCGCGAGGGCGACAACGGCTTGAAGGCACCGGTCGCGTTGGGCATGCTTTCGCCGGCGATGCGGAACCCCGCCTGCACCGCGATCGGTCCCACGATCTCCAGCAGGATCAAGACGGTGAGGAAGGTGACGCCGAGCTCTTCCCCGAACGCGGGGTAGTACCGGGAGACGTCGGTATACATGAGGAGCGAGAGGGTCGACATCGGCATCAGCGCGAGCCCGAGCCCGGTCGCCTGCCGGAAGGAGAGTCCTCCGAGCGGCGCCACCGCGAACACGCCGAGGAACTTGCCCGCCACGCGCGCCACCAAGAACGCCACCGCGACCAGGCCGGCCTCGCTGAGCACACCCAGCGGCAGGCTCGCCCCGGTGATCACGAAGAGCACGATGTAGAGGAGCCTGCCCACCGGCGCAAGGCTCACCGCGAGGAGATCGTGCCCGCGCTCGGTATTGCGCGCGAACAGCCCGAAAGCGAGGAGCGCCAGGATCACCGGAAGGCGAAGCAGCGAGGCGATGCCGACCGCGGCGGCGACGAGCCCCAGGATCAGCGTGAAGTGGACGTCGGAGGTGCGCTCCACCGCGCGCGCGATCACCCGCGCGAAGCCCGCCATCAACGCCCCCAGCGCGAGCGAGCCGACGAGGAGATAGAGCGGCATGAACACCGCGCGCTCGAGATCGAGGTTGCGCTCGAAGTGCGCGGAACCCAGCATGATGGTGGCGACGATCGAGGCCAGCAGCCCGTTGAGCGCGGCCAGGTTGATCGCGCGCTCGGTGACCTGGCCCTCGGCGCGCGCCTCGTGCGCCATGAAAAGGAGCACCGTGGGCGCGGTGGCCATCGCCATCGCCGCCGCGAGCCCGGCCTTCACCGCGTCGACGTCGAAGAGGAGAAGGACCGCGAACACCGCGCCGAAGGTGAGCACGCTCTCCACGATGCCGGTGGCGGCGAGCGTCCAGTCGCGCCGCATCCAGCGCAGGTCCATGCGCCGCCCCAGCTCGAACAGCACCAGGCCGAGCGCGAGATCGACGAAGATGCGCGCCTCGTGGATGAGGGCCTTCATTCCCATCGCGTCGCCGAGCGGCGCGATCGCAAAGCCCACGACCACGTAACCCAGGATGCGCGGCAGCCGCAGGAGACGCGCGAGCTCGCCGCCCATCATCCCCGCGACCAGGAGCACCCCGAAGAGCAGCGGATAGCTGAGCTCCAGAGGAAGCGACGGAAGGAAGCTCGCGTTCATATCACAGTAGAATGCCGGAACCGTCGCTTGGGCACAGGCAGTGGGCAAAAGTTTCTTCCAGAACACCATCGCGCTCGTCTACGACTTCGACGGAACGCTCTCGCCGCAGCCGATGCAGGAATACACGGTGCTGCCGAAGATCGGCGTCGAGCCCGCGCAGTTCTGGGCGACGGTGAATCGCGAGGCGCGCGAGACCGAATCCGATCCGATGCTGGTGTACATGCGCCACATCATCGAGGCGCTCGAGCTCCACAAGGTCGACGTGAAGCGCGAGGACTTCGCGCGGATGGCGCGCGCCATCGAGTACTTCCCCGGCGTGCCCACGTGGTTCGCGCGCATCAATGCCTACGTGAAGCGGCGCTCGCGCGCGCAGGTGAAGGTGCAGCACTACCTCATCTCGGCAGGGCAGCGCGAGATCCTCGAGGGCGCCTCGATCCGCAAGCATTTCAAGCGAATCTACGCCTCCGAGTACCACTTCGACCACCATGGCGTCGCCACCTTCCCGAAACTGCTGGTCACCGACACGCTGAAGACGCAATTCCTGTTCCGCATCAACAAGGGCCGCGAATCGATCACCGAGTCGATCAACGAGCATATGCCCGAGGCGCTGCGGCCGATCCCGTTCGGCAACATGATCTACCTCGGCGACGGCATGACCGACGTGCCTTCGATGGCGCTCACCAAGAAGAGCGGCGGGCACGCGGTGGCGGTGTACGACCCACGACGCGAGCGCGGCGGGCGTGCGACGTGCGTGAAGCTCCTCGATGCGGGGCGCGTGGACTTCATCGCGGAGGCCGATTTCCGCAAGGGGAGCAAGCTCGCGCGCCGGGTGGAGCTGCTGCTCGATGCGATCATCGCGGATGTAGCCTATCGGCGCGAGGCATTCGATTGCCTCATCGAGGAGTCGACTCCGCGAGCCCGGCGCGCGCGCGCCCGATGAGCGCGCTCACCTTCCTCGCGCTGCGCAAACTTGCGGACGGGCAATTCCACTCCGGCGAGGATGTCGCGCGTTCGCTCGGCCGCTCGCGTGCGACGCTCTCCGAGGCGCTGAAGCGCGCGCCCGAGATGGGACTGGATCTCTTCAGCGTGCGCGGGCGTGGTTATCGCCTCGCGGCGCCGATCGAGTTTCTCGATGCGGACCTGCTCGCACGCGAGCTGCGTTCCACAAGCGTGCGGCTGGAGATCGTGGACGAGGTGGATTCGACCAGCACCCAGTTGCTCGCGCGTGCGGCCGCGGGGGCGCCTTCCGGCACCTGCCTCGCCGCGGAGTGGCAGAGCGCGGGGCGCGGGCGGCGCGGGCGGTCGTGGGTCTGCGCGCTCGGCGGCTCGCTCACCTTTTCGCTCCTGTGGCGGTTCGAGCGCGGCGCGGCGCAGCTTGCCGGCCTTTCGCTGGCGGTCGGCATCGCAGTGGCCCGCGCGCTTGCGGCCTGCGGCGTCGAGCGCGTGCAGGTCAAGTGGCCCAACGATCTCGTGGTCGACTTCCGCAAGCTCGCCGGCATCCTCGTCGAGACCAGCGGCGAGATGTCGGGGCCGAGCGTCGCCGTAATTGGTGTCGGAGTGAATTATCGGCTGGCGGAGCGGGTGATCGATCGCATCGGCCAGCCAGTCACCGACGTCGCGCACGCTTCCACCGCCCTGCCGTCGCGCACCCACCTCCTCGGCCAACTCCTGCGGGAGCTGGCGCAGGTGCTCGAGGAGTTCGAGCGCCGGGGGTTCAAGGGTCTGCGCGGGGCGTGGCGCGGCCTCCACGCCTACGAGGGCCGCCGCGTACGGGTGATGCCGCCGCGCGAGACGCCGTTCGATGCCGAGGTTGCGGACATCGCGCCCGATGGCGCCCTGCTGGTGCGCCTTGAGGACGGTCGCGTGGTCGCGCTTTCCTCCGCCGAGATCTCGCTGCGCCCCCAATAATTGGTGTCGGAGTCGAATTACGAAAATGGTGTCGGAGTCGAATTATTTGCTGGCCCTGGATGCGGGAAACACCCGCATCAAATGGGGTATCGCGCTCGAGCACGGCTGGATTGCGAGGGACGCACTGCCCACGGCGCGAGCGGCAGATCTGGCCGAGGCGCTCGAGGCCGCCCCGCGCGCCCGGCACGCCATTGCCTCCAACGTCGCGGGTCCTGCTCTGCAGGCAGAGCTGGAGCTGGCCTGCCAGGCGATCGGGGTGTCGCTTCGAGTAATCCGCTCGGAGGCGGAGCAACTCGGCGTGACGAACGGCTATCGCGAGCCCACGCAGCTGGGGAGCGATCGATGGGCCGCCCTCATTGCCGCGCATCGGGCGCACGGGGGCCACAAGCTGGTCGTGAACGCCGGTACCGCTCTCACAGTCGACGCGCTCACTGCGGACGGCAGGTTCGTCGGCGGGATCATCGTGCCCGGACCTGGGTTGATGCGCACGTCCCTCAACCGGGGCACGGCTGGGTTGCGACTCACGGAAGGAGCGTTCCACTTCCTGCCGCTCACCACGCCGGATGCGATCACATCGGGCGCGATCCAGGCGGCCGTGGGCGCGGTCGCTCGCATGCACGACGCGATGGCCGGGGCGGGCGCGACTCCACCCCTCGTGGTGCTGTCCGGCGGCGCGGCCGCGGAGATCGCTCCGCACCTTCCCCTCGAGGTCGTCATCCACGAGAATCTGGTCCTCGACGGCCTCGTCCTCATCGGCCGCCAAGCCTAGAAATCTTGTCCCGATTCCTCTTCTTCCTGTTGCTGCTCGCCGCGATTGCACTCGGCGCGCACCTCTGGCTTTCGGTGCAGCCCGATAGGAGCGACTTCAGCGCGCGCGAGCGCAATCGCGACGAGGTACGCCTGGTGGCGGTGACGCCGCCCGCGGTAGCCGCGCAGCGCGCGGAGGAATCGCGCAAGACCGTCCAGAGCGTCGCCGGCGCCGCATGCGTGGAGTTCTCCGGCATCGCCAACCCCGATGCGCAGCGCGCACGCGACGCCTTCGCCGCGCTGCAGCTGGGCGCGCGCATCAGCGAACGGCGCGTCGAGGAGATCTCGCGCTACTGGGTGTTCATTCCGCCGGCGCGTGACCGCCGCACGGCCGAGGCCACCATTGCGCAGGTCCGCCGCCAAGGGGTGAACGACATGTCGATCCGACCCGACAACTCGATCTCGCTCGGGGTGTTTTCCACCGAGGAGGCCGCCCGCCGATTCCTCACCTCCCTCGAGGCCAAGGGGGTGAAGGGTGCCGAGCAGGGGCCGTTCGTTCGCGAGCTGCGCGAGCTCGTGATGCTGATCCGGGAGCCCGATACCGAGCTCGTCG
The DNA here is from genome assembly GCA_039929025.1 of Usitatibacter sp. Taxonomy (GTDB): domain Bacteria; phylum Pseudomonadota; class Gammaproteobacteria; order Burkholderiales; family Usitatibacteraceae; genus Usitatibacter. The sequence goes on along the minus strand of JBDSRZ010000024.1, from coordinate 30,431 downwards.
CACGTCTGACGGTGCTACAGCGGGACTTCAACGCGTCGCAGCTACGCGCGGTGCCGTGCCCTTCGGGATGACCCCCAAAATGGTGTCAGACACCATTTTTCGCGGCCGCCCCCGGCCTCGACCGACGATGTGCCATCCCAGCGCGCGGTTGCCCTGGACCGCCTTTCGAATGTGCTCCAGGTCGTCGGTGGCGAGCGGGGCCTCGAAGAGCTGGGCGTAAGCGCCCTCGCGCGCCGCGTCGTCCGCACCCATGGCCCGCACCAGCGCGTGGGGCGTGATCATCGAATCGGGTTGTCCCAGCGCGTAGTGGCGATGACTCGACCAGACGTAGTCCCGGGGGCTTGCGGTCATGCGCGCTCGGACGGGATTCAGGTCCATGTAGCGGTGGCAGGCAAGCAGGTACCGGTCTTGCTGGATCACACTGGAGTGAAAGCGACTTTCCCAGAGCGTCCCGGTCCTTTCGTAACGGGCATTGAAATAGCCGACGTATCTGCGCCCGGCCGACTGCATCGCCTTCGAGATGTCCCATTCACCCTTATCCGGAGTGAGCAACAAGTGCACATGGTTGGACATGAGCACGTAACCGTGGACCGCGACATGGAATTCCGCGGCCGCCTCCCCGAGGTAGCGGCGAAATAGGAGAAAATCTCCGTGGCAGCGGAAGATGTGCTGCCGGTTGTGGCCCCGGTGGACCAGGTGGACCGGCAGCCCCGGCACGAAATGGCGAAGTGGGCGCATGAGCCAATAACGGCGCGCCCGGCACTTGGAATACATCAAAATTCGACTCCGACACCATTTTCTGAAAATCGTCTCCGACACCATTTTTTTTGCGGCGCTGGCGGCGTGCGCGGGCTGCGCGGGTCTGGATCCCCACAACATGATCGGCCGGCAACTGGGGGAGGAGACGGGCATGCCCACGGAGGTGGTGCCCTCCCCGCGCAAGGCGAGCCTCGATGCCGGGCAGCGTGAGCGCGCGTTCGATTTCGTCTGGGACACGATCCAGGAGCGCTACTACGATCCGGCGTTCAACGGCGCTGACTGGAAGGCGGTCGCGTCCACCTACCGGCCATTGGCGATGAAGGCGTTCGCCGACGAGGCGTTCTGGGACGTGCTCGACCGCATGGCCGGGGAGCTCAGGGACTCGCACACGCGGGTCGAGTCACCGCGACAGGTGGCGCTGCGCAAGCTCGATCAGGCGGTGACGCTCGGCTTCTCGTTCGCGCCGATCCAGGGCGTGCTCGGGGTCACCGCCGTCAACACCGACTCCGATGCATGGTGGGCGGGTGTGCGCGCCGGCATGGTCCTGGAGACCATCGCGGGCGAAAATGCGCTGACCGCCTACGAGCGCCTCCTCGCGGGGACGCGCTACGCCTCGACGGACCGTGCGCGTCACATGCGCGCGGTGCGACGCCTGGTTTCCGGCGAAACGGGCACGCGCGTGCAGTTCGGCTTCCGGCGCGGGGATGGCAGCCGCTTCGAGGCCAGCATCGGCCGCAACCTCGTCACCTATCGTCCGACCGCCTTCCACCGCGTGCTTCCTTCGGGATTCGGCTACCTGCGACTTACGCAGTGGACCGTGGGGGTAATCCCGCGCGCGATGGAGGCATTGGGCGCGCTGAAGAATTCGCCCGGCATCGTGATCGACCTGCGCGGCAATCCCGGCGGCTCCCTGCACGCGGTTAACGCGATGCTCGGGAAGTTCTTTTCCCAGCCTAAGGAGCTGGGTCGCGTGCTTACCCGTACCGGAAAACCGGTGGCTCTGCTCTTCGGGGCGGTGGAGATCATCAAGCTGAAGAGTACGGTGGAGGGCGATCCGGATGCCTATCGCGGCCCGGTGGTGATCCTGGTCAATGCCGGCAGCGGCAGCGGCAGCGAGTTCTTCGCCGCAACGATGCAGGCCTCCGGGCGCGCGGTGGTCGCGGGCGAGCCCAGCTGCGGATGCCTCCTCGGCTTCCTCGGCTACGCGCGCGTCCCAGGCGGCGCGGAGCTCGCCTACAGCGAGGTGGGCTTCGTGATGTCGAACGGAAAACGCATCGAGGGCGAGGGCGTAATCCCCGACCACCTGATCCCCCTCGCGCTTCCCGACTTGCAGGCCAACCGTGACCAGGCGCTCGAGCAGGCCCAGGAGATCCTGCGCAACCTCCCGCAGTCGACCAAGTAATTGGTGTCGGAGTCGAATTTCGAATGGCGGTGTCGGAGTCGTTTTTCTCGCGACTCTTCCGGAGGTAAAAAAATGGTGTCAGAGTCGAATTTTCGCAGCGCCCTCAACCCTGGCGTCCGCAAGCGGGAGGTCTGGGCGTGGGCGATGTACGACTTTGCCAACTCGGGGTACACCACGGTTGTACTCACGGCGGTCTTCAACGCGTACTTCGTCTCGGTCGTTGCGAATAACGCCGCGTGGGCCACCTTCGCATGGACTGGGGGCCTGTCGATCTCATACGCGTTGGTGATGGTCGCCGGTCCGGTGCTCGGCGCCTGGGCGGATGCCCACGCCAGGAAGAAATCGCTGCTCGCGATCACCACCGCGGTGTGCGTCTTGGGCACCATCGGCCTCGCCTGGGCCGGGCCGGGCGCGGTCGCGTGGGCGATCGTCTTCATCGTGATCTCCAATTTCGCCTACGCCATCGGCGAAAACCTATGCGCGGCCTTCCTTCCCGAGCTCGCCCGGCCCGAGTCCCTCGGCAAGGTTTCAGGCTGGGGATGGGGGCTCGGTTACTTCGGCGGCATTCTCGCTCTGGGAATCTCGCTCGCCTGGGTGATGACGGCTCCATCCCGCGGCTCCACCACCTCCGAAGCGGTCGGCGGGACGATGATCATTACCGCGGCGATCTTCGCGCTCGCATCGCTTCCCACTTTCTTTCTGCTGAAGGAGCGCTCGACGCCTTCCGGGATCATCGGCGCACGCGCCGCCTTCGAGCGGCTGAAGGAGACGGCGCGCTCCACCCGGCGGTATCGCGACCTGCTCCTGGTGTTCGCTTGCGGCGTCTGCTACCAGGCGGGCGTCGCCACGGTGATCGCGCTCGCCGCGATCTACGCCGAGCAGGTGATGGGCTTCCAGACCAAGGACACGATCATGCTGGTGCTGGTGGTGAACGTGACGGCGGCGATCGGTGCGCTCGCCTTCGGCTACGCCCAGGACAGCTTGGGGAAAGTCGTGGCGTTGCGCGTCACCATCGTCGGCTGGATCGCGATGACCGTCGTTGCCTATTTCTCGCGCACCCCTGCGATGTTCTGGGTCGCGGCGAACCTGGCGGGGCTGTGCATGGGCTCGAGCCAGTCGGCGGGGCGGGCGCTGGTGGCCTATCTCTCCCCGGCGGGGCGAAGCGCGGAGTTTTTTGGCCTCTGGGGCGTTGCCACTCGCCTTGCCGCGATCCTCGGACCGCTAACGTATGGAGCCGTCACCTGGGTGACAGGCGGCAACCATCGCCTCGCCATCCTGCTCACCGCACTCTTCTTCGTGGCCGCGCTGCTGGTGCTCTTCCTGGTGGACGAGCGCCGCGGCCGGCAGCAAGTCGAACCTTGAATATGGGTGTAATAAATGGTGTCCGATTCCGCGGCTCCATTAAAATTAATCGACTCCGACACCCTTTTTCATGACGTTGCCCGCCCTTTTTCTTTCCCACGGCGCGCCGACTCTGGCGGTGGAGGAGACCCGTCAGACGCGGGCCTGGGCGAAGCTCGCCCGGGAACTGCCGCGGCCAAAGGCCATCCTCGCAGTCTCGGCTCACTGGGATACGCCGGAACTTGAGGTAAGCGCTGCCCCGCATCCGGAGACGATCCACGATTTCGGCGGCTTTCCCAAAGAGCTCTACGAGCAGCGGTACCCGGCGCCCGGCGCGCCCGTCCTGGCGAAGCGCATCGCACAGCACCTGCAGCAAGCCGGTATCCAATGCCGCACCGAGCCCGAACGAGGCCTGGACCATGGCGCCTGGGTGCCGCTCAAATGGATGTATCCCGAGGCGGACACTCCGGTGACGCAGCTCTCGGTTCAATCGTCGCGAGGCCCACGGCACCACTACGCTGTCGGCCGCGCGCTGGCGCCGTTGCGCAATGAGGGCGTGCTCATCCTCGCCTCGGGCGGGATCGTGCACAACCTGCGCGAGATCGAGTGGCAGTCGAAAACACCGCGCGACTGGGCGGTGTCTTTCAACGACTGGATGGCCGCGCGCGTCGAGGAAGGATCGATCGAGGCACTGCTCGACTACCGCAGCCTGGCGCCCTCGGCCGCCCGCAGCCATCCGACCGACGAGCATCTCGAACCCTTTTTCGTGGCGCTGGGCGCGGGGGGCGCCCCGGCGCGGCGCCTGCAGCTCGGCATGGAGATGGGCACCCTCGGCATGGACGGCTACGTCTTCGGCTGAGCGAAATAATGGTGTCGGAGTCGAATTAAATAATCGACTCCGACACCATTATTGCGCCGCGAGGCGCAAAGTCCGATGATGGCGGCCATGGCGCAGCCCAAGCAATCTCTTTACGAGATCCTCGGCGTTCCCCCCGACGCGAATTCTATCGACGTGGGCCTCGCCTATGAGCGGGCACGCACCGCGGTGCATCGAGGGCAGCAGGACCCGGGGCGCGAATCGCTCCTCCACGAAGCCTTCGAGGTCCTGAGCGATCCCATGCGCCGCGCCGCCTATGATGCATCCCTCATCACCGCGCAGGAACGCGCCGATGCAGCCCAGCATGCCTCCCCCGACCTGGTGCTCGAAGGGACGGACGATGCAAAAGCGAAGCGCATCCCGTGGCCCGCGATCGCAGTGGGCGCCGCAGTCATCTTCGCCGTGATCTACCTCGCGCTCCGCCCGAATCGGCTTCCCGATCCGCAGAAGGAAGCCGCGCCCGCGGTGGTCGAGGCCCCGAAGCCGCCGCCGCCCAAGCTTCCCGCCGCCTCGGAAATCCTCACGCAGGCGACACTCTCCGCCGGCCAGCTGGTGAGCGTCGAGATGTCCGGCCGCTCGGTGCCCATCGGCATCGCGCTCGCAATCGCACCCAACACCATGGTCACCACCTGCCACGGCATCCAAGCGGGCCGCAAACTCGTGGTGATTCTTGGCAGGGAGACGCTCGCCGCGGATTCCTCCGAAACCGACGAAACACTCGACCTCTGCAAGCTCAACGTCGCGGGGATGGGTGCAAAGCCCTTCGCCATCGCAGCAGAAGACCTCAAGCCCGGCGCGCACATCTACGCGATGGGCGTCAACGCTGCCGGCGAGCCCGCGCTCACCGAAGGCACGGTGAAGCAGGTGATCGCATCCCCCGCCGGCAGGGTCCTCGAGCTGTCGATGCCGATCGCGCCCAACAGCAGCGGCGGCGCTATATTTGATACGAGCGGGCGCTTGGTCGGCATCGCGACCACGCCGCACAAGTACGGTCCCGGCCTGCAGGTCGCCCTGCCCGCCACGTGGATCGCGCAGATCCGTTCGCGCGGAAGCTCGCAATAGTCCTGCAGGAGGCGTCCCACGCCACGGCGGCCTGCGATCCTACGGCGCCCGCGCGAACGCCTGGCTGGCACAAAGAATCCAACCACCACGGATTCCGCAGGAGCCTTCCATGAAACGTCTTATCGTGACGACAACACTCGCCTTTTTCGCCGCGAGCGCCCTCGCCACTGTCAACGTTAATACCGCCCAGCAAAGCGAGCTACAGCGCGTCAAGGGGCTCGACAAGCACATGGCCAAGGCGATCATCGAGTATCGCGCCCAGAAGGGCGCGCTCGCCTCGCTCGACGACCTGGAGAAGGTTCCCGGGGTGGGCCGCGACGTGGTGGCGCGACTGGGTCCGGAGATCGCCTTCAACGGCGACGCCTACGTGCCGACCAAGGCCGCCCCGGTCAAGGAAAAGCCGAAAAGATAAATTGGTGTCGGAGTCGAATTAAAATAATCGACTCCGACACCATTTATTCGTCGCGCTCCGGCGTGGCGCTGATGCGGTGGACGGCGATGTCGGCGCCGTCGAATTCTTCCTCGGGTGTCAACCGGATGCCCACCGTGGCCCTTAAACCACCGTAGATTGCGAATCCGCCCGTGAGGGCGATGACGATCCCAAGGAGGGTCCCGAGCAGCTGCGGCAGGAACGCCACACCGCCCAGGCCGCCGAGCGCGGTCGAGCCGAAGATCCCGCAAGCGAGCCCACCCCACGTCCCGCAAAGGCCGTGCAGCGGCCACACACCGAGAACGTCGTCGAGCCGCCAGCGGTTCTGCGTGAAGTTGAACATCCACACAAAGATCGCGCCCGCCACTGTCCCCGTCGCAAGCGCGCCGAGTGGGTGCATCACATCGGATCCCGCGCAAATCGCGACCAGGCCCGCAAGCGGCCCGTTGTGCACGAAGCCCGGATCGTTGCGCCCGACGACCAGTCCCGCGATCGTCCCGCCCGCCATCGCCATCAGCGAGTTCGCGGCCACCAGCCCAGAGATCTTGTCGATAGTCTGGGCGCTCATCACGTTGAACCCGAACCAGCCCACCGACAGTACCCACGCCCCGAGCGCGAGGAAGGGGATGTTCGATGGCGGGAAAGCCACGACGCGTCCATCCTTGGTATAGCGCCCCGCGCGCGCTCCGAGCAGTATCACCGCCGCGAGCGCGATCCACCCGCCCATCGCGTGGACCACCACCGAGCCGGCAAAATCGTGGAACTCGAAACCGAACTCGCCCTTCAGCCAGCCCTGGAATCCCAGACCCTGGTTCCAGGCGATGCATTCGAAGAGCGGGTACAGGAACCCGACCAGAAGGAAAGTAGCCGCCAACTGGGGATTGAAGCGAAACCGCTCGGCAATCCCGCCCGAGACGATCGCCGGAATCGCCGCCGCGAAAGTGAGGAGGAAGAAGAACTTGACCAGGTCATAGCCCCCCTTCTGAGCGAGCACCTCCGCCGTGGAGAAGAAATTGACCCCGTAAGCGATCGAATAGCCGATGAAGAAGTACGCCACGGTGGAGATCGAGAAATCCACCAGGATTTTCATCAACGCGTTGACCTGGTTCTTGCGCCGGACGGTCCCCAGCTCGAGGAACGCGAACCCGGCGTGCATCGCCAGTACCAGGATCGCGCCCAGCAATATGAACAGGACGTCGCTTGACGTCTTGAGTGCTTCCATGGCTTCCTCCGAGGTTTTTATGTATAGCCGTGGTCGCGACAGGCTACAAGAAAATGGTGTCGGAGTGGAATTTCAATAAATGGAATAAATGGTGTCGGAGTGGAATAAAATAATCGACTCCGACACCATTTATTTTGGCTTCGGCAGCATGTCCGAAAGGGAGCGGCCGAGGTGCTCGCCGACCGCTTCCAGGCGCCGCAGCTTGTCCTCGATGAAGGCGCGGGCGATCCGCACCTGGTCGTCGTCCATCAACGCGTAGAGGCGCAGCCATTCGTCACGTGCGCCGCGCATGTGCGGCTTGGCGAAATCAATCAACTCCTCCTGCGCCATGAAAAGCGCGTCGGGATCGGGTCGCTCCTTCAACAGCTCTTGCGTGACCCGCGTCTTGGCCTGCAAAGCGCCGAGCCCGATCGCCACCATCGCGCGTTGCGTGGCGTTCACCGCAACATCGAACTGCTGCTTCTGGTGCGGATTGAGGCGCAGCGCGCGCTCCAGCTCGTCGAAGCCGGGTAGCGAGGCGGCGGAAGCCGCAAGCGGTATCAAGAGCAGCAGGAAGGAAGCCGCAAGCGACATCACGCGCAGCAGGGGGGAAGTCGCAAGCACCAAAAACGAAGCAAAGCGACGAATCAAGCCCACGCTCAAAATGGTTGCCGCGACAAACCCATCGTGCCACTTCTCCCATCCACCACGTAGCCGAAGGTGGCCGTCCCGTCGGCCGCGAACTTCATCTGGAAAAATCCCACATCGGTCGTCCGGAACGCGCTGGGATCGTAAGCCGGCCCCAGCCAAGGCGACCCGCTCGTCCGGTACACCCGCCCCTCGTAGGTCGACGCATCCGGCCAGAATCCCGCCGGCATCACCATCCACGTCGGCAGCCCCGACGCGTCATACGTGAACCACACCGCGAAGAGCGTGCGGTACTGCTGCAGCATCGCCATGCCCCACCCATTCTGCGCGACACCCCCCCACCACATGTCGCCGCGATCCACGGGGAGCGGCGCATCGGCGATGGCAATTTCCTGCCGCGACATCATCCTGGTGCCGGAAGCGCCCCCGATCGTGTAGCTCAGTTCCGCGGCATTACCCGCAACGAAATTCAGACTCACCCGACCGACCGAATCTCCGATCACCAGGCGCGAAGGATCGTAGGCGGTAAATGGTGCGCCGCGAGGCGAATAAATCTCCCCCGAAAAACGCGAACGATCCGCGCTCCACGACCCCCCCGGCATCACATACCAGGTCGGCCGCCCCGAAGCATCGTAAGCGTAGATGACCGTAAAGAGCATGTCGCGATGCTGGACGATGCTCACCCCCCAGCCGTTCTGCGCCACTCCGCCCCACCAAAGGTCCTGCCAGGGCGCGTCGGGTGCATCCATCGCAATGCGTTTCGCAGCACTCCGAAAAGAGAGCTCGATCTGGTAATCCCCCACCCGCTGATCCGGCGTCACGTGAAAAACAACCACCCCCGCCTGCCCGCTGTTCAGGGAGCCCGGCGAAATCGAAGCCGAAGCATCCGCCGCGACGATCCGGGCACCGATATCCGCCTCGTACAAGCGATAGGCCCCGGCCATCGGCGTGACGGTCAAAACGTAGGACTCCCCCGGCCGAGGCTTGAGCGGAGTGAGCTGCGTCTCGAAATGCACCAGCCCGATCGTGAAGGTGAGCACGTCCCAGCGCACCGTCACGCCCGCATTCGCCGAGACCCAGCAGGTGATGCCCTGGTTGCGCGCGACGAACTGGACGGAAGCCACCCCCGAGGCGTCGGTGCGCGTGCTCATCACCGGGCTGCCGTTCGAGAAAATCCCGCAGGCGTCGTTCACGAACTGCACCGTCTCGCCTACCGCGGGGCGGCCGAGCGCATCGAAGAAGCGCGCCGAGAACTCGCGCGTCTCGCCACCGAGCACGCCGACGCTGGGCGGCGTCAGCGCCACAGCGCTGGTCGCGCCATATGCCAACGACGAAAGGAGAAGCGCGAGCGCGAGAAGAAGTCTCATAGGCACGCCGAATTCTACGGGGCGCAGGCCCGCGGCGGATACGCCGAATGGCGCAGGCCGCGAAAGAGGGTGCAAAAAAGAGGGCGGCCGAAGCCGCCCCAAGAGGAGATGGAGGATTGGTGATTTTTCAGAACGTCATGTCGTGAAGCTCGCCGGCCGTCGATGCCGCGGCAGGGGGCACGCCGACGAAGGAATGGATCGGTGCGACCGGCGCGGCCTCGGCCTCCATCGCGAACCGGCCCACGACAGCGCAGGCTGAAACGACGACGAGCGCGACGAGCCCGAGGATGGAAAAGGTGCTCCTCGGAAGGTGAGTGTCTTCGCGCCGAGGACCCAGCGCTTCCCGTGTGAGGCGTTCGATGCGGGCGTTGGAGGCCATGGGATGCTCCCTTGTCGTGGACGAAATCGAGGCCCAAGCTAGCCCCTGCCCCCGCGCACCGGAATCCCTATTTGGGCCTAAACCATCGCTTAGGCCATCTTCCTACCGCGCCCTGTTGTTCGCGACGCCGGCAACCGATAATGTCGAAGCCACTCATGGCTACGACATTGCTGGAGGTGTTTTCCCGGATGATCACGAGCGCCCCCCGCGCGCTGGTGGTGGACGACCACCCGATCGTCGCGGACGCCATGGCGACCGCGATCTCCGCGATGCGCATCTTCGAGCGGGTCGACTGCGCGAACTCGCTGCCCGAGGCCTGCGGAATGCTCGAGGCGAACCCGGTGTGCAACCTCGCCGTCGTGGACCTTCACCTGCGCGAGGTGGAAGGCAGGACGACGCTGACAGGCCTGCGCGAGAGATTCCCGGAAGTGCCCGTCCTGGTCTTCTCCGGCGACGAGGCCCTGGAGAGCATCACGATGGCCTTCGAGTGCGGGGCGCGCGGCTACGTCACCAAGAGCTCGCCGATGAGCGTCGTGACGAGCGCCATCAGGCTGGTGATAGCGGGCGGCAGCTACATTCCACCCGAGGCCGCCGAGATGCTCGGTTTCACCGCACTCCCGCCTGTGGCCGCCTTGCCGTCCCGCGGCGCGCCTGCGATCCGGCTATCGGGCAGGCAACAACAGGTGTTCCGATTGCTGCTGCAGGGCATGCCGAACAAGGTGATCGGCTCGCGCCTCGCGATGGCGGAAGGCACTGTGAAAGCGCACCTGAACACGGTCTTCCGCGTGCTCGGTGTGAGGACGCGTGTCGAGGCTATCCTGCGCGCGCGCGCTCTCGGGATGTTGTAGAGGACCCATCGAGGCAAGCGGCATCATGAAGCAACCGGGCCAGCACACTCGCCGCCATGGGCTTTCGCAGGACGCGAAGCCCGCTTTCCTCCAGGAGTTGCACACGTTGCGGGTCGACGTTGCCGGTCGCCATCACGATCCGGTGTGCGGGGATGTGCTCCGCGAGCCAGCGCGCGACCTCCAGCCCGTTTTCGCCGCCCTCGAGCATGTCGTCGAGGACGACGGCATCGGCCCATCCGCCGTCGGATTCGCGCAACGCCTCGACCTGCGCGCGGGTGGCGGCGAACGCGGCATCCACGCCCCATGCACCGAGCTGCGCCGCGAGGGCGTCGCGCACCATGGCGTTGTCCTCCACGACCCAGACGCGCAGGCCGGAAAGGTCCGGTGCAGTCGGCTCGATCGCCTCATCGACGGTGGGCATCGCCACCTCGACCGCCACGGGAATGTGGAAGGTCACGCGCGTACCGCGTCCGGCCTCCGATTCGAGCGCCAGCCGCGCACCCAGCAGGCGATCGATACGTGCGACGATGGCAAGGCCGAGCCCGACGCCGCGGTCGCGATCCCGGCTGGGGTTCTCCAGCTGCACGAACTCCTCGAAGACGCGCTTCTGGTCCGAGGGCGATATTCCGACTCCGGTATCGGCGATGGTGACCGACACCTCCGCACCGGTCACGCGCGCGATCAGGCTCACCTTACCCGTGGGGGTATAGCGCACCGCGTTGGACAGCAGGTTGCTCGCGAGGCGGCGGACCAGCTCGGGATCGGTCCGCACCCACGCGTCCTCGACCTGGTTGATCCATTTCAAGCCCTTGGCCTCACAGAGCACTTCGTGCTCGACAGCCGCCGGCGCGAAGACCTCGCGCAGCCGTACGTCGCGCAGCCGGGGACGGATCTCGCCCGACTCGAAGCGCGACAGGTCGAGAAGGTTGTCGAAGAGCTCGCGCAGGACACCGATCGCCTGCCGCTGTTTCCCGAGCATCGTCTGCGTCGTCCCGGGCGGCATCTCGAGGGCCATTGTGTCGGCGAGGATGGAGATGGCGTAAAGAGGTTGCCGCAGGTCATGGCTCGCCGCGGCCAGGAAGAGCGCGCGTGCCCGCATCGCCTCCTGCAAGCGCGCCGTCTTCTCGTCGACCTTGCGCTCGAGGCCGACGGTGTAGTCCTGGAGCTGCGCGGCCATGAGGTTGAATTCCTTCGCCAGCTCCTCGAGCTCGTCGCCGGTGTGCAGCTCGATGCGATGGTCGAGGTCGCCGGCGCCGAAGGCCTCCGCTCCCTCCTTCAGGGTCACGACCGGGCGCGCCATGCGGTCTGCCAGCCATCGACTGATGAGCACGGCGCAGGCGATGGCGATCGCGATGAAGGCGAGCGCCCGATAAAGCGCCGCCAGCACCGGGTCGAGCGCCTCCTGCCAGGGCGACTCGACGATGACGGTCCAGGGCGGATTCTCGAGCTTGCGCCACACGGACAGGGTGAGCGCGCCGCCTTCGTTGCGAAGCCACTGCGAGCCTTCGGCCTCGTTGCCGATGCGGTCGAGCAGCGATCGGTCCTGCGCTTTCGCCTTGAGGGGGCGCGAAACGTCGGAGTGCGCCACCAGCCGCCCTTCGGCGTCGAGCAGGTAGGCGCTTTCCTTGCCGCGCCGGGGCATGCGCGCGAGCTCGTCGCTCACGAATTGAAGGTTCACGGTGGCGAGCGCGAACACGCCCGGCTGCCCGCGATCGCGGAACGCGAGCAGTACGAAGGGCGCCGATCCGGCACGCTCGTGCCTCACGGCGGAGAAGCGGGCGTTTGCCGCGCCTGCGCCCTCGAACAACACCGTGTCGACGACCCGGCCCGAAGCGATGCGATCGGGATCGGTCCTGCTCACGAAGAAGAGCTCCGCGCCCTTGTCGTCGGCAAGCACCACCTCGCGTACCGCCGGGAGCAGCCGCATGATGCGCTGGTACTCGCCCATGCGATCGGTGACCGGCAGCCCGCGGCTCCACGGGAAGCTGGCCACCGCCACGAAGTTGCGCTGTATCTCCTCGAAGAAGAACGACACGCGCCCCGCCAGCGCGCGCGCCTCGCTCACGTGGAATTCCTGCGCGCGGCGCACGTTCTGGCGCGTGGAGAAAGCGATCTCGAGCAGCGCGTAGGCGCCGAGCGTGCCGGCCAGGGTCGCCGATATGATGAGCGCGTAGCGGCGGAAGATGATCCGCCGAGGGCTCATTCGATGACCCGGTCGACCAGCAGCAGGAAGTTGCGGGGGAAATCCCAGTGATGCGCCTTGGCCGTGCGGAAGTTGACCGCCAGCTCCATCTGCTTGGGGAATTCCACCGGGTAGTCGGCGACCTTTCGCCCCTGGAGGAGGTTCACGATGTACTCCGCGGCCTTGTCGGGTACATCCACCACCGTTCCATAGTGCATCCAGGCTCCGGTGTCGGCTTCATCCCACGGAAAGATCACCGGCAGCGGGGTGAGCGCAGCCGCCTTCACCAGGCGGGAGCTGAACTTGTCGAGGAAGGTGTCCGCGAGCACGAGCCCCGCATCGACCTGGCTTTCGCGCAGGCGCGCGGCAAGGCCTTCGATGGAGCTTTCGGTGAGCTTCACCTTGACCCACTCGACGCCCAGATCGCGGGCGGCCTCGGCGTAGCGCCACTTGTTCTCGTCGTAATCGTCCCCGTAGATCGCGCCGATGCGGCGCACGGGCTTGGCCGACGCCTTCTGCAGCAGCTCGATGCGCTTGCGGTGGAGGTTCAGCCGTCGCGGCCCCTCCTCACCCACCATCTCGATGTGGTATCGAGTGAACCCGGTGAGGTTGCGTTCGGGCCTGGTCGGGTCTTTCACGAGGTCCCACCCATCCGGCAAGGGGTTGCACTTGCAGCCGAAGACGACCGGGACGGTGGCGTTCGCTTTCGCGGCCGCCTTGGCGGGAAGCGCGCCCGGGGCGAACACGACGTCCGGCGTCCAAGCCATCATCTCGGCGATGCGCTGGTCGTTGCGCTCCCGGATCTCTTCATTGCGCCGCGTGCGCTCCGCCTCGGGCTCCGTGGCGCTGGCCCTGGCCGCCGGCAGCTCGTACCTGAAGGTGCGGTATTCGACCTTCACCGCGCCCGGGCGGGCAGACGCGGGCCAGCGCGCATCCACCCGCTCCGCGACCGCCGCGATCCTGGCGCCGGCCTCCTTTTCGGCGAGCGTGCTCAGGTAGGCGACCCGCTTCGCCGGCGGAGCCTGGGCAGGCGCCTGCAGGGGCATCGCGCAGGCGAGCAGCAACAGCACCGATCCCACTCCTAGCGGTGGGAAATGCGCCGAAACCCGCCGCCTCTCGTTGACATCTGGGAGCATTTTCATCAAGCCTCCATTGCAAGCCTACATTCCCGAAGGGGGATTTATCAACACAACCGCGCCACCCACAAGGAGAACATCAGATGATTCCGTGCGTACTGCTGGCCAGCGTTCCGAAGAAGAAACTCTCGAAAGCGGACAAGGATGCGTTCGAGAGGGGGTACTACGACTTCCTCGCCGGGGCGATTCGCTCGCAGCCCTATGACGTCATTCTTCACGCCGCCGGCGACCAGGATGGCGGCAACGGCGGGGGCGGCGAGCCGGGTGGCGCGCCGATGAAGCCCTCCATCGGTGAGTTGGGGAAGACCTTCTGGGATTTCAAATACTATCCAACCGAAGGAAAGCAGGAGGACAAATTTCCCGTGCAGCTGCGTTTCGAGCTTTGCCTTCAGTTCCAGGACATCGGCTACGCAGCCGCCTTCCTGACGCGTCACTCCGCCGGGATCCTGCTGAGCCGGATGTTCACGTTCGTGCAGATCGTCGCGTTGTCCACTCCGACCTTTGTCGGGTCCGACATATTCGGCGCGGCCGGGCAACAGCCGGCGTCGATCGGGACTTGACCCAAGCGGCATGGCTGCTGGGGCGCGGCATCACGCCGCTCCAGCCCGGACTGGGCGCGGGGCCACTGGCCTTCGAGCGCTGCACCCCGGTGGGCTGGCTGTTTTCCGCCGATTTCGTGAACCGCGCGACCTGTTTCCTCATCGAGGAGAACTGGATCGCCACCGCCGCCCACGTGCTGCCCAATGCAAGGATCGCCGCCGCCCACGTCGTCGCGTTCAACTACGCCCGGGGAGGGGATCCGCGGGATCGGGATGCCTACGCCTTGTGCCCCGACGACCGCGGCTATTTCGGCATCAACAGGGATGCGCAAGGGCTGGATGTTGCGCTGGTCCGGGTGTGCCACCGCCCCGCGCGAGCGGGTCCCGGCGTCGCCTGGGGAACCGTCGCGATCGCCGCGCCGCAAGAGGCCCTTCCCGCGTCGGAGATCGTGCTGGTGCAACACCCCAACGTCCACGACGTGAAGTGCTACTCCACCGGAAAAATCGAGACGCCGAAAGAGGGGTTCGTCGGCCATGGCGCGGCATCGGACTATGGCACCTCCGGTGCTCCTCTCCTCGATACCGATGGTCATTGGCTGGGGATCCACAAGGGCTCGTCGAGCGGGATCCAGAGGGCGACCTCGGCGGTGGCGGTATTCGACTGGCTCCGCTCGCAGTTCGCGAAACTGCCGCCCGAACTGCAGGGGATCCTGTAGCGCCATGGTCGGCTTCATCTTTGGCCACGTCGGCGACGATCCTGCGGTCTTCGAAAGCGTCCTTGCGCCCGCGGAGCCGGGCGCCCTCCCGCGGTGCCTTTGCACGGGCATCCTCGAGCTTCCGGGTACCAGCCGTTTTGGTGCCTGTGTGCGCGTGAGCCCCGAGTGGATCCTGACAGCCCATCACGTCGTCGATATCCCGGATCTCGCGGCGAGGTTCCAGGCGCGCTTCGGCGCGCTCGGCCCGTCGGGCGAGGGAGCGGTCCAATACGGCCTCGAGGCGCGTGATTTCTTTTGCAGCGACGACGGCATCCAGGGTCCGCACGGCGACCGATTCGAGCTCGATTACGCCTTCGTCAGGGTACACGGCCCGGTGCAAGCGGGCGACCCTTCGATCCCCAACCTGCCGAAAGCCAACGGCGGCGTTCCCCGGCCTGGAACGCTCGTGCGCGTGCCGATGCGCGGCGATGATGGCCTGCTCCGCTTCGCCGTCAACCGGCCCACCGCCGCGTATCCGACGGCCGGCCGGGTAGTCGCATTCGATGACTGCTACCTGTTCCACCAGCGGTCCACCCTGGAGGGAGCCTCGGGCGCCCCGATCTTCGACGAGGCCTGGGTTTTGATGGGCATCCATACCCACGGCTTCTTCTACAAAGACCCCGATCCCCTGCGGCGGGACAACAATTGGGGCGTGCGGATCACGCAAATCGTCGCCGACGCCCGCAAGCGCGGATTCGCATTCCTCGCCGAGATAGCGTCCCTCCGAGACCTCTGAACGGAGCCGAGTGTCGTTCGGCGGGGTGGTGGGCCAAGCGTCCTGCGGCACAATAGCGACATGTCCACCGGCCCCAAGGCGCCCGAGAGCGCTCACCACACCAACTTCATCCGCCAGCACATCGAGCGCGACCTCGAGACGGGCAAGTATGCCGAGCGAAAGTGGGGAGGCGAGCCCGGCCCGCTGTGCGTCCACGCCAACGCCCCGAAGGATCCCGCGAAGATCCGCACGCGCTTCCCGCCGGAGCCGAACGGATACCTGCACATCGGCCACGCGAAATCGATCTGCCTCAACTTCGGCCTGGCCGACGCTTATGGCGGTGTCTGCCACATGCGCTTCGACGACACCAATCCGGAGAAGGAGGAGCAGGAGTTCGTGGACGGCATCCTGGACGCCGTGCACTGGCTGGGATTCCACTGGGGCGAGAAGGACGAGAACCTCTACCACGCGTCGGACTACTTCGACTGGATGTACGACTTCGCGGTCGAGCTGATCAAGCACGGCGACGCCTACGTGGATTCGCAGAGCGCCGAGGAGTTGCGCGCCACCCGCGGCTCGTTGACCGAGCGCGGCATCGAGTCGCCGTACCGCACCCGTTCGGTGGAGGAGAACCAGCGCCTCTTCGCCGAGATGCGCGAGGGCAGGCATGGGGACGGCACCCACGTGCTGCGCGCCAGGATCGACATGACGTCGCCCAACATCAACATGCGCGACCCGGCGATCTACCGCATCAAGAACGCCGAGCACCACCGCACCGGCGAGAAGTGGCACATCTACCCGATGTATTCCTACGCGCACCCGATCGAGGACGCGTTGGAGAACATCACCCATTCGCTCTGCACGCTGGAATTCGAGGACCAGCGGCCGTTCTACGACTGGGTGCTGGACAAGGTCGCCTCGTTCGGTTTGCTGCAGCGCCCTCTACCGCAGCAGATCGAGTTCTCGCGGTTGAACCTCACCTACACCGTGATGAGCAAGCGGTTCCTCAAGCAGTTGGTGGACGAGAAGCACGTCGACGGCTGGGACGACCCGCGCATGCCGACGCTGGTGGGCGTGCGCCGCCGCGGTTACACGCCCGAGGGGATCAAGCTTCTGATCGACCGCGTCGGGGTGTCCAAGTCCGACTCGTTCATCGACTATTCAGTGATGGAGGATTGCCAGCGCGAGGTGCTGAACGAGATCGCGCCGCGGCGCATTGCGGTGCTCGATCCCTTGAAGCTCGTGATCGACCACTGGCCGCGCGGACAGGTGGACGAGTGCTTCGCGCCCAACCATCCGCAGAAGGCGGATTGGGGGAAGCGTACGGTTCCCTTCTCGAACGAGCTCTGGATCGAACGCGAGGACTTCATGGAGGTGCCTTCAAAGGGCTACTTCCGGCTTTTTCCCGGGAATACCGTGCGGCTCAAGTATGGCTGGGTGGTCCGCTGCACGGGATACTCAAAGGACGAGAGCGGGAAAGTCACCGAGGTGCACTGCGACCACGTCGAGGATTCGAAGTCGGGGACGCCGGGCGCGGACGCGATCAAGGTGAAGGGTGTGATCCACTGGCTGTCCGCGGCGCATGCGTACCAGTGCGAGGTGCGGCTGTACGACAGGCTGTTCAAGGAGCCGCATCCGGGGACGGGGACGCACAGCTACCTGGATGACGTGAATCCGAAGGCGAAGTCGGTGGTCACGGCGTATCTGGAGCCTTCACTCAAGGATGCGAAGCCCGAGGAGCGGGTTCAGTTCGAGCGACATGGGTACTTCGTCGCGGACGGGAAGGATTCGAAGGCCGGGGCGCCGGTGTTCAATCGGGCGGTGACGTTGCGGGATTCGTGGGGCATCGGCCGCGGCTAGCTATCCGCTGGCGCCACCAGGCTGTCACGGGTTCTGCTGCGCTTCGAGCCGCGGTCTATTCCGAGAGCACGAATCGGAGCCGCCACCCGTCGCGGTCCACTCGCAGGCCGCGGTGCCGCTTGAGGTATCGGATCCCGACGATCACCGCGATCAATGCCGCCGTCGCACCGACGACCAGCGACCATCGTGCGCCGAACCGGTTCGCCACCCATCCCACGAGCGGGGCCCCGATCGGCGTGCAGCCCGAGACGATGCCCATGTAGATCGCCATCACCCGGCCACGCATCGCGGGCTCGGTCCATAGCTGCACGGTGCTGTTCGCGGTGGTCATGAAAGTCTGCGAGCACCAGCCCACCGCCATGAGGGTAACCCCGAAGGCGAGGTAACTCGGCATCAATGCCGCACCGGCGAGCCCGATCGCGATGAGGAAGGCGCTCGCGAGCAGCAGCATCCCGCGCGGCTTCTCGCGGCTGGCCGAAAGGAGCGCCCCGGTCATGGAGCCCACGGCGAGCATGGAGCTCAGCAATCCGAATCCCGCCGCGCCGGTGCCGAACACGGTCACTGCCATCGACGAGATGAAGATGGCGTAGTTCATGGCGAAGGTCGCGACGAGGAAAAGCATGACGAGGACGGTCATGAGGTCCGGGCGGCCGCGCACGTAGCGGAAGCCTTCGACCAGGCCGCCCGACTTCTTGTTTGCGCGCTCGAAGCGATGCAGCTCGGCAAGGCGCATGGCTGCCAGCGCGGCGATCACCGCGATGTACGTCGCGGAGTTGATGAGGAACACCATGCCGGTGCCGACCGCCGCGATCAACAGCCCGGAAATCGCCGGCCCCGCCATGCGACCCAACTGGAACGACGTGGAATTCAGCCCTACGGCGTTGGAGAGGTTGGTGTCGGAGACCATCTCCGCGACGAAGGTCTGCCGCACGGGAGCATCGAAGGCCGTCACGCAGCCGAGGAGGAACGCGAACACGTAGACGTGCCAGAGCTGCACGAGGCCGGTGACGATGAGGATGCCCAGCCCCAGGGCGAGGAGCCCCTGGAGCGCCTGCGTGAGAACGAGGACGCGGCGGCGGTCGAAGTGGTCCGCGATGTATCCGGTAAATGGAAGGAACAACAGCGCCGGGCCGAACTGCAGCGCCATCACGATGCCGACGGCGGTCGCGTCGTTGGCGGTCAGTTCCGTGAAGACAATCCAGTCCTGCGCCGTGCGCTGCATCCACGTGCCGACGTTGGACACCAGCGCCCCCGCGGCCCACAGGCGGTAGTTGTAGCTGCCGAGGGAGCGAAAGGTGGTTCGGAGCATCGGGGGGGCGGTACCTGGACGAGCAGCCGCTCAGAGCTCCTGCTCGCGCAAGATCCCGAGCTTCTCCTGGGAGGCGTGGTCCGGGGCGGCGTCACGCTGCATGGGATATCGCCGGCTCTAACGTGGCTTG
Source organism: Usitatibacter sp. (assembly GCA_039929025.1). Taxonomy (GTDB): domain Bacteria; phylum Pseudomonadota; class Gammaproteobacteria; order Burkholderiales; family Usitatibacteraceae; genus Usitatibacter. The sequence continues at coordinate 11,491 of JBDSRZ010000024.1, read as the reverse complement.
ACTACGATGCTGGTGTAGTCCTTGAGCCACTGGTCCTGCATCTCGAGCGCGGTCGATGGATCGATGTAACGGATGTTGAGCTTCAGCACCGGCGTGTCGAGGGTGCGGCTGGCCGGCACGAACTTGAGGTCGGCCAGCACCTTCTGCCCCTCGTCGAGGAGATAGTCGTAGAAGAGGAGCGCCGCGAACGGGCGGCGTGCGCGCTTCGCGACGGCGATGGTGCTGAATTGCGCGATCATCGGGTCGATGGGATGCACCTCGATCGGCGCGCCCTTTGCCTTCAGTTGCTCGGGCGTCCAGCTGTAGGCGGTGAGCCCCATGGGGACCTCGCCCGAGGCCACGAGGTTGGCGAGCAGCGAATGTCCCTTGCGCACCGAAAGCCCGTTGCCCGCGACCAGCTTGCCGAAAAGCTGGTGCGTTTCCCGCTCGCCCTTCAGGCTTGCCAGCGTCCCGAACCAGCCGTAGTCGTCGGCCTCGATGCCGAGGCGCCCCTTCCACCTTGGATCGAGCAGGTCCTCGTAGCTCTTCGGCAACTCGTTCGTGCTCACCTTGGTGGTGTTATAGGCGGCGATGAAGACGTCGATCGCGAAGCCGGCCCAGCAGCGGTGCGCGGGGATCGCCTGCGCCACGAGATTGGCGTGCAGCGGCGAGCGCACCTCGAGCAGCAGCTTCTCGCGGCAGGCGGCCTCGTTTTCCGGGGCATTGTTCTGCACCAGGTCGGCCTCGAAGCGATTGCCCCGCGCTTCGGTCATCAGGCGCTGCAGCACCGTCTCGGAGCTCGACCGCCAGGGCTTTACCGGGATGCCGTACTTCTTGCTGAACTGGTCGATCACGCGGGTGAGCGCGGGGTACACGTGGTACACCGTGAGCTCGCCGCTCTCGGTCTTGGCCGCGGCGAGCAGCTTCGCGTTCCGATCGGGTCCCTGGTAGAGCGCCATCGCCTCCACCGAGGGCGTGCCGGGGGGTGGGTCCGCACCGAGCACCGGCGTGAACAGCATGGCAGCGAGCAGCGCGGCGGCACGCCCGAACGACATGTTCTTCATGGCCTCTCCTCCTCTTGTTGTGCGCGACCGGTGAATACTCGCATGCGCGCGCATCATGAGGGGTGCACGATGCCGATGGGCCAGCAGCGCCGTGGGCTAGACGTGCGCCGCGAGGCCTCCCAGGTACTCGCGGAACGAATGCTCCCGCGCGAGCGCAGCCAGGCTGGCGCCCTGCGTCAGACGCCCCCCCTTCACGAAAATGAAGCGTCCACAGAGCTCCCTCAGCAGCTCCAGGTGGTACGGCTCGTTCGGGTGCAGGCAGACGAAGACTACCTTGCCCTCGCCATGGAGGCGTCGGAAGAAATCCGTCATGAAGCCGATGTAGCCGTCCTGGATCGCGAATTGCGGCTCGTCGAAGAGGTGCACCAGCGGCTCGGCCCGGCACGCGCGCTGCAGCAGGATCGAGGGCACGCGCTTGCGGAACGACCGCACCTGGTAGGACTGGTGGTAGTGCATGGCAAGGCGCGCGCGCTCGGCATAACGCACCCGATGGATGTCCTGCCCCGCGCAGAGCACCCGGCCTGCGGAAGGCCTGTTGCTGCCGGTGACCAGCTCGAAGAGCGTCGTCTTGCCGCTGCCGTTGGGTCCCATCACGCCGATGATCTCGGGCCGCTCCACGGCGAAGTCCGCCTCGAGTGTGAACGTGGTGCGCGGCGGGAAGCCGCAGGCGTAGACCTTGCGCAAGCCTTCGACCCGCAGCATCAATGGGCCCCCGCGAGCCGGCGCGCGTCGCCCAGTTCGGCGGCCGGCCCGCTCCAGGCGACGCGGCCCCGGTCGAGGACATAAGCGCGATCGGCCACCTGCAACGCGACTTCGACGTTCTGCTCGACCAAAAGAACGCCGACGCCCTCGTCGCGCAGCCGCCGTATGGCGCGGGAGACATCCTGAACGACACGCGGCGCCAGGCCCTGGCTGGGCTCGTCCAACAGCACCAGGCCGGGCCCGCCGAGCAGGACGCGTGCGATCGCGACCATCTGCATCTCTCCGCCGGAGAGGTTCTCGCACTCGCGCGCCTGCAGGTACTCGAGCGCGCTGAAGAGCTCGAAGCATTCCTTCAGGGTCCAGGCGCGGAAGACGCTTTTCTTTCGCGCGATCGCGAGGTTGCGGGCCACGGTGAGCGCGGGAAAGACGCGCCGGTCGTCCGGCACCCAGCCCACGCCGGCCCGCGCGATTCGATGCGTGGGCCAGGACGTCACGTCCTGCCCGGCGAGGCGCACCTGGCCGCGGCGCGGGCGCGTGAGCCCGAGGATCGAGCGCAGCGTGGTGGTCTTGCCGGCGCCGTTGGGACCGAGGAGGGCCACCACTTCGCCGGGGGCGACCGTGAGCGACACGCCGTAGAGCGCCTGGGTCTCGCCATGGAAAGTGTCCAGGTCCGCGATCTCGAGGTGGGCGCCCTTCATGCCGCGGCCTCGGCGATGCCCGAGCGCGCGACCCAGGGATTCGCCCGCAACGCGCTCGGCGTGCCCCGCGCGATCACCTGGCCCCAGTGGATGACGCTGATCCGGTCGGTGGCCCCGAAGAGGAAGCGCATGTCGTGCTCGATCACCACCATCGTGACGCGCCCGCGCAAGCGCCGGATCAACGCGGCGATCCGCTCGACGCCTTCTGCGCCCAGGCCCGCGGTGGGCTCATCGAGGAACAGCAGCCGGGGATCGGCGGCAAGTGCCACGCCGATCTCGAGCGCGCGCCGCTCGCCATAGGGAAGGCTTCTGGCCGGCAGGGTAGCGCGCTCCGCGAGTCCCACGTCGGCGAGCACCTGCCGCGCGCGGTCGAGCGCAGCGCCCGGGCGGTCGGCGGCCCCGAGGAAATCGAAGCCGCGCGCGCGGAATTCGGCGGTCGCGACGAGCGCGTTTTCGAGGACCGTGTAGTCGTCGAACAGGTTCATCACCTGGAAGGAGCGCGCGATGCCGCGCCGGGCGATCGCGTGCGGCGCAAGCCCGGTCACGTTTTCGCCGCGAAAGGCGACGCGTCCGCCATCGGGCCTGTAGCGCCCGCTGAGCACGTGGAAGCAAGTCGTCTTGCCGGCGCCGTTGGGGCCCATGATGCCGTGCACCTCGCCCTCCTCGACGTCGAAGCTCACGCCCTGCAGGACGACGCGGTCGCCGAAGCGCTTGCGCAGGTCGCGGACTTCGAACCAGCTCATGCGGCGGCCTTCGAGCGCCACGCCGCCATGCCGGAGGCCCACAACCCCGCGATCCCCTCCGGCTTGAACACGACCATCGCCATGAAAAGGAGGCCGTACCAGAGCAGCCAGGTCTCGGTATAGGAGCCGAGCAGGTCGCGGGCGAGCAGGAAGAACGCCACGCCGGCGAGCGGCCCCCAGAAGCTCACCAGCCCGCCGCCGACGAGCACCATCATCACCACGAACCCGGAGCTGTGCAGGCTCATCACGTTGGGGTAGGCCGACTGCTGCGCCATGGCGAAGAGCGCCCCCGCGATGCCGGCGATCGCGGTGGAAAGCGTGAAGGCGCTCCACTTGTACAGCCACACCCGATGGCCGACGAAGGCCGCACGCGTCTCGTTCTGCTTCACCGCACCGAGGATCCGGCCATAGGGGGAGTGCGCCAGGCGCCAGAGGAACACCGCCACGACGGTGAACGCGGCCAGGGTGAACCCGAGCAGCGCCTCGTTGGAATGCAGGAACGGCGCGCGCTTGATGTTGAGGAGGCCGTCCTCGCCGCCGGTCACGCTGTGCCACTTGATGCTCACGAACCAGAACACCTGCCCGAACGCGATCGTGAGAAGCGCGTAGTAGATGCCGCGGCGGTGCGAAATGAACGCGCCCACGAGGGCGCCGGCGAGCGCCGCGGCGAGGATGGCGGCCGCGAGGGCGGCCCACAGCGGCGCGCCGAGCTTGATCTGCGCGAGGCCGAAGGCGTAGGCGCCCACGCCGAAGAATGCCCCGTGGCCGAACGACGGCAGCCCCGCGCCGCCCAGCAGCAGGTTGAAGCCGAGCGCGAAGATCATCCAGATCGCAATCTCGACCATCAGGTACGGATAGAGCCCCGCCTTCGTGACCCACAGGGGCGAGGTGCCGAGGATCAGTAGGGTGATCGCGAGCGGCGGCGGCACGAAGGAGAAGAGGGCGCGTGGCGTCACCTCTTCAATATACGTTCCGAGTTTGCAATTGGCAAGAATGTTTGTTCTAATCCGTTCCCATGAGTGCCGCGGTCCACGACTACGAGCAGCTGCAGGCGGAAATCGCCCGCCGATTCCCGGCGTTGTCGCGCCAGCTGCAGCAGATTGCCAGGTTCACCCTCGAGCGCCCACAGGACGTGGCGCTCGACACGGTCGCCGCCGCCGCCGCGAAGGCCGAGGTGCAGCCCTCCGCGATGGTGCGCTTCGCCCAGGCGCTGGGTTTCGGCGGCTACTCGGACATGCAGCGACTCTTCCGCGACCGGCTGGTGCAGCGCAGCCTCACCTACCGCGAGCGCATCGTCGCCATGCGGCGCGCCGAGCCGTCGCTGTCGCGGCCGAAAGCGGTGCTGCACGACTTCGTGACGGACTCCATCAGCCACCTCTCGCATCTCGAGGAGCATGTCGAGCCCGCGAAGATCGAGCAGGCGGTGCGGCTGCTCGCCCGCGCCGGGCACATCCACGTGCTCGCGCAGCGCCGCGCCTTTCCCGTCGCCTGCTACCTCTCCTACGGACTCGCGCAGCTGGAGCTCGCGGTATCGCTGCTGGACAGCGTGGGCGGCATGGTGCGCGAGCAGGCGCGCGCGATGCGCCCGGGCGACGTGCTCATCGCCGTGAGCTTCCGCAACTACTCCCCGGACGTGATCGAGCTCGCGGCCGATGCCCACCGCCGCGGGTTGGGCGTGGTGGTGATCACCGACAACGCGGTGAGTCCGCTTGCCCGCAGCGCCACCGTCGCCTTCGACCTCGGGGACGCGAGCGACCGGCCGTTCCGCTCCCTCGTCGAGCCGCTGTGCCTCGCGCAGGCGCTCGTCGTCTCGGTGGGACACGAGATCGCCGCGCCGTCCAAGTCGCCGCGCAAGCCCGGCGGCGCGAGGCCCGGCAACGGCCAGGCGGCCAAGCGCCGTGGCCGCGGCGACGCAGCGCCGCGATGATCGACCTCGCCTGCCTTGGCCGCGCGGCGGTGGATCTCTATGGCGAGCAGATCGGTTGCCCCCTCGAGGAAGTGTCCACGTTCGCGAAGTACCTCGGCGGCTCGCCGGCGAATACCGCGGTGGGCGCCGCGCGACTGGGCCTCGCCAGCGCGATGATCACCCGCGTGGGCGACGAGCAGAACGGCCGCTTCGTGCGCGCGACCCTGGAGCGCGAAGGCGTGGACGTCTCACAGGTGAGGACCGATCCCGCGCGCCTCACGGCGCTGGTGTTCCTCGCGATCCGCGGCAGCGACGACTTCCCGCACGTCTTCTACCGCGACCGCTGCGCCGACATGGGCCTCGAGGCTGGCGACATCGACGGCCGGTTCCTCGCGCGCTGCCGGGGGCTTCTCGTGTCGGGCACGCACCTGTCCACGCCGGAGACCTTCGCGGCGTGCCGGCGCGCCATCGACGCCGCGCGCGGCGCGGGCGCGCGCGTGGTCCTGGACATCGACTACCGGCCGGTGCTCTGGGGCGAGGCGGCGCATGGCGACGGCGCCGCGCGGGATGCCCCTTCTGCCTCGGCCACGGCACGGCTCGCGAGCGTCCTTCCCGATTGCGACCTCGTCGTCGGCACGGAGGAGGAGTTCCGCGTCGCGGGCGGGCACGGGGAGACGCTGGCCGCGCTGCGGCAGGTGCGCGACCGCACCGCCGCCCTCCTCGTGGTGAAGCGCGGGCCCTAGGGCTGCATCGCCTTCGAGGGCGCCATTCCGGAGCGTCTCGAGCAGGGCATCGTCGCAGCGGGCTTTCCGGTCGAGGTATTCAATACCCTTGGCGCCGGAGATGCCTTCATGGCGGGGTTCCTCCGCGGATGGCTGCGCGGCGAGGCCGTCGAGCGATGCTGCCGCTGGGCCAATGCGTGCGGCGCGCTGGTGGTTTCGCGCCATGGCTGCGCGCCGGCGATGGCCACGTGGACGGAGCTGCAGCACTTCCTCGCGGTGGGCGTCACCACCCCTCGGCTTCGCGAGGATGCCGAGCTCGAGCATGTGCACCGCGCGACCACGCGGGCGCGCCTGCGCACGCCGCTCCTGGTGCTCGCCTTCGACCATCGCACGCAGCTGGAAGCGCTCGCCGGCACGGGCGAGGTGTCGCACGCCCGCATCGCGGCCTTCAAGTCGCTGGTGGCCCGGGCCTTCGCGCGCGTTGCGCGCGATCACCCCGGGGCCGGGGTGATCGTGGACGATCGCTATGGCGCGCAGGTCCTCGCCGCCCTCACCGGTAGCGGCTGCTGGATCGCGCGCCCGGTAGAGCTCGCCGGCAGCATCCCGCTCCAGTTCGAGGCCGGCAGCGGGCTGGGGCCGCACCTGCGCACCTGGGCTCGCGAGCATGTGGCGAAGTGCCTGGTCTATTTCTCGGCCGGCGATCCAGCCCCACTGCGCGAGGCGCAGCTCGCGAGCATCGCCGCGCTCGCGGCTGCCTGCCGGGACACGGAGCGCGAGCTGCTGCTTGAGATCCTACCGCCGCCGGGGGAGGCGCCCACGGCAAGCTCCGCCGCGCGTGCGATGGAAACGATCTACGCCGCCGGCATCCGGCCCGACTGGTGGAAGCTGCCGCCGTCGCCCTCTCCCGAGGCGTGGTGCGCCGTTGACGCGGCGATCGAGCGGCACGACGCGTTGTGCCGCGGCACGCTCATCCTCGGCATGGACGCTTCGCCCGAGTCCCTCGCCGCGGGCTTCGCCGCCGCGCGGGCGAGCCGCCAGGTGCGGGGCTTCGCGGTCGGGCGCTCGATCTTCGCCCCGGCCGCGCAGCAGTGGCTCGCGGGCGCGTGGAGCGACGACGCGGCGTGCGAGGACATCGCGCGCCGCTACGAGCAGGTCATAGACACCTGGAACGCGGCCGTGCCCGGGGCCGCCAATAGTTCGACCTTCGAGAAGGAGAAAGCATGACGCAGCCGCGCGTGGGATTCATCGGCCTGGGGATGATGGGCCACGGAATGGCGAAGCACCTGCTGCTGAAGGGCTTCCCACTGTCATTCCTGGTCCACCGCGACCGCTCGCGGCTCGCCGACCTGGTCGAAGCCGGCGCCGTCGAGGCGCAGAGCCCGGCGCGGCTCGCGCAGGCCTCGGATTTCGTGATCCTGTGCGTGACCGGCTCGCCGCAGGTAGAGGCGAACGTGTTCGGCGACGACGGGCTGCTCGCCGGCGCGCCCCCCGGACTCACGGTGATCGACACTTCGACCGCGGAGCCCGCCTCGAGCGCGAGGGTCCGCGCCGCCCTTGCCGAGCGGGGCATCGCCTTCGTCGATGCGCCGCTCGCGCGCACGCCCAAGGAAGCCGAGGAGGGCCGCCTCAACACCATGGTCGGCGCCGACGAGGCCACCTTCGCGAAGGTAAGGCCGGTGCTCGCCGCATTCTGCGAGAACGTCTACCACGTGGGCCCGCCGGGCGCCGGCCACACGCTGAAGCTCGTCAACAACTTCCTCGCGCTCACCCAGGTCGCCGCAATCGCCGAGGCATTCGCGGTGGCCGATCGCGCCGGCGTGCCGCTGCCCAAGCTTTTCGAGGTGGTCTCCGGCGGCGGCGTGAACTCGGGCATCTTCCAGATGATGGCCGGCGGCGCCGTGGCCGGCGACTATGCCCGCATGAAATTCTCCATCGCCAACGCGGCCAAGGACCTCGGCTATTACCGCCGGCTGGTGGAATCGACCGCGGTGACGGCCGGCGTCGGCAGCGCCGTGCACGAAGCATTCCAACATGCGCTGGCCCTCGGGCTTGGCGAGCGCATGGTCCCGTCGATGATCGAAGCCCAGGAGAAGCAAGCACGCGCACCCGCCCTGCAACCCTAACGCCCGGGGCTCCGCGCCCCGCTTGGAGGAAACATGAAAGACGACGCAAAAGTCGCTTCGCCCCGCCGCCGCAGCCTGATGCAGGCCATCGCCGCCGGATCCGCCACCTCGTTCTTCGGCCCCTGGGCCGCCAACCACGCGTGGGCGCAGGCCGCGCAGAAGAAGCCGCTGGTGGTGGGCCTCACCATGGACGCGAGCGGCCAGTACGCCGCGAGCGGCTCCGAAGAACGCCTGGGCGCGATGATGGCGATCAAGGAATTCAACGACAAGGGCGGCGTGCTCGGCCGGCGCATCGAGGCGGTCCACATGGACACCGAGACCACGCCGGCCACGGGCTCGCGCGTGGCCGAGCGCATGATCACGCGCAACGAGTGCGCGTTCATGATCGGCGCGATCCACTCGGGGGTGGCCAACGCGATCTCGCAGGTGGCGCAGAAGTACGGCTGCGTGTACCTCAACACCAACTCGAGCTCGCCCACGGAGATCGGCAAGGACTGCCACCGGGTGAAGTTCGTCTGGGACGGCAACGGCACCAACTTCGCCCACGCGATCGTGAAGAACTCGATCAAGGTGAGCGGCAAGCGCTGGGTGCTGCTCACCAACGACTACGTGTGGGGCCACACCACCGCGAAGGCGACCCGCCAGCTGGTCGAGGCCAATGGCGGGCAGATCGTCGAGGAGCTGCTGGTGCCGCAGAACACGCGCGACTTCAGCGCCTACCTGATCAAGGTGCAGCAGCTCAAGCCCGATGTGGTCGCCACCGCCGTGGGTGGAGACGACATCAAGGCGCTACGCCAGCAGGTGGTGCAGCTCAAGCTCAACAAGAGCGCGGCCTGGGTGAACAACCAGCAGGACTGGCCCGACGTCTACGGCCTCGGGCCCGAGGCGATCTTCGGCGTGTTCGGCACCACCTGGTACTACCGGCTGGACCTGCCGGGCGTGAAGGAATTCGTGGCGGCGTACCAGAAGCAGTTCCCCGGCATGGCCATCCGGGTTCCCGGCAACACCTACCACAACGGCTACATGGCCACGCGCGAGCTGCTGCGCTGCGTGGAGGAGGCCGGCACCACCAACAACATCGCGGTGATCAAGAAGCTCGAGGGACGCAAGATGGGCGCGCGCGACCGGCTGCAGCACTACGATGCGTGGGTGGACCCCGTCACGCACCATTGCGAGCAGACCATCTACATGGCGACCTACAACGACCAGCCCGCGGAGAAGGACGACATCTTCAGGATCCTCTCGCAGGCCGACCCGAAGGACGTCGTCGACCGGGACGCGGCCGGCGCCTGCAAGCTGGAGAGCTACGAGCAGACGCCGACATATGAGGTGTAGTTGGAAGCGCTGGCCAACCTGTTGCCGCACGTCGTCAACGGTCTGTCGCTGGGGCTGCTGTTCGCGCTGATCGCGCTGGGCTTCATGCTGATCGTGGGCGTGATGGAGGTGATCAACCTCGCCCACGGCTCGCTCTTCGCCCTGGGCGCGTACGTGGCGCTGGTGGTGCTGGGTGCCTCGGCCACGCCGGCGAAGTACGCCGCCGCGCTGGTAATAGCACCGCTCGTGGTGGCGGCCTTCGGGCTGCTGCTCGAGCTCTGCATGCGGCGGACCTACGGCCGCGATCCGCTCTACGGGCTGCTGCTCACGTTCGGCGCGGCGCTGGTGATCGAAGAGCTCATCCGTGCCGTCTGGGGGTCGCGCGAGCGCGTCCTGCCGCTGCCCGAGGCGATTTCCGGCGCCGTCCTGCTGGGGGATCTCATCTACTCCCGCTACCGCTTCTTCGCCTGCGGGGTGGCGGCGGTCCTCATCGTGCTGCTCTGGCTCTTCATCGAGAAGACGAAAGTCGGCGCGGTGATCAAGGCCGGTGCGCACGACAGTGAGATGGTGCGCGCGCTCGGCTACGACCTGGCGAAGCTGCGGATGGCGGTGTTCGCCCTCGGCACCGCGCTCGCCGCGGTGGCCGGCGTGATCATGGCGCCGATCTGGGGCATCCGGCCCCACGTGGGCGTCGACGCGGTGGTGCCGGCATTCCTCATCATCGTCCTGGGCGGCGTCGGCAGCTTCTGGGGCGCGGTGTTCGCGGGCATCCTCGTGGGCCTGGTAGTCGGGCTCACCGGAGCCTATGCCTCCGAGTGGTCCTTGATGTCGATGTACGTCCTCTTCATCCTGGTCGTGACCTTCCGCGCCCGCGGGCTCTTCGGGCGCAAGAGCGCCCTGGACACCTGATGGCGGTCCTCGCCGGCCGCACCGCCATCGTCACCGGGGCCGCGGGCACCATGGGCATGGCCGTGGTGCGCGCGCTCCTCGAGGATGGCGCCCGGGTCGCGCTCGTGGACGTCGATGCCCTGCGGCTCGACACGGCGGTTCGCTTCCTCCACGGCGAGGCGCTCGCGGTGCCTTGCGACATCGCCGATCCCTTGTCCGTCGCCCGCGCCGGCGCGGCGATCACCTCGCAGCTCGGCGCGGCCACGATCCTCGTCAACAACGCCGGCGTGCTTTCCAATAACAAGGCCGAGGCCACCAGCGACGCGGAGTGGCGCGCGGTCCTGGCGGTGAATCTCGACGGGGCGTTCTTCTGGTCGCGCGCGGTGCTGCCGGGGATGAAGGCCGCGGGCTGGGGACGGATCGTCAACGTCTCCTCGCTCGCCGCCAAGACCGGCGGACTCACCGCCGGCACGGCATACTCCGTGTCCAAGGGCGGCCTGGTGTCGCTCACCTTCTCCCTCGCGCGCGAGCTGGCAGCCACCGGCATCACCGTCAACGCCATCGCCCCCGCCTACGTGAAGACGCCGATGGTCACCGAGCAGCTCGACGAACCGCAGCGCCGCGCGATCCTCGCGCAGATCCCCGTCGGCCGCTTCTGCGAGCCCGAGGAGTTCGCCCACGCCGTGCGCTTCCTCGCCTCGCCGCTCGCCGGCTTCATCACCGGCGAGGTGCTCGACGTGAACGGCGGGCTCCTCATGGACTGAGCATGGAACTCTTCGACCTCACCGGCCGCAAGGCCTTCATCCCCGGCGGCTACGGCGGCATCGGCGAAGCAATCGCGCGCGGGCTCGCGCAGGCGGGCGCCGCCGTCACGGTCGCCGGGCGCGACGGGGGCAAGGCGACGGCGCTCGCGCAACGCCTGGTAGACGAAGGCCACGCGGCGCACGGCCTCGCCATGAACGCGGAGGACACGCGCGAGATCACGCGCGCCGTCGACGAGGCCGCGGCGCGCATGGGCGGGCTCGACCTCCTCGTGAACTGCATCGGCAAGAACCGTGAGCAGCGCGTGGAGGAGGTCACGGAGGAGACCTTCGACGAGATATACCGCACCAACCTGCGCTCGGCGATGTTCCTCGCCCAGGCGGCGGCGCGCCACCAGACCGCGGGCGGGCGCGGCGGCAGGCAGGTGCATCTGCTCTCGGTGCGCTCCCAGCTCGGCATGCAGGGGTATGGATACTCGGCCTACTGCGCCACCAAGGGCGCCCTGGTGATGCTGGTCAGGCAGCACGCGGTAGAGCTCGCGCGGCTCGGCATCAACGTGAACGGCATCGCGCCCACGGTCGTGATGACCG
>JBDSRZ010000023.1:0-10701 GCA_039929025.1 Usitatibacter sp. | reverse complement strand
GTCTGGCCGTTCGCGTACGTCCACCAGCTGCCCGCGGCGCGCGTGATGTCTGCAGTCGAGTAGACCGCCAGGTACCACACCGGGTTGCCCTGGTCGTCGTACATGTAGCCGGCGAGGTCGAAGGTGTTGCCCTGCCATTCGATGAAGAAGCCGCGGCCGCTCTCCGCCGGGTTCCACCACCAGCCGCTCTCCGGCTGCCCCGCGACGGGGGCAACGTTGACGCCGTTGGCGACGATGTTGAAACGCTCGCTCGGGACGTTGCCCCCGGGCCAGCTCATCGTCCCGCTCGCCTGGTTGTTGAACACGAGCGTAAACGGACCGACGGTGCTGATGGCGGGCGCACGGTAAGCGCCGGTGAGCGTTTGCCCGCCGCGCGCTTCCAGCAGGTCGCCGGTGTAGAGCGCACCGTCGATGGAGGTGGGGCCGGTCGCCACATACCACTTGGAGCGCCCGCTCTCGTCATAGAGGAACGCCGCGTAGAAGATGTTGCGGCCCTGCGCCTCGATCGAATAGCCACGGCCGCCCTCGGTGGTATTCCACCACCACCCCGCCTGCGGCGCGCCCGGATCGCAGACGAGCGAGCCGGGAGCGGCGATCGCGCGGCGGTTCACGCCGGTGGAAAGCATCGTCGTGGCGCTGGTGCCGTAGCCTACGTAGAAGGCGGCGCCGCCGATGTTGATCGAGGGCACGCCGTTCAGGATCGCGACCGACGCACCTTGGCTGGTGAGAACGCCGGTGACATAGGCGCGCATCGCGGATGCGGAGACTGCCTGGAGCTGCCCCGAGGCGTTCAACTGGCAAAGCACGCACGCGACCGCAGTCTCCTTGAGCCCCGCGGTGTCGCGCGCCCAGCCGATCTGAAGCGGCGCCTCCTTGGTAGTCGAAGCCTGCACGACGGTCGCGGGCGCGACGGCGAAGGTGTACACGCTCTGCGTGGTGCCGAGGTCCTGCGGGCGGTACTGGATGTTGGCCGTCACGTTCGCCGTCTGCGTGCCGATGCTGCCGGTGACCGTCATCGGAAAGACCGGAGTCTCCGCCTTGATCGTGACCAGGGTGTACATCTCATAGCGGGCAGAGCTGTAGATCGGCGCGGTGGCCGACCGCACGTTCACGATGGCCTGGAAACTGGCGAACACCTCGCCCTCCTGGCCGGCCGCGAGCGCGAAGGCCGGGACCGTCGTCGTCAGGAAATTTGGCGAGGGCGTCTGGTCCGCCCCCTGGATGAGGGCGGTGTTCGTCCCCAGGACCATGACGCCATTGACGTTCGACCTGTAAGCGGTGAACGCGTTGGTGGTGATGGTGAACGGCTTGCTCGGATCGATCACGTATTTCCCGTTGACCCAGGCGCCGCCGGAAAGCGTCATCAGGGGGACATTGGGATAGGCGTCACCCGTCAGGGTCAGGGGAATGGCGGTGCCGTTGACGGTCACCGTGTAGGTGCCATTGGGAAACTTCGAGTTGAGGTCGGCCAGGGTAGGCGAGCCCCAGTCGTTGCCGTTGGTTCCCGATCTCCAGGCTTGGTCCTCGGTGTTGTAGACGAGACGGCCGCCGTTGTACCAGGAGCCCACCGCCGCGAAATTGACCGGCCCGGTGAACGTGGGCGCGGTGATGCCGCCGATGTTCTGCCCCTCCACGTTCACGTGGAAACCGTATGGGCCGCCGTAATTGGGCCCGGTCGCCTCCGGGTCGACGATGACCGTCGTCGCGGAGGTCTGCACGTGCCCGATTTGCTTGCTCACTGTCACGTGCGAGATCTGTCCGAACGACTCGCCGGCCGGTGCGAGGAGCAGTGCGAGCAAGGCGGCCGCGAGGCCAATGCGGGAGGATTTCACGCGGGCTTTCGAGGGATGCGGAGGTCGCAGCATAGTCCATATCGCCCGGCCCGCCCTCATCGAATTGGCGGATGCCGGCCGGCTACGGCTTCACCTCGATGTGGTGCTGCGCCGGGTCGTAGTAGAAGCACTCCTCGGCGATGAGGTCGCCGGACCAGCGCTGCCACGCGATCTCGTCCAGCGCCGTGCGGCGGCCGTCGGCATAGGCGAGCTCGAAGCGCCAGCGGATCACGACGCGGTCGCCGTCGACCACGAGTTGCGTCCCCGGGCGCGTGCTCACTTCCTTCATGCGCGCGAGGACACTGCCCTCGTGTGCCGCGAGCACCGCCCGCCCGCGACGCGGCTCGTTCTGGTTCTCCTGCATCGAGGCGTCCTCGGTGTAGAACTGCTCGATCGCCTCGACATAGCGGCCGGCCTCGACCATCGCGACGAATCGCTGCACCACTTCGACTGCGGGCATGGCTTCCATCCGGTGCTGGATCCGACCCGATTCTAACGGGTCGAGGCGCGGGCGAGGCTAGGGAGCGACCAGCACCGCCACCGGGAAATGCTCGAGGACGCTCGCCACGTCGAGGCCGCCGTTCTCCACTGCATGGGTGCGCAGCGTGAACACGTCGCGAAGCCGGCAACCGTCCTTGAGGAAGCCGAGGTCGAGGCGCGTCTCGCCCCAGACCTGCGCGCCGCACGGCAGCGCGCGCGGCCGCACGCCCAGGGTCGCCACCAGCCGCGGGGCCACGGCGATCGCGCTGTCGCCCTGGTGGCGGCGCGCGAATGCGATCAGGTGCCGCCCCAGCTCGCCGGTGGCGCGGATCGCGGTGTAGCCGCCGGCGCGAAAAAGCGCCTCGCGCTCGCGCCGCAGTTGCAGCAGGCGCCACAGCACGTACATCTTCGCGCGTCCGTCCTCGAGGTTCGCGAGCATCTCGCCGAGCGCGGGCTCGAGCGGCGCCTGCAGCCCTTCGAGCTGCGCCAGCATCGCCTCGCGCCGCGCGTAATCCACCGGACGGCGGTTGTCCGGGTCGACGAGCGAGAAGTCCCAGGTCTCGTTGCCCTGGTAGGTGTCGGGGACGCCGGGCGAGGCGAGCTTGATCGCCGCCATCGACAGCGCGTTGAGGTAACCGGTCCATGCGATCGGCTTCACCGTCTGGCGGAAGTCATGGAGGAACACGTTGCCGTCGCGGTCCTCGAGGAGCGCGTGGACGAAGCGGCTGGTGGCCTCCTCGTATGCGGTGTTGGTGTTCGCCCAGCTGGTGCGCACCTTGGCCTCGCGCGTCGCCTTGAGCATGTAGGCGGCGATGCGCTCCGCGTATTCCTTCAGGCCACCGCCCTCGCCCTCGTCGGCGGGAAAGCTGCCAAGGAGGGTCTGGTAAAGCAGGTACTCGTCGTTGGGCGAAGGGGCGGGCATGTCATCGACCTCGGTCTTGCGCTCGGCATTCATGCGCGACCACTTGCGCAGCTGCAGGCGCCATTCGGGCACCATCTCCGAAATCGCGTCGATCCTCGCGCGCACGTCCTCGGAGCGCTTGTTGTCGTGCGTCGAGGTGGCGAGCATCGTGTGCGGCCAGTGGCGCGCGCGGTGAGCGCTCGCCTTGTGGAAGCGCGCCGGCGGGAAGCCGAACTCGCCCGGATCGCCGCCCACGTCGTTCAGCGAGGCGAGCCGGTTGTAGATGTAGAACGCGGTGTCCTCGAGGCCCTTGGCCATCACCGGGCTCGTGAGCTGCTGGAACTTGCGCGCGAAGTGGCGCACTTCCGCGGCCAGTGCCGGCGATCGGGTCGGTAACTCGCAGGTGAGGGCGTCGCGCAGGAAGTCGAACACGCTCACGTCGGCAGCGCGGCTGTCCATGCGCGCGCGCGCGATCGCCCAGTCGACGTAGCGCCGGTCCTCGGCGCGCACGTGCTCGTCGATGTAGGTGCGGTAGACCGGGAACGCCGCGATCACCTCGGTCAGCCCCTCGCGCAGTGTAGTAAAGGTGAAGTCGCGGGTGTTGCGGTCGGCGCGCGCGATTCGCGCCAGGCGGCTGGTGAGCACGGTGAGCTCGGAGGCGAGCGCAGAGCGCAGGATCATGCGCTTCGAGCGCCGCACGATGTCCGCGTACGGCGCCGCGTCGCCGATGAACGCCTCGTAGGTCCGCGTGAGGCGCGCCTCTGCGGCGGTGTCGATGAAGAGCCCGTTCACGACGTTGGCGAAGCGATAGCCGGTGGTGCCGTGCACCGCCCAGTCCTCGGGCAGGCTCTCGAAGGACGCCACGATCTTTTCCACCAGCACGTAGGTCGGCTTGCGGCACCCGGCCTGCAGCTTCTCGAAGTAGGCGCGCGGATCGAAGAGGCCGTCGGGATGGTCGATGCGCAGCCCCTCCACCGCGCCCGCGCGCACGAGCTCGAGGACCAGGCGATGGGTCGCGTCGAATACCGGGGGATGCTCCTGGCGCAGCGCCGCCAGGTCGTTGATGTCGAAGAAGCGGCGGTAGTTGATGTCGTCCTGCGCCACGCGCCAGTAGGCGAGGCGGAACGCCTGGCGCTCGAGCAGTTCGTGCAGCGCGTCGAAGCTCGCGGGGTCGTCGGCGCGGCCGTTGAGGCCCTCGATCGAGCGCTGGATCGCCTCGGCCACCATCGGATGCGAGCGCGCGATGGAAGCGAGCCGGCCCTTCGAGACTTCCTTGTTGAGGATGCGCTCGTCGATGCGCGCGCGCGCCGACTCGTGTCGCCGCGGCAGCCGCCCGAAGGCCTCCATGATCGAGCGCAGCGCCTGGGCCTGGTGTGAGTATTGGCCCTGCGCCTCCAGCTCGCGCACCGCCGGGGCGAGGATGCGGGGGTACTCGTGCGGATCGACCGGAAGGCGATGCTCGAAGTACGCGATCGCGAAGGAGCCGGCGGCGGGGTCGAAGGCGAGCTTCATCCTGCCGCCCGCGAGCTCGATGCCGTAGTGGTCGCCCAGCACCGGCAGCAGCACACGGTCGGCGAGGTACTGCGAGGGCGGTTTCCAGTCGATGTCGAAAAAGTCCGCGAGGGTCGAGGCGGGCCCGTTCTCCAGCAGGTCCTGCCACCAGGCATTGTCGGCGGCGAGGACGCCCATGTGGTTGGGGACGATGTCCATTACCTGCTCGAGGCCGTGGCGCTTCATCTCGGTGACGAAGCGGTCGAGATCCTCCCGCGTGCCGATCTCGGGGTTGATCTGGTCGTGGTCGACGATGTCGTAGCCGTGCTTGCTGCCGGGGCGAGCGCGCAGGTAGGGCGAGCAATAGATGTGGCTCACGCCCAGGCGCGCGAGGTAGGGCACGAGCCGCGTGGCGTCGCGGAAGGTGAACTCGCCGTGCAGCTGCAGGCGGTAGGTGGCGCGCGGGATGCGCGCCTTTTCCAACCCCCCGGGAGCGGTGCGCCGCTCGCGCCGTCCGCCGCGCAGCGCCCCGAGCTGCTTCGCCACGCGCCGGAAGCGTGCATCCTGCGGCCATTGCTCGACCGGCAGCGGCAGCTTCCTCTTCCAGTTGGGATGCTGCTCGATGGTGCTGGGCAGGTTCGCCTGCTCCGTGAGTCCCAGCACGTCCTCCATCTGCACCACCATCACCGCGGCGGGCGTGCGCGCGAGGAAGGCCTGCACCGCATCGGCGATCGAGGGCTCGAGCTCGCCCTCGGAAGGCGCGCCCGCCTCGACCAGGCCCTCGCGCGCCAGGTCCTGCACCAGCGCGGCCCGCGCGTCGCGCCGCTCGACTTCCTGCGTGGCCACCTGCCCTTCGTCGAGCAACCCCGCGGCCGCGCGCGCACGCAGGTCCTCGCCCTTCCACCATCCGGCGAAAGTCGGCAGGTCGTGGGTCGACCACGCCACCAGTGCGCGGCGTGGATACTCGGCCGGCGGCTTGAATCGGGGGCCCTGGCGCTCGAAGAGCAGCAGGCGATAGGAGAGCACCTCCGCTTCGGCGAGCCTGGTGCGCAGGTCGTCCGAAACCGTGCCCAGGTCCTCGCCGATCACCAGGCAACGGTTGCGATGGCTCTCGAGCGCCACGATGCCAAGCATGTCGTCGACCGGGTAGCGGACATAGGCGCCTTCCCCCGGCTTCATTCCAGCAGGCACCCACCAGAGGCGCGCCAGTCCCATCACGTGGTCGATGCGAAGCGCCCCGGCGTGATTCATGTTGGCGCGCAAGGTGGCGACGAGCGGCGCGTAGGCGGCCTGCCTCAGGCGCTCGGGGGCGAGCGGCGGCAGCCCCCAGTCCTGGCCGATCGCGTTGAACTCGTCGGGAGGGGCGCCCACGTGGACGCCGAGCGCGTAGAGCTTCTGATTCGCCCACGCCTCCGAGCCGTCGGGCGCGATCGAGATCGCGAGATCGGCGTAGAGGCCGATGGGCATGCCCGACTCGAGGCAGCGCGCCTGCGCGGCGCCGAGCTGCAGGTGGGCGATCCACTGCAGGTATTCGTGGAACCCCACGCGGTCGGCGTGCTCCTCGCAGAAGCGGCGTGCAACCTTCGAAGCCGGGTCACGGTAATCCTGCGGCCAGTCGCGCCACGGCCCGCCGTGGTGGTCGGCGAGCGCGTCGTGCAACGCGTGGCGGCGTAGCGCCGGGCCGCGCATTTCGCGGAACTGCGAGAAGGCGCGCGCCCGCGGCGAGGAATGGCCGAGGTGCCGCGTGCGGAAATTCTCGTAGAGGCGCTCGAACATCTCGCGCTTCGCGCCCGCCACCGCGGCGTAATCCACCTCTTGTGCGGTGCGCAGCATCGTGGAGAGCTCGCGCCACCGCGCCGCGAGCTGCGGATCGCCCGCCGCGATCTCCGCGAAGTCCGCCACCGCCTCGACGTCGATGTAGAGCGGGTTGAAGAAGAGGCGGCTGGAGGGGCTGTACGGGCTCGCGGTGCCGGGCTCGCGCATGGACAGCGCGTGCAGCGGGTTGGTGCCGAGGATCGCCGCGCCGCGTTTGCTCCAGGCCTCGGCGCTCGCGCGGAGGTCGGAAAAGTCGCCGATGCCGGCATTGCGCGCCGATCGCAATCCGTAAAGCTGCACCGTCGCGCCCCAGACGCGCCCGCCCGCGGCAAGCACAGGCGGCAGGTAGCAGCGTTGCGGCACCACGATCACGGCGCCGCTGCCGAGGAGCGTGTCGCCTTCGAAGAGCGCCAGGCGGTAGTAGCCTTCGGCCAGCTCCGCGGGAAGCGGCAACGCGAAGGCGCGCACCCGTCCGCCGTCGCCCTCGTGCTCGTCCTGCACCGCGAGCTTGAGCGGCGTGAACCCTTCCTGGCGCGTCTCGCCGCTTTCCTCGGTGATGCGCCAGGAAAGCGGCTGCTGGCCGCCGTCGCGCAACTGGATGCGCACGCCCGTGCGCAGCTGCGCCGAGCGCAGCACCGTGACCGGCGGCACCACGCTCGCCCACGCGTCGCGCCGGTGCATGCGCAGCCGCTCTTCTACCGCAGCGGCATCGGGCGCGTCGACGCCCATCGCGGCGAGCAGCGCGCGCAGCGTCTCCTCCGACGCCGCGTGCCAGTTGTCGAAGACGTCGTGATAGCCGGAATCGATTCCGTGCAGCCGCGCCAGCCTCTCGAGGGCCTCGTCCATCACGCCCTTTCGACTGTCCAGATGCCGCTCCACGCCGGGATCATGCCGGCCCGCGGCGCCTCCCCTTCGACATGGAGAACTTCGCCCGGCACCGGCGAGAACGGCATGGCCTCGCCGCCGAAGCTCGCGCGGAGGTGCAGCGCCGCGCCGCCCGCGAGCCGCCAGTCGACCGCGATGCCGCACGCCCCGTGGAGAATGAAGGTCCCGGCGCATGCGCCATCTCCCAGGCGCGGCGCGATCTCGCTCGCGCGGAGCGCGAGGAGCTCGCGATGGTGCTCGAGGGTTGCAGCGTGCGGCTCCCGTGCGAGGCAGTCCCAATCGAGCTTGGACGAGAGGAACGTGCCCTCGGCGTTCGGATCGGGGATCGCCTCGCGCGCCGCTGGGTCGCGGAAGCGGGCGAAGGAGGCGAACTCGCGGCGGCGCCCCTCGCGCACGGCGGCGGCGAGCTCGCCCTGGTAGTCGCAGAAGTAGACGAACGGCGTGGCCGCGGCGAACTCCTCGCCCATGAAGAGGAGCGGGATTCCGGGGGCGAGGAGGAGGGCCGCGGTTGCGAGCCGCAACGCTTCGGGCGGTGCGATCGCGGTGAGCCTTTCGCCGAGCGCGCGGTTGCCGACCTGATCGTGGTTCTGCAGGAATTGCACGAAGGCTTCGCGCGGCAGGAGCGCCGAAGGCTCGCCGCGCGGGACGTTGCCCTCGTGCTTCGAGACCTCGCCCTGGTAGGAGAAGCCCTCGGCGAGCGTGCGGCCCAGGTGCCACGCCGGACGGTCGGCGTAGTCCGCGTAGTAGCCATCGGTCTCGCCGGTGAGCAGCACGTGGAAGGCGTGGTGGGTGTCGTCGTTCCATTGCGCCGTGACGTGGGGGCGGCCGCGTTCGAGCAGGCGCGCCTCGTTGCGCGCGTTCTCGAGCACCTGGTGCACGTGGCGCTCGCGGCCGGGGCCCGCCGCGATGGCCTCGGCGATCTCCATCACGATATGGCGCGGCGAGTCGTCGGCGATCGCATGGATCGCATCCATGCGCAGCCCGTCGAGGTGGAATTCTTCCAGCCAGTAGAGCGTGTTGTGCACGAAGAAGTCGCGCACCGTGCGCGAATGCTCGCCGTCGAAGTTGATTGCCGCCCCCCAGGGCGTGCGGTGCGCGGAGTTGAAGAACTGCGGCGCGTAGATCGGAAGGTAGTTCCCCTCGGGGCCGAAGTGGTTGTAGACCACGTCGAGCAGCACCATCAGGCCGCGGCGGTGACACTCGTCGACGAGGCGCTTCAGGTCCTCGGCCGCACCGTAGGCGGCATCGGGGGCGAACTGCAGCACGCCGTCATAGCCCCAGTTGCGCCGCCCCGAGAACGCCGCGACCGGCATCAGCTCGACGGCGGTCA
The DNA here is from genome assembly GCA_039929025.1 of Usitatibacter sp. Taxonomy (GTDB): domain Bacteria; phylum Pseudomonadota; class Gammaproteobacteria; order Burkholderiales; family Usitatibacteraceae; genus Usitatibacter. The sequence continues at coordinate 1,967 of JBDSRZ010000023.1, read as the reverse complement.
CGCCGAGGCGCTGCAGGTGATCGAGGCGCTCGATGGCGGAGTCGAAAGTGCCCGCGGGCGTGAAGGTGCCGAGGTGCAGCTCGTACACCACCGCCTCGCTCCACGGCCGCCCCTTCCAGGCGTCGTCGGTCCACTCGTAAGCGCCGGGATCGACCACGACGCTGGGCGCGTGCACGTCCCACGGGTTGGAGCGCGACGCCGGATCTGGCACCGCGGCGGCGCCCTCGCGCACCCCGAAGGTGTAGGCCTCGCCCGGCTTCACGCCGGGGAGCGAGAGCGTGTGCCAGCCGTCGTCCGCGGCCTGCATGGGGAGGGTCCGCGCACCCTCGCGCCCGAGCGCCAGGTGCACCTGCCCGCAACCCGGCGCCCACAGGCTGAAGCGGGTCGCGGCGTCGCTGTACTCCGCGCCGAACGGCATCTCGTGCCGGCGCTTCACGGCCCGGCCGCAGGGTTCTGCCGGAGGAGGACGAGCGAGCGTCCCTGGAGCGGATAGGCGCCGGCGGGCGGCGGGGCGTCGCCGGCCGGCTCGCCATCCTCGAAGGCGGTGTCGATCTCCACCTTCCACGAGCCGCCGGCGCCGGGATCGGGAAGCTTGAAGTCGATCAGGTCGTGGTGCGCGTTGAAGAGCACGAGGAAGCTCGCGTCGTGCAGCGGCTTGCCGCGATCATCGGTTTCTGGCAGCTCCTCGCCGTTGAACCAGGTACCGAGCGAGCGCGCGAACTCCTTGCCCCACTCGTCCGGCGACATCTCCTGCCCGTCGGGTTTCAGCCACGCGACATCCTTGCGGCCGCCATCGCCCACCGGCACGCCCTTGAAGAAATCGCGCCGCCGCAGGATCGGGTGGCTGCGCCGCAAGCGGATCAGCTTCTTGGTGAAGTTGAGCAGCCTCCATTTCGGGTCGTCCCAATACCAGTCGTACCAGTTGATCTCGTTGTCCTGGCAGTAGGTGTTGTTGTTGCCGTCCTTGGTGCGCCCGACCTCGTCGCCGGCGAGCAGCATCGGCACGCCCTGGGAAGTGAACAGCGTCGCGATCAGGTTGCGCTTCTGCCGCTCGCGGAGCTTGCGGATCTCGGGATCGTCCGTCGGGCCCTCGGCGCCGCAGTTCCACGAGACGTTGTTGTCGGTGCCGTCGCGGTTGTCCTCGCCGTTCGCCTCGTTGTGCTTCTCGTTGTACGACACCAGGTCGTTCAACGTGAAGCCGTCGTGGGCGGTGATGAAGTTCACGCTGGTGCACGGCCCGCGCTGGTTGTGGCCGAAGTGGTCGTGGGAGCCGGTGAGGCGCTGCGCGAATTCCCCGATGAGGCCGCCGTCGCCTTTCCAGTAGGCACGCATGGTGTCGCGATACTGGTCGTTCCATTCCGCCCAGCCGTGGGGGAAACCGCCCACCTGGTAGCCGCCTTCGCCCAGGTCCCACGGCTCGGCGATCAGCAGGCGGGGCGCCAGCACCGGGTCCTGGCGCAGCACCGCGAAGAAGGGCGAGAAGGCGTCGAAGGTGTGGCTGTTGCGGGCGAGCGTGGAGGCGAGGTCGAAGCGGAAGCCGTCGACGTGCATCTCGGTCACCCAGTAGCGCAGCGAGTCCACCACCAGCTGCAGCACGCGGGGGTTGCGCAGGTCGAGCGAGTTGCCGCAGCCGGTGAAGTCGGCGCAGAAGCGCTTGTCCTCGCCCAGGCGGTAGTAGCCGAGGTTGTCGATGCCGCGGAAGGAAAGCGTCGGCCCCTTCTCGTTGCCCTCGGCGGTGTGGTTGTAGACCACGTCGAGGATCACCTCGAGATCCGCGGCGTGCAGTGTCTTCACCATCGTCTTGAACTCGCGCACCGGGTCCTTGCCGCCGAAGCGCTCGTCGGGCGCGAAGAAGCCGATGGTGTTGTAGCCCCAGTAGTTTGTAAGGCCGCGGGCGACCAGCGAGCGGTCGTCGGTGAACGCGTGCACCGGCATCAGCTCGAGGGTGGTGACGCCGAGGGAGCGCA
>JBDSRZ010000022.1:0-13458 GCA_039929025.1 Usitatibacter sp. | reverse complement strand
GCGTCGAGCTCGACGAAGCGGCTGCCGGGGATCTCGGCGGCGAGGGCCTTGCCGAATTTGATCGGCGTCAGCTGATCGCGGCGCCCGCCCACGACGAGGGTCGGCACCTTCAGGGCGCGGATCGAATCCATCGGCGGCGCATAGATGTTGCATGCGTGAAGGTCCGCATGGAGCACACCGGGCAGCGCCCGGCCGTTGAGCGCGCGGCTGGCGCCCATGATCGCGGCGCCGGGTACGGGGCTGGTCGCCAGCATCGCGCCGCGCGAGTGGCCCCAGACCACCTCCATGTCGAGGCCCACCGGGGAATCGTCGCGCGCCGCGGCGAGAAACGGCGCGCTGACCGCCATCGGCGCGGACGTGCCGACCAGCACCAGCTTCGAGACACGCTGTGAACGGCGGATCGCGGTCTCGAGCGCCACCAGCGAGCCCATGCTGTGCCCAACGAGCGCCGCGCTCTCGAGCGCCGCCGCCTCGATGAAGTCCGCCACCCAGTCCGCCATGCCGCCGATCGTCTCGCGCACCAGGCCGGGACTGCGGCCGTGGCCCGGAAGGTCCACCGCGAGCACACAGCGGCCGTGATGCGCGAAGAAACGCGACTGCCACTGCCATACGCTGTGGTCGAAGGCCCCGCCATGGATGAAGACGATCGCCGGCAGCCGGGGATCGAACGGGCGCCCGCCGGTGTAGGCGTATGCGGGGTAGCCATCGACGATGAATTGCATGGAGATTGGGCCCCCGCCTTCGCGGGGGCGACGCGAAGGGTTGCGGGGGCGACGCGAAGGGTTGCGGGGGCGACGCGAAGGGTTGCGGGGGCGACGCGATTACTTTTGGGATGCATAGAGCGCCCGTCCCAGGTCGTCGATCAGGTCGTCGGCATGCTCGAGGCCGATCGACAGGCGCACCGTGCCGGGGCCGATGCCGGCCGCGACGAGCGCGGCATCATCCATGCGGAAATGGGTCGTGGTCGCCGGATGGATCACCAGCGACTTCGCATCGCCGATATTGGCGAGGTGCGAGAAGAGCGCGAGGCCCTCGATGAACTTGCGTCCGGCCTCGCGCCCGCCCTTCAGCTCGAAGGCGAGGATCGCGCTGCAGCCGCGCGGATAGAGCCGCCGCGCGAGCGCTGCATCGGGATGGGAGTCGACGTGCGGATGGTGCACGCGCGCCACCGCCGCATGCGCGGCGAGGAATTCGACCACCTTCGCGGTCGACTCGATGTGCCGCGCCATGCGCAGCGGCAGCGTCTCGATGCCCTGCAGCACCTGGAACGCCGTCATCGGCGCCATGCACGCGCCGAAATCCCGCAATCCTTCGCGGCGCGCGCGCAGCAGGAATGCGGCGACGGTGGATTCCTCCGTGAACACCATCCCGTGGAAGCCCTCATAGGGCTCGGTGAGCGTGGGAAATTTGCCGGACGCATCCCAATCGAAGCGCCCGCCGTCCACCAGCAGCCCGCCGATCACCACGCCGTGACCGGAAAGGAATTTGGTCGCCGAGTGCACCACGAGGTGCGCACCCATCTCCAGCGGGCGCCCGAGCACCGGCGTGGTGACGGTCGCGTCCACGAGCAGCGGCAGCCGATGCTCCTCGGCGATCGCGGCGATGGCGGGAACGTCGAGGACATCGACGGACGGGTTGCCCACCGTCTCGCCAAAGAGGAGCCGTGTTTCGGGCTGGATGGCCGCCCGCCAGGCGTCGTGGTCGCGGGAAGGAACGAAGGTGGTGCGGATGCCGAAGCGGGGCAGGGTATAGGCGAGCAGGTTGTGCGAGCCGCCATAGAGGCTCGCCGAGGCGACCACGTGGCCGCCCTCGCCCACGAGGGTCGCAATGGCCAGGTGCAGCGCCGCCTGGCCGCTCGCGGTAGCGATGGCGCCGGCGCCCCCTTCCAGCGTGGCGATGCGTTCCTCGAGCACCGCGACGGTCGGATTGGAGAGGCGCGAATAGACGTGCCCGGGCATCTCCATGTTGAAAAGTGCCGCCGCGGTTTCGGCATCCGGAAAGACGTAGGAAGCCGTCTGGTAAATCGGCACGGCCCGGGAACCGGTTGCCGGGTCCGGGGTCTGTCCCGCGTGGACCGCCAAGGTGTCTGGATGGGGCGTTTTCGGACCCGAATGGGCCATAGGAATCAGATATTTAATCTGTAATCGGAGAATCCAGCTTAGATGTTGCCGCAAAGGCAGGTTCTTTGCTATGGTGTCGGCTGCCTTCAGAGGATTCCCCCCCACTGTGATCCGCCTTACCGCCACGTTCGTAGCCGCCGCCCTTTCCTTCGGTGCCGTCGCCGCCGATAGGCCGGCTCACGCCAAGGTTCGCGCGCAGAAGGCCGCGATGGTTGCCGACGTGGACAAGGACGGGCAGCCGATCCTGCTGTCTTCCGGCGTGATGGTGCTCGATGCCGCCACCGGCAACACCCTGTATTCGAAGAACGCCGACCACACGACCCCGATCGCCTCGATCACCAAGCTGATGACGGCGATGGTGGTGCTGGATTCGAAGCTCGCATTGGACGAGGTGGTGCAGATCACCAGCGAGGATCTCGACCTCATCAAGAACACCCGCTCGCGCCTGCCGATCGGCAGCCACTTCCGCCGTGACGACCTGATGCGACTGGCGCTCATGGCGAGCGACAACCGCGCCGCCTCCGCCCTGGGCCGCAACTATCCCGGCGGCATCCTCTCGTTCGTCGGCGCGATGAACGTCAAGGCGAAGTCGCTGGGCCTCGGCGCGACGCACTTCGTCGATTCCTCGGGCCTCGCCCCCGGCAACGTCTCGAGCGCCGCCGACCTCGGCAAGATGGTCGCCGCCGCTTCGAAGTACGACCTCATCAAGGAATACTCGACCACCGGTGCCGTCAACGTGCAGCTGCCGGATTCGAAGCGGACGCTCTCTTTCGTGAACACCAACGCGCTGGTGCGAGCCTCCGACTGGCAGATCGGCCTGTCGAAGACCGGCTTCATCAACGAGTCCGGCAAGTGCCTGGTGATGCAGGCCCTCATCGCCAACCAGCCGGTCGTGATCGTGCTGCTCGATTCGTGGGGCCGCCTGACGCGCATCGGCGATGCCAACCGCATCCGCAAATGGCTGGAGAAGAACCCCGGCAAGCTCGCGGGGCAGTTCCGCAGCGGCTGAGGAGCGTTTCGACCGAAGAAAACCGGTGCCCTGGGCACCGGTTTTTTTTCGTGCACACTCCGGGCGGGAGGAAACAATGAAGATCGTGATGATGGGCGCCGGCGGTGTCGGCGGGTTCTTCGGCGGGCGCATGGCGCATGCGGGGCACGACGTGAGCTTCATCGCACGGGGCTCGCACCTCGAGGCCCTTCGCACGGACGGCCTGCGGATCGAGAACGAGACAGAAGGCAACCTGCACGTCGCCGACGTACGCGCGAGCGACGATCCGGCGGGCCTCGGCGTGGCGGACCTGGTGATCCTGTCGGTGAAACTCTGGGATACCGAGGCCGCTGCGCGCGCCATCATCCCGATCGTCGGCCCCGCGACCGGCGTGCTGTCGCTACAGAATGGCGTGATCAAGGACGACATCCTGCGGCGGGTCTTTCCCGCGTCGCAGGTGATGGGCGGTGTGGGATACGTCGCGACGCACATCTCGCGGCCCGGAGTGATCCACCAGGTCGGGACGATGCAGCGGATCGTGCTCGGCGAATACGACGGCGCGCGCTCGGAGCGCGCTGTCCGGCTGCACCAGGCGCTCGTCGACGCGGGCGTCAAGGCGGAGATCTCCGCCGACATTCGCCGCGCGCTGTGGGAAAAGTATGTCTTCCTGGTCGCTCTCTCCGGGACGACGACCTCGATGCGCCTTCCGCTCGGTGCCGTGCGCGGGAACGCGCGATCGCGCCAGTTCTTCTACGACCTGATGGCGGAGGCCATTGCGGTCGGTCGCGCGCACGGCGTCGCGCTCGCGGAAGACTTCGAGCGCGACCGGCTCGCTTTCGCCGACACGCTGCCCTACGACATGACCTCGTCGATGCACCACGACCTGGAGCGCGGCAACCGCCTCGAAGTCGAGTGGCTGAGCGGCGGCGTGGTGGCGCTCGGCGCGGAGAAGGGTATACCGACGCCGGCCAATCGCGCGGTCTGGGACATCCTCGCGCTGCACGCGGCGGGCAAGGCCGCGGCGAAGTGACCGGGGCGCGCCTGACGATTCGGGCGCTGCGCTGCGTGGCGGTGGAAGTCCCGATGCGGCACGTGCTCGGGACGAGTCGCGCCGCGATTCACGCCGCGCTGCTGCTGCTGATCGACCTCGAGACCGGCGGAGACAACCTCGCGGCCACCTTCCGCCCCGACCAACGTGAAGACCGGACAGGGACTGGACACGGTGATCCGCTTCATCGAAACCGACGGCCTGCTGCGCGTGTCTCACCCGGCGTGTCCTCCCGCCTAGGCGCTTTCCTCCTCCTGATCGCGGCCGGTGCCGCGGCTGCGCAGGCGCCCGCGGAGACGGTAGTGGTGACGGCGACGCGCCTTCCGCAGCCGGTTTTCGACCTGCCGGCCGCGATCGACGCCGTGGACGCCCGCGCGATCCGCGAGGACAACCCGCAGGTGAACCTGTCGGAGTCGCTGAACCGCGTTCCCGGCATCGTGGTGCAGAACCGACAGAACTACGCGCAGGACCTGCAGGTCTCCTCGCGCGGTTTCGGCGGGCGCGCGACCTTCGGCGTGCGCGGCGTGCGCCTCATCGCCGACGGCATCCCCGCCACCATGCCCGACGGGCAGGGGCAGGCGGCGACCTTCGACCTCGCCTCCGCGGAAAGGATCGAGGTGCTGCGCGGGCCGTTCGCGAGCCTCTATGGAAACTCCTCGGGCGGCGTGGTCCAGGTGTTCACCGCGGACGGGCCGCGCGAGCCCACGCTCGATGCGACGTTCGCCGGCGGCAGCTTCGGCCAGCGGCGCGCCAACCTGCGCTTCGGCGGCGAAGCGGGCGCGATCAACTATCTCGTGAATGCCTCGCGCTTCGAGAGCGGCGGCTACCGCGAGCACAGCGCCGCGGTGCGCGAGCAGGTGAACGCCAAGTTGAAGGCGGCGCTTGGCGGCGGGACGCTCATCTTCATCGTGAACGCGCTCGACCAGCCCGACACCCAGGACCCGCTCGGGCTCACGCGGGCACAGCTCGAGGCGAACCCGCGCCAGGTGGACTCGTCGGCGATGACCTTTGGCACGCGCAAGTCGATCCGCCAGGCGCAATCTGGCGCCGTCTACGATTTCGATGCGACGCGCTTCGGCGCGCTCCAGGCGCGCGCGTATCTCGGCCGGCGTCGCGTGGTGCAGTACCTCGGCCAGACCGGGGACACGCCGCTCGGCTCCGGCGGCGTGGTCGACCTCGACCGCGGCTACGGCGGCGCGGGGCTGCGCTGGACCCATCGGACCGAGTTCGCCTCGCGGCCGCTCACGCTCTCTTTCGGCGCCGACCATGACCGGCTCGAGGAGCGCCGCCGCGGCTTCGTGAACGACCTCGGCCGCCAGGGGGCGCCGCGGCGCGACGAGGACGACCAGGTCTCCAACAGCGATCTCTACGTGCAGGCCGAGTGGATCCTGAATCCGCGCTGGGTCATTAGCGCGGGCGCCCGCCGCAGCATCGTGCGCTTCGCCTCGCGCGACCATTACGTCACCACTGCGAATCCGGATGACAGCGGAGCCGCGCGCTACTCGAGCACCACCCCGGTCGCGGGGATCCTCTTCAAGGCGGACGAGGCCGTGAACCTCTACGCCAACGCCGGCGAGGGCTTCGAGACGCCGACCTTCGCGGAGCTCGCCTATCGGCCGGGCGGCGCCACCGGCCTCAATTTGGCGCTCAATGCCGCGAAGAGCCGCCACGTCGAGGCGGGATTCAAGGCCCGCGGCGAGATGCTTCGCGCCGAGGGCGCGATCTTCCGCATCCAGACCCGCGACGAGATCGTCACCAATGCCTCGGTGGGCGGGCGAACCGACTTCCGCAACGCCTCGCGCACGCTGCGCAAGGGAATCGAGCTCGCGTTGCGCGCACGGCTCCCGCCCGGATTCGAGGCGACGCTCGCGTACACCGCGATCGACGCGCATTTCGTCGAGGGCTTCTCGCCGGGCCGCAGCACGGTGGAGGCAGGCCGCAGGCTCCCGGGCGTGGCGCCGGTCGTCGTTTTCGGCGAGCTGGTGTGGCGCAGCGCCGGCGGCCTGCATGCGGCGATCGAGGCGCGGCACTCGGGGCGCATCCAGGTGAACGAGGCCAACACCGATTCGGCGGCGCCGTTCACGGTCGCGAACCTCCGCGCCGGGTACGAGCATCGCTGGGCCGGCTGGCAGCTGCGCGAGTATGTGAGGCTGGACAACGTGACTGATCGCCGCCATGCCGGCTCGGTGATCGTCGCGGAGGCCCGGGCACGCTACTTCGAGCCCGCGCCGGGGCGCAACGTCTTTGCGGGAGTCGAGATCTCCCGTGCTTTCTAGCGCCTAATCCTCGTCCTTCCACTCCTTCATCTTGGAGTAGTCGATGCTCTTGTCGAGCTCCTTGCTCTCCTTGAAAAAGACGCGCATCACCAGGACGTAGACCACCACGGCGGCTATGGCGACGCCGAGGGCGATCAGGGCGATTCGGTGGTCCATGGGGTCCTTCGGTGGTGACGTTTCGCGAGGTTGGACAGCCGTTCCGGCGCGGAGTGCGTTTCCTGCGGGTAGTTATTTCCCCGGCCTGCCTCGCCGTCTTGTTCGGCGCTTTCCCCTGACGCCCACCGCCTGGATGCTGCGGATCACCCCTTACGGCGGTTCTTGACCAGCCAGGAGTCGACCAGCGCCACGATCTCATCGACGGCGTTCGAGGCCATACCGCGCTGCGCCGCGACCGACTGAACCAGGCGATCGACGCGCTCTATGTGTGGTGCACCTGAAGCCAGCGCACGAGCGGCCGAGGAGGGCGATTGCAGCGAAAGCGCGGCGTTGGCGTACTTCTCGAACGGCACCATGTCGTCGCGGCTCGCGCCCAGGGACACGCACAGATCGATCACCCACTCGTACACCGCGCGCGTGGCCTCGATGTCGCCGTGCACCGCGTCGCGGATCGAGCGCATCGCGTCGGCCTGCACGCAGCGGTAGTTGCCCGCGATCAGCATCGCCCACTTGGCGAGCGGCACGAACACCGATTCGTGGATCTTGAGCTTTACCGGCAGCTCGAGCTTCTCGCCGTTCACCTCGAAGCGCGCCGCCTCGATGTCCGCGGCGAGGGCGCGGAGCAGCGCGGTGTGCTCGCCGGAGTCGAAGCGCGCCGACTTGAAGTTGGTCGGCAGGCGCACCTGCAGCACGTTCAGCGGCTGGTCGGGCGGGCGGAAGGCCTGGGGGTCGGGGCTGCAGAGCGTCATCAGCCGTGGATCGAAACCATCCCATACCGAGGGATCGGTGTAGCAGCCGGCGCACTTGGCCGCGTCGATGCCCGGGATGCGCGCCAGATACGGAAGCGGCGGCATGTTCATGATCGACATGCACGGCACGCGCGCGCGCGCGACTTCCGCCAGCAGCTCGCGCACGCCCGCCGAGCCGTACTGCGGCTCCTGCATCGCGAGCGCGGCTAGGTCGAACGACTTCGGATCGACCTCGTGGGGTCCGCTGGCGCGGAGCTTCCCCGGCAGGTTGCGCGAGTTGACCTCGACCAGCCCGTCGCGGCCCTTCACCGGGATGCGGACGATGGCGCCCTCGGCATTGATGAGCTGCGCCTCCTGGGGCAGGCAGACGAGCGTGACCGAGTGGCCCGCGAGGGCCAGCTTGGCGCCGAGGAGCGAGCCGTACGACGCCCCGAGTATCAATATGTTCCTGGTGGGCATGCTGCATGCCTCCGCGGCGGGAATGTGCATCGAGGATAGCCCCGCAATGGTGCGCGCGAGCGAGCGCCCGCTCTTAACGCCTGTTATTCGCAGGCGGCGTATGGCGCCGGGGCGGCCGTCATGTCGGGCCTCCTAGAGCGGACCCGGAATCGATGCCGGCAACAGGATGTCGCGGTCGACGGTGCGGATGTCGGTGCGGCCGCAGAAGGCCATGGTGAGGTCGAGCTCCTTGCGGATGATCTCGAGGGCGTTGGTGACGCCGGCCTCGCCCTGCGCTCCCAGGCCGTACACCCACGCGCGCCCGAGGAGCACGCCCTTGGCGCCAAGGGCGATGGCCTTGAGGAGTCCTTGGCCGGAGTAGACGCCGCCGTCCATGAGCACCTCGATCTTCGAGCCCACGGCGTCGGCGATCGCGGGAAGCGCACGGATCGAGGAGGAGGCGCCGTCGAGCTGCCGCCCCCCATGGTTCGAGATGACGATTGCGTCGGCACCGGTTTTCGCCGCGATGCGCGCGTCCTCGACGTCGAGGATTCCCTTGAGGATCAGCTTCCCGCCCCACTGCTTCTTGATCCACTCCACGTCGTCCCAGCAGAGCGCCGGATCGAACTGCTCCGCGATCCACGAGGAGAGCGAGGTGAGGTCGTTCACGTTCTTCGCGTGGCCGACGATGTTGCCGAAAGTGCGCCGCGAGGTCCCGAGCATGCCCATGCACCAGCGCGGCTTGGTCATCAGGTTCACGACGTTGGCGAACGTGGGCCTGGGCGGGGCGGACAGCCCATTCACCAGGTCCTTGTGGCGCTGGCCGATGATCTGCAGGTCGAGTGTGAGCACGAGGGCGGAGCAGCGCGCGGCCTTGGCGCGATCGATGAGCGCGCGCGAGAACTCGCGGTCGCGCATCACGTAGAGCTGGAACCAGAAGGGCTTGGTGGTGTTCGCGGCCACGTCCTCGATCGAGCAGATGCTCATCGTCGAGAGCGTGAACGGCACGCCGAACTTCTCCGCCGCGCGGGCAGCATGGATCTCGCCGTCGGCGTGCTGCATCCCGGTGAGGCCCACGGGCGCGAGCGCGGCGGGCATCGAAGCCTCGGCGCCGGCGATGCGGGTGGCGAGATTGCGGTTCTCGATGTTGCAGGCGACGCGCTGGCGCAGCTTGATCGCCTCGAGGTCGGCGTGGTTCGCGCGGTAGGTGCCCTCAGTCCACGAGCCCGAGTCGGCGTAGTCGTAGAACATGCGCGGTACGCGCCGTTGCGCCAGCCGCCGCAGGTCCTCGATGCAGGTGATCACGGGCATGTCGGGATATTATCCCGTCCATGAATCCGCCGATCATGCTGGGCCCGGTGCCCGTCGATTTCATCCTGTTCGCGCTTACGCTCGTCGGCGTGGCGCTGGTCCACAAACGCACCCTCGAGGTCGCGCTCACCGGGCTCGTGGCGATCACGATCTACAAGCTTGCCTTCACCGGCTTCAAGACCGGCGCGGGCATGGCGGGCCTCGCCGGTCATTTCGCGCACGAGTGGGTGATCCTCGCCAACCTTCTCGGTCTGCTGCTCGGCTTCGCGCTGCTCTCGGACCACTTCGAGAAGAGCCACATACCGCTGGAGCTGCCGCGCATCCTGCCCGACGACTGGAAGGGCGGCTTCATGCTCCTCTGGCTCGTCTTCGTGCTCTCCGCGTTCCTGGACAACATCGCCGCGGCGATCATCGGCGGCACGATGGCGGGCGCCGTGTTCCAGAAGAAAGTGCACATCGGCTACCTCGCCGCGATCGTCGCGGCTTCGAATGCCGGCGGCGCGGGAAGCGTGGTCGGGGACACCACCACCACGATGATGTGGATCGACGGGGTGAACCCGCTGCACGTGCTCGATGCCTACATCGCCGCGGTGGCATCGACGCTCTTCTTCGCCTATTTCGCGGCGCGCCAGCAGCATGCGTACTCCCCGATCATGAAGGACATGCCGACGGGCACCCGGATCGACTGGGCGCGAGTCGGGATCGTCGCCTGGATCCTGGCCGCCGCGATCGCTGCCAACGTGATCGCGAACATCTGGTTCAACCAGGTCCTCGACCGCTTTCCTGTAATCGGGACTGCGGTCTGGGTCGCGATCCTCACCGGGGCGCTGGTGCGCCAGCCCGACTGGAAGCTGCTCCCGGGGGCATTCCGGGGCTCGATCTTCCTGCTCGCCCTGGTGACCTGCGCCTCGATGATGCCGGTGGAGAAACTGCCGCCGGCTTCGTGGCAGACCACCCTCGGCCTGGGGTTTCTGTCTTCGGTATTTGACAACATCCCGCTCACGGCCCTGGCATTGAAACAGGGCGGCTACGACTGGGGGATTCTCGCCTTCGCCGTGGGATTCGGCGGCTCGATGATCTGGTTCGGTTCGAGCGCCGGGGTGGCGATTTCGAACACCTATCCCGAGGCGAAGAGCGTGGGTGCTTGGATCAAGGCCGGCTGGCACGTGGCGGTAGGCTACGTGATCGGGTTTTTCGTCCTCCTCGCGGTTCTCGGCTGGCATCCCCAGACCAAGCGCGAGCGGGGCGCGCCAGCGGCGCCGACCGCGATGGAAAGCCAGGCGCCGGGCCGATAGCGCCTGGGCGGTAAGCGGGGCTTATACCGCCATGCGCGTTCTTGGCGTTCGGAAGGGTGCGGCCAGCCTTGCCATTGCAGGAGTGCAGGGCTAGCATGGCGCATCGATCCGACCAAACGGACGAACTCCCAGCGGCACCGCCGCCAGGCGATCCATAACGAGGAGGAGTTACCACGATGTCCGCAATCCAGGCCCCCGTGGCCGAAAAGAAAGTCAGCCGTCGCAAGTTCATGACCGGGACGGCCGTCGCAACGGGCGCCGCCATCACCGGTTTCCCGATGATCTCCGTGGCCCAGTCGCCCATCGTTCTCAAGATGCAGGGCTCGTGGGGTGCCAAGGACATCTTCAACGAGATGGCCGAGCAATACGTCGCGCGCGTGAACGAGATGTCGGGCGGGCGCCTGCGCATCGACTACCTCGTAGCCGGCTCGGTGGTGAAGCCCTTCGAGGTGATGGACGCGACCAGCAAGGGCGTGATCGACGCCGCGCACACGGTCGCGGTGTACTGGTACGGCAAGAGCAAGGTCGCCTCGCTCTTCGGCTCCGGCCCGATCAACGGCTGCGACGCCAACCAGATGCTCGCGTGGATCCACCGCAAGGGCACGCCGTTCTACGACGAGCTGGTGAAGAAGCTCGGGCTCGACGTCGTCGCCTTCTTCGCGATGCCGATGCCGACCCAGCCGCTCGGCTGGTTCAAGAAGCCGATAAAGAACGCGAACGAGCTCAAGGGCCTCAAGTACCGCACCGTGGGCCTGGCGGCCGACCTGATGCAGGAGCTCGGCTGCAAGGTCACGCAGCTGCCGGGAGGCGAAATCGTGCCCGCCATGGAGCGCGGGGTGATCGACGCATTCGAGTACAACAACCCTACCTCGGATCGCCGCTTCGGCGCGCAGGACGTGGCCAAGAACTACATGATGGGCAGCTACCACCAGGCCATGGAGTTCTTCGAGATCGACTTCAACAAGAAGAAGTACGAGTCCCTGCCCAAGGACTTGCAGGCGATCCTCAAGTACGCGGCGGAAGCGGCTTCCACGTCCAACTACGCGCTCGCGATGGACCAGTACTCCATCGACCTGCAGGAGCTGAAGAGCAAGGAAAAGGTCAACATCCTGCGCACGCCGAAGGACATCTTCGCCGTGCAGCTCAAGGCCTGGGACACGCTGGTGAAGAAGCTCTCGGACGAGGATCCCTTCTTCGCGAAGGTCTGGGCCTCGCAGAAGGAGTGGGCCAAGCGCGTGGGCTACTACCACTTCTTCAACAACGCGGACTACGAGCAGGCCTACCAGCACCTGTACGGCAAGCTGGGGTTCTAGGCTGCGTGCCCCGCCCCGGGGGCGAACGGTTGTGGCACTACGGAGGCGGCGCAGAAATGCGCCGTCTTTTTTGCGGGTCGCGGGCCTTCGTCCCGCGGCACTTGAGGGATCGCCGCCATGCTCCAGAAATTCCTGCTCACCATCGATCGCTTCAGCATGGCCGTCGGCCACGCGTTCGCATGGTGCATCCTCATCCTCACGCTGGGGACCTCCTACGAGGTCTTCATGCGCTACGTCCTCAACAATCCCACCAGCTGGGCGTTCGACATGAGCTACATCCTCTATGGGGGCCTGTTCATCATGTCGGGCGCGTACGCGCTGTCGCGCGACGCCCACGTGCGTGGAGACGTGCTGTTCCGGCTGCTGCGCCCGCGGGTGCAGGCGACCATCGAGCTGGTTTTGTACTTCATCTTCTTCTATCCCGGCGTCACCTCCCTCATCATCGCCGGGTACGGCTATGCGCACGACTCCTTCGGCTACCGCGAGGTGAGCGTGAATAGCCCGGTCGGCGTGCCCATCTGGCAGCTGAAGGCGCTGATCCCGCTCGCCGGGATCATGCTCTTCATCCAGGGCATCGCCCAGGTGATCCGCTGCGTGCTGTGCATCCAGACCGGCCGCTGGCCACAGAAGCTGCACGACGTCGAGGAGATCGAAAGCGTCCTGCAACACGCGCAAGCGAACCAGGCCACCGCGGCAGGTGCCAGATGAGCAACCCCCAGCTCGCCCTGCTGATGCTGGGCATGTTCATCTTCATCATCCTGCTGGGGTTCCCGATCGCCTTCACGCTGATGGCGATGGGCGTCATGTTCGGGTACTACGCGTACTTCGTTCCCGACCAGAGCTTCTTCGACAACCGGGTGTTCTACCTGCTCTCGCAGAACACCTTCAGCATCATGAACAACGACGTGCTGACGGCGGTGCCGTTGTTCCTGTTCATGGGCTACATGATAGAAAGGTCGAACATCCTCGACCGCCTGTTCTACAGCCTGCAGGTCGCATTGCGCGCGATTCCGGGGTCCATGGCGGTGGCTGCTCTCATCACCTGCGCACTCTTCGCGACCGCGACCGGGATCGTGGGCGCGGTGGTGACGCTGATGGGGTTGCTGGCGTTCCCGGCGATGCTGAAGGCCGGCTACGACCAGAAGCTTTCCGCGGGAGTGATCTGTGCAGGCGGCACCCTCGGCATCCTCATCCCGCCGTCGATCATGCTGATCGTCTACGGGGCGACCTCGGCGGTCTCGGTGGTGAAGCTCTACGCGGCCGCGATCATCCCGGGATTCCTGCTCGCGGGCCTCTACGTGGTCTACGTGATCGCGCGCGTCGCGATCAATCCGAAGCTCGCGCCCAAGCTGCCGAAGGAGGAGACCGATATTCCCTGGACACGGGTCGTGCTCCTGCTGGTGCAGGCGTTCTTCCCGCTCGCCCTGCTGATCATGTCGGTGCTCGGGGCCATCCTCTTCGGGCTCGCCACCCCCAGCGAGGCGGCCGCCATCGGCGCGCTGGGCGCGATGGTTCTCGCCATCGCGTACCGCGCCTTCAGCTGGGGCCGGCTCAAGGAGGCGGTGTTCCTCACCGCGCGCACCTCGGCGATGGTCTGCTGGCTCTTCGTGGGCTCGTGGACCTTCTCGTCGATCTTTTCCTACCTCGGCGGCGAGGGGCTCATCAAGGAGTTCGTCCTCGGGATGAACCTGAACACCCTGACGTTCCTGCTGCTCTCGCAGCTCATCATCTTCCTGCTCGGCTGGCCGCTGGAGTGGAGCGAGA
>JBDSRZ010000021.1:0-11876 GCA_039929025.1 Usitatibacter sp. | reverse complement strand
CGGAGTCCTGTCGGGAGCGTCGCCTGCGCTTGCGGCGAAGAGGTCGGCCACGCGGGCCGGCGCGCTCTCCGCCAGCCCCAGGTGGCGGTAGGCGAGCGCGGTCGCGAGGCGTCCGCGGGGCGTGCGCTGCAGGTATCCCTGCTGGATGAGGAAGGGCTCGAGCACGTCCTCGATCGTGTCGCGCTCCTCGCCGATGGCCGCCGCGAGGTTCTCGACCCCAACCGGCCCGCCGCCGAAGCGATGCACGATCGCTTCGAGGAGCTTCCTGTCCATGACGTCCAGCCCGATCGCGTCCACCTCGAGCATCCTCAACGCCATGTCCGCGACCGCGGCGGTGACCTTGCCTTGGGCCTTCACCTCGGCGAAGTCGCGCACGCGCCGCAACAGCCGGTTTGCGATTCGTGGAGTTCCACGCGAGCGGCGTGCGATCTCCAGCGCGCCGTCGCCCTCGATCTGGACCTTCAGCAGCTGCGCGGAGCGATGCACGATGCGCGTGAGCTCATCGGCGGTGTAGAACTCGAGCCGCGCGACGATCCCGAAGCGGTCGCGCAGCGGGTTGGTGAGCATGCCAGCGCGCGTCGTGGCGCCGACCAGAGTGAAAGGCGGCAGGTCGAGCTTCACCGAGCGCGCCGCGGGCCCCTCGCCGATCATGATGTCGATCTGGTAGTCCTCGAGCGCCGGGTAGAGGATCTCCTCGACCACCGGGCTCAGGCGATGGATTTCATCGATGAAGAGCACGTCGTTGGGCTCGAGGTTGGTGAGAATCGCGGCGAGATCTCCCGCGCGCTCGAGCACCGGGCCGGAGGTCTGCTTGAGGTTCACGGCCATCTCGCGCGCGATGATATGTGCGAGCGTGGTCTTGCCCAGGCCCGGGGGGCCGTAGAGGAGCACGTGGTCGAGGGCTTCCTTGCGGTTCCTCGCCGCCGCGATGAAGATGCCGAGCTGCTCGCGGATCTTCGCCTGGCCGACATATTCGGCGAGGAGCTTGGGGCGAAGGGCGCGCTCCTCGCCTTCTTCCTGCGGCGAGGCCTTTCCCCCCGAGATCAGGCGGTCGGCTTCGATCACTGGTGGTTCGTCATGTCTTCGCCAGGTGCTTCAAAGCCTGGCGGATCGCGTCGGGCAGTTGCAGCTCCGCCGACAGCTGCTTCACCGCCGCCTGGGCCTCGCGCTCATTGTAGCCCAGTGCCAGCAGCGCGCTCACCACGTCGCCGCCGGCTGCGGGGGCGTCGGCGCGCGCCACGGTGGCAAGGGTCTTGGGCAGCTTGTCGCGCAGTTCGAGCACCAGCCGCTCGGCGGTCTTCTTGCCGATGCCCGGCACCTTGGTGAGGCGCGCGCCGTCCTCGCGCGCGACCGCGGCGGCAAGATCGTCCACCGAGAGCCCCGACAGGACCGAAAGCGCGACCTTCGGGCCCACGCCGCTGATCTTGAGGAGCTGGCGGAAGGCGCTGCGCTCGGCGATCGTCAGGAAGCCGTAGAGCAGGTGCGCATCCTCGCGCACCACCAGGTGGGTTAGGAGCGTCACCTCCTCGCCCGCGCGCGGCAGCGGGTAGAAGGTGCTCATCGGCACGTCGATCTCGTAGCCCACGCCGTTGCAGCTGACGATGACCTGGGGAAAGTTCTTTTCCACCAGCAGGCCCTGGATGCGCCCGATCACGAACCCGCTCCCGTCATGCGAGCCTTCCCGCGCGCACGCGACGCCCGCGCGTGGCGATGGCGCCGAGTCCCATCCCGCCATGGGCGTGGCAGATGGCGCAGGCGAGCGCGTCGGCGGCATCGGCCCCCGGCGCGGCAGGCAACTTGAGCAGGCGCTTCACCATCTCCTGCACTTGCTCCTTCCTCGCGTGCCCCTGGCCCACCACTGCCTGCTTCACTTGCAGCGCCGTGTATTCCGAAACCGGCAGCCGCGCGAGAACCGCCGCGCAGATCGCGGCACCCCGCGCCTGGCCGAGGAGGAGCGTGGAGTTCGGGTTCACGTTCACGAACACCTTCTCGACAGCGACCTCCTCGGGCGCGAACGAAGCGATCACCTCCTCCAAGCCCTCGAGGATCGTCGCGAGCCGCCCAGCGAGCGGATGCTTGCCGTCCGAGACGATACGGCCGCTCGCGACATAGGTGAGCGTGGAGCCGCATTTCTCCACCACGCCGTAGCCGGTGATGCCGAGGCCGGGGTCCACGCCGAGGATACGGATCGCCTGCTTGAGGACGGCGCCCACCGCGGGCCTAGCCGATGACCGCGGAGGTGTAGACGTCCTGCACGTCGTCGAGGCCCTCGAGCGCGTCCAGGAGCTTCTGCATCTTCGCCGCGTCCTCGCCCGCGAGCTCGTTCTCGGCCGAAGGCTTCATCGTCACCTCCGCGAGCTCGGGCCTGAAGCCCGCGCGCTCGAGCGCGGCCTTGACGCGCGCGAATTCGTAAGGCGAGGCGAGCACCTCGATGGAGCCGTCCTCGCTCGCTACCACGTCGTCGGCGCCGGCCTCGAGCGCCGCCTCCATCAGCTTGCCCTCGTCGGTCCCGGGCGCGAACACCATCTGCGCCACATGCTTGAAGAGGAAAGCGACCGAGCCCTCGGAGCCCATGTTGCCGCCGTGCTTGGTAAACGCGTGCCGCACCTCGGCCACCGTACGGGTGCGGTTATCGGTGAGCGTATCGACGATCACCGCCGCGCCGTTCAGGCCGTAACCCTCGTAGCGGATCTGCTCGTAGTTCGCGCCGTCCAGGCCGCCCACGCCGCGCTTGATCGCGCGCTCGACGTTGTCCTTCGGCATGTTGTTCTCGAATGCCTTGTCGACGGCCAACCGCAGGCGCGGATTCATGTCCGGGTCGCCCCCGCCCATGCGGGCGGCCACGGTGATTTCCTTGATGAGGCGGGTGAAGATCTTGCCGCGCTTGGCGTCCTGGCGACCCTTGCGATGCTGGATGTTCGCCCACTTGCTGTGTCCTGCCATATGGGTCTCGGTGCTGTTGCGACAACGGCCAATCGCGACGAAGCGAGCGGTAAGCCCAAATGGTAACATTCGCCTCCCGCCCTTCTCCAGAGCGAAAAACGGTGCTCTCCCCGCTGCTGGTCGCGAAGTCGAAGTCCGACTTGTTTCTGCTTCCGGCAATGGCCAACCGGCACGGGCTCATCACTGGCGCGACGGGCACCGGCAAAACGGTGACCCTGCAAACGCTGGCCGAGCGCTTCAGCTCGATCGGCGTCCCGGTGTTCATGGCAGACGTGAAAGGCGACCTCGCCGGCATGGCGGCCACGGGCGGCGGCAACGCCAAGGTCGAGGAGCGGGTGAAGATGCTCGGGCTCGACGATTTCCAGTATCGCGCCTCGCCGGTCACGCTCTGGGATGTCTTCGGCGTGAACGGACATCCGGTGCGCACGACCATCTCGGAGATGGGTCCGGTGCTGCTCGCGCGGGTGCTGGATCTCAACGAGACGCAGGCCGGCGTGCTCGCCGCGGTGTTCAAGATCGCCGACGACAACGCGCTGCTGCTGCTGGATCTCAAGGACCTGCGCGCGATCCTGCAATTCGCGGGCGACAGCGCGGCGCAATTCCGCACCCAGTACGGCAATATCTCCACCGCGAGCGTGGGCGCGATCCAGCGCGGGCTCCTCTCCCTCGAATCCCAGGGGGGAGACAAGCTCTTCGGCGAGCCGGCCCTGGCGCTGGACGACCTGATGCAGACGGTCGACGGCCGCGGCGTCATCAATATCCTTTCGGCCGACAAGCTTCTCGCCAATCCGCGCGTCTACTCGACGCTCCTGCTGTGGGTCCTGTCGGAGCTTTTCGAGAACCTCCCCGAGGTCGGGGACCCGGACAAGCCCAAGCTGGTGTTCTTCTTCGACGAGGCGCACCTCCTCTTCAGCGACGCGCCCAAGGAGCTCCTCGAGCGCATCGAGCAGGTCGTGCGCCTGGTGCGATCGAAGGGCGTCGGTGTCTATTTCGTGACGCAAAATCCGCTCGACGTGCCGCAGACGGTGCTGGGCCAGCTCGGCAACCGCGTGCAGCATGCGCTGCGCGCCTTCACGCCGCGCGACCAGCAGGCGGTGAAGGCGGCGGCGACCACGTTCCGCGCCAACCCCGCGCTCGACGTCGAGAAGGTCATCGGCGAGCTGGCAGTGGGCGAGGCGCTGATCTCGTTCCTCGACGAAAAGGGCCGCCCCAACGTGGTCGAGCGTGCGTTCGTGATTCCGCCGGCCTCGCGCCTGGGCCCTCTCACCGTCGTGGAGCGCCGCAAGGTGATGGATGGCTCCCTGGTCGCCGGGCACTACGAGAAGAGCGTCGACCGTGAATCGGCCCACGAGCAGCTTAAGGCGCGCAACCAGGCAAAGGGCGTCGACGGTACGACGCCGGCTCCGAGTGGCGGGCTGGGCGGCATCCTCGACTCCTTGGGCCTGCCGGGAGGAAGCTCGGGCAACTCGAAGGGCCGAACCCGCGAAGGCGCGCTCGAGGCAGCCGCGAAGAGCGCCGCGCGCGCGATGGGCAGCGAGGTGGGACGCCGCATCATCCGTGGCGTGCTCGGCTCGATCCTCGGCGGCAGGCGCTAAAGGGAGGCACATGGCCAAGACCGGTGAGCGCAAGGCGCAGATCCTGCAGACGCTGGCGGCGATGCTGGAGAACCCGAAGGGCGAGCGCATTACGACCGCCCTCCTCGCCGCGCGCCTCGAAGTCTCCGAGGCCGCGCTCTACCGCCACTTCGCCAGCAAGGCGCAGATGTTCGAGGGCCTTATCGAGTTCATCGAGCAGACCGTGTTCAGCCTGGTGAACAAGATCCAGGCCGAGGAACTCGACGCGATGAAGCAGGTCGAGGCGACGGTGGCGACGCTGCTCGGCTTCGCGCAGAAGAATCCGGGAATGACGCGGGTGCTGATCGGCGACGCGCTGGTGAACGAGGACGAGCGCCTGCAGGCGCGCGTGAACCAGCTCCTCGACCGCCTCGAGGCGAGCCTCAGGCAAAGCGCGCGCCTCGCGATGAGCGCGGGCACCCTGCCCGCCGACTGGGACGTGAATGCCTACGCGAACGCGGTGATCGCCTTCGTCGTCGGACGCTGGCACCAGTTCGCCAAGAGCGGGTTCAAGCGCCCGCCGATGGAAGGCTGGGCACAGCAGTGGCGGGTCTTCGCAGCGTGAGATGCTCCCGGAGCTCGATACCGGCCGGCTGAAGGTCCGCCTCGCCCGCCCCGGGATGGAGGCGCCGCTTGCGCGCTTCCTCTGCGAGAACTACCCGGGCCACCTCGATCGCTGGTCGCCTCCGCCGGTGCAGGGATTCTTCACCGCCACCTTCTGGCGCGAGCGCCTCGACATCGCGATCGAGGAGCTGCAGGCCGACCACGCGGTGCGCTTCGTCCTGCAGGCGCGCGTGCCGGATGAGGAAGGCGGCACTCCCATCGATGCGCCGATCATCGGCACCTGCAACTACACCAATATCGTGCGCGGCGCGTTCCACGCCTGCCATCTCGGCTACCAGATCGCACGGGAGAGCCAAGGCCTCGGCCTCATGGCCGAGGCGCTGCGCGCAGCCAATGGGTTCATGTTCGACGCCATGCGCATGCACCGGCTGATGGCCAATTTCCGTCCCGAGAACACCCGCAGCCGGGCGCTGCTGAATCAGCTGGGCTTCGTCGAGGAAGGGCTTGCGCGCAACTACCTTTTCATCGATGGCGCGTGGCGCGACCACATCCTCACATCGCTCATGCACCCGCACTTCAACGACAGCTGGATACTGGCGTCGCGCTGAACGCCCGTGGCTCTGTACGCCACGCTAATCGTCGCCCGCGCCCGCCTGCGCGAGCATGAGCGAGATGTCGGGCTGGCGGTGGCCGCGGGGATGGAAATCGACCTCCGCGCACAGGCGGTGAAAGCGCGCGAACATCTCCTCGAGGCTCGCCGCGCCAAAGTTGAAGACGCCGTAACGATAGCTTCCCAACCACTTCATCTCGCGCGCGAGGTCGGCGCCTCTCTTCGGATAAAACATGGTGCGGACGTCGGCATGCCGCGCCTGCAGCCGCGCGACTTCCCCGGCCGACGGCCAGCGCGCGAGCCCTTCGCCCGAGAGGTCGCGAAGGACGAAGCTTGCGGCATGTCGGTAGCGGCCCTGGCGATGGCAGATCACCGGCTCCCGGCCCATGTGCAGCGCTAGCAGCGCCTCGAACAGGCAGTAGCCGTCGACGCGCTCAAAGAGGTCGTAGAACTGGCCCGCGGCGCGCGGGTTGATCTCGATCACGCGCGGTGCCCCCGTCATCGGGTCGATGCGCATCTCGATGTTGAACATGCCGTGGTCAAAACCCAGGCCCCGCAGCAGCCGCGTGGCGAGCGAGTCGATCGCGGCAAGCTGAGCGCGTGGCAGCGAGGACGGATACTGGAAGCGCTGGAACTGGTCGGTGCCCGGATACATCACCGAATCGACCGTTCCCAGCATCGTCACCCTGCCCTCGCGGGCGAACCCGTTGGCAGTGACCTGGCGCCCGGGCACGATCTCCTCGCAGATCAGGCTGAGCGGGTCCTCGGAAAGCTGCGAATGCGCGCGCATCACCGTGGTGAACGGGCGCACCAGGCGCTCGATGATGGCGTTCTCGAACCAGCCGAAGCGCGTATGGCGATGGAGGTCCGCGAACGACTCCACGCGGCGCGCAAGCACCGAGAACGCCGCCTTTGCGGGCTTCACGTAGAACGGGAACGGCATCACGACCTCGTCCTCGCGCTCGAAGCTGCGGCGGATCAGGGCGTGGCGAACGTTGGCCTCGGGGGCGACGCGCTGGAACGCCTGGCGCGCGTAATGCTTGTGCTGGATGGTGAGCACGGCATCGAGCGGCGTGTGCGGCAGACCCAGGCGCTCCGCGACGAGGGAGGTGAGGAAAGGTCCGAACTGTTCATCCGAGGTCACTACCGCCTCGATCCGCGCGCGTGCGTAGCGCCGGGCGACGCGCTCGACGAAGGCGAGCGCGTCGAAGGTAAAGAGGCGCGCGTTGTCGGGGAAGCTGAAGAGGTCGAAGCCCTCGAAGACGAACTCGAAGCAGCCGCGATAGCGCGGGTCGCGCGCGACGGCGCGGTCCCATTCGTCCGGAAAGAGCACCAGGATCCGCCGCGTCATCACCATGCTCCCATTACGCGGTGAACACCTTCCCGGACGCGATGATTCCCGCCTTTGCGCCGGCTGTTCAGGCGAGGGTATCGGCCCAGATGTTGCGGGCCCAGTTCATGGTGTAGGCCCCCTCCGCCTCGTTCATCGCCGAGGACACGCCGCCCGCGCCCGGCACCGCCTTGAAGGTCCTGTCCTTCTCGTCGTACTTGTGCACCGAGGCGACGTGGATCGCGAGCTTGTCCGAGACCATGCTGTAGCACGTGTTTATGAGCGTCGGCGAAGGGTTGGGCGGCTCGTTGCCGAGCAGCGCCACGACCGCCGCCGCGCACACCTTGCCGTGGCCGTTGGCCATGGTCGCCGACTTCGGCATGGCGGGGGCGATCTGCAGTGAGTCGCCGAGCACGTGCACGCCTTTCACTGCTTTCGATTCGAAAGTCATCCAGTCCACTTCGCACCAGCGGCGATTGGCGGTGATGAACGGGGCGGCGATGTTGCCCGCCTTCATCGGTGGCAGCACATTCAGCACGTCCGCCTTCACATCGCCGAACTCCAGCTTCGCGGTGTTGGTAACGACATCCACGTCGATCGTCTTGCTGTTGCCGCGGAACTCGATCATGCCGGGATAGAGGTCCGCCCACGCCTTCTTGAAGAGCGGCCCCTTGGAGGTCACGTCGGCGTTCTCGTCGAGGATGAGGATTTTCGAGCGTGGCTTGGCGACCTTGAAGTACGCCGCGACCTGCGAGACGCGCTCATAGGGGCCCGGCGGACAGCGATAAGGCGCAAGGGGTACGGTGATCGCGTAGACGCCGCCATCGCGCATCGCGACCAGCTGCCGGCGAAGGTGCTCGGTCTGCGGCCCGGCCTTCCAGGCATGCAGAACCTTGGCCTGCGAATCCTGCGAACCCATCGCGGGCAATGCCTCCCACATGAAATCGACGCCGGGCGCGACGATCACGCGATCGAAGGCCACCGGGTCGCCGCGTGCGAGGCGCACTTGTTTCCTCTCCAGGTCGATCGCTGTGGCGGTATCGCGCACCACCTTCACGCCATGCCGGGCGAGGCCCGAATAGGGGGTCGTGATGTCGGCCATCGTCCGGAACCCGCCCAGCACCATGTTCGAGATCGGGCAGGAGATGAACGCCTCGTTTGGCTCGATCAGCACCACTTCGATGGCGGGGTCGAGCATGCGGATGTACTTCGCCGCCGTGGCGCCGCCGTAGCCGCCGCCCACGACAGCCACCCGCGCCCTCGGGGCGCGGCTCGCCACGCCGGCACATCCGGAAACACCCGCCACCGCGATACCCGCGGCGCCGGCTTTGAGGAAATCCCTGCGATGCATTCTCATCGTCTGCCTCCCTAGCGCGCCAGCCGCGAGAAATACGCGGCCATCGCTGCGATCTCAGCGTCGCTGTAACCCTTGGCAATCTGGTGCATCACCGTGGCCGGCCTCTGGCCCGACTTGAATTGCGCCATCAACTGCGTGAGCTCGGCTGCAGGGCGCCCGGCGAGGGCGGGCACCGCCGAGCCCGGCGCCGCGCGGCCCGCGGTGCCGTGGCACGCCGCACAGTTGCCCGCCATGCCCTGCCCCCCCTTGGGCGACAGGTTGGATGCGGCGAATGCGGGCGCAGGCGGTGCGGGCTGCTGGGCGATGGCGCCGGCGCTTACCAGCGCGGAAGCGATCAGTACGAGGATCGGTCTCATGGCGTGCTCCGTCGATATGGGGCTGCCCGAGAATAGCGCAATCGCGGGTCCGCCCCAAGGAGCGGCTACAAACGAAAACGCCCGCTGGCGCAGGCGTTTCGTGAGTGGCCGAAACCGCCCTCAGGTCGACTCCACCGGCTCCGCGGGCTGGGCGTCCGACTGAGCGATATCGAGGATCACCTGCCCCTTTTCGTCGACATCGATCGTCACCCTCCCGCCGTTGGCGAGCTTACCGAAAAGCAGCTCGTCGGCGAGCGCGCGGCGGATGGTGTCCTGGATGAGGCGCGACATCGGGCGCGCGCCCATCAGCGGATCGAAGCCGTTCTTCGCGAGATACTTCTTGAGGTTTTCGGTAAAGAGCGCCTCGACCTTCTTCTCGGCGAGCTGCGCCTCGAGCTGCATCAGGAACTTGTCGACCACGCGCAGGATGATCTGCTCGTCCAGCGCCGCGAACGACACCACCGCATCGAGGCGGTTGCGGAATTCCGGCGTGAACATGCGCTTGATCTCGCCCATCTCGTCGCCGGCGGTCTTGGTGACGGCGAAGCCCATCGAGTTCTTCGACAGTCCCTCGGCGCCCGCGTTGGTCGTCATCACCAGCATCACGTTGCGGAAATCCGCCTTGCGACCGTTGTTGTCGGTGAGCGTGCCGTGGTCCATGACCTGCAGCAGGATGTTGAAAATGTCGGGGTGCGCCTTCTCGATCTCGTCCAGCAGCAGCACCGAGTACGGATGCTTGGTGATCGCCTCGGTGAGCAGGCCCCCCTGGTCGAAGCCGACGTAGCCCGGAGGGGCGCCGATGAGTCGCGAAACCGCGTGGCGCTCCATGTACTCGGACATGTCGAAGCGGATCAGCTCGATGCCCATGATGAAGGCGAGCTGGCGCGCGACCTCGGTCTTGCCGACGCCGGTGGGACCGGAGAAAAGGAAGCTGCCGACCGGCTTGGCCGGATTTCCCAGGCCCGAGCGCGCCATCTTGATCGCGGCGGCCAGCGCGTCGATCGCCTTGTCCTGGCCGAACACCGTGGCCTTGAGGTCGCGGTCGAGGTTCTTCAGCGCAGAGCGGTCGTCGTTGGAGACATTGCGCGCCGGCACGCGGGCGATCTTGGAGACGATCTCCTCGATCTCGGGCTTGCCGATGACTTTCTTCTGCTTCGACTTGGGCAGGATGCGCTGCAGCGCGCCCGCCTCGTCGATCACGTCGATCGCCTTGTCCGGCAGGTGGCGGTCGTTGATATAGCGCGCGGAGAGCTCGGCGGCGGTGGTGAGCGCGTTGGCGGTGTACTTCACCCCATGGTGCGATTCGAAGCGTGACTTGAGGCCGCGAAGGATCTCGACCGTTTCCTGGATCGACGGCTCGTTCACGTCCACCTTCTGGAAGCGGCGGGAGAGCGCGTGGTCCTTCTCGAAGATGCCGCGGTATTCCTGGTAGGTCGTGGCGCCGATGCACTTCAGCGCCCCTGACGACAGCGCTGGTTTGAGCAGGTTGGACGCGTCCAGCGTGCCGCCGGATGCGCTGCCGGCGCCGATCAGGGTGTGGATCTCGTCGATGAAGAGGATCGCATTCGGGTTGTCGACGAGCTGCTTCAGCACCGCCTTCAGGCGCTGCTCGAAATCGCCGCGGTACTTGGTGCCCGCCAGCAGTGCGCCCATGTCGAGGGCGTACACCTGGCCCTTGGCGAGGATCTCCGGCACCTGGTTGTCCACGATGCGCTTGGCCAGGCCCTCTGCGATCGCGGTCTTGCCGACGCCCGCCTCGCCCACCAGCAGCGGGTTGTTCTTGCGGCGGCGGCAGAGAATCTGCACCACGCGCTCGAGCTCCGCCTCGCGGCCGATGAGCGGGTCGATCTTGCCGTCGATGGCGAGCTGGTTCAGGTTCTGGGTGAAGCTCTCGAGCGCGCCGCCGGACTGGGCCTCGGGCGTCTCGGCCTCGTTTTCACCTTCCTCGCGCGAACCCGGCGCCTGCGGCGCCTTGGTGATGCCGTGGGAGATGAAGTTCACCACGTCCAGCCGGGAGACGCCCTGCTGGTGCAGGAAGTAGACGGCGTGCGAATCCTTCTCGCCATAGATCGCGACCAGCACGTTCGCGCCCGTGACCTCTTTCTTGCCGGACGACTGGACGTGCAGGATGGCGCGTTGTATCACGCGCTGGAATCCCAGCGTGGGCTGGGTATCCACCTCGCCGGTGCCCGCGACCGTAGGCGTGTGCTGCATGACGAAGTCGGAAAGGGCTTTCTTCAGCTCGTCGATCTTCGCCGCGCAGGCCTTCAATACCTCTGAAGCAGATGGGTTGTCGCAGAGGGCCAGCAGCAGATGCTCCACCGTGATGAACTCGTGGCGCTTCTGGCGGGCCTCGACGAAGGCCATGTGCAGACTGACTTCCAGCTCCTGGGCAATCATGTTTCCTCCATCGCGCACTGTAACGGATGCTGGTGCTGGCGCGAATATGCGGTGACTTGTTCCACCTTGGTCGAAGCGACGTCCTTCGGGAAAATCCCGCAAACGCCCCGGCCCTCCGTATGCACTTTGAGCATGATCTGGGTAGCGCGTTCCCGCGTGAGCGTGAAGAACACCTGGAGCACCTCGACCACGAACTCCATCGGGGTGTAATCATCGTTGTACATCACGACCTGGTACATCGGGGGCGGCTTGGTCTTCTGCTCGCTTGGCTTGAGGACTGTCGATCCGGCGGGTTTGTCGGCCATGGGAGCGCGAAGCGAGGGGAAAGCGCGGAAAACGGGATGTCTGGAGTCTAATATGGACAGCCCCCGGGGGTTTTTCAAGCCCTTCAATCCCTTGGCCGCGGCTGCCGTTGGCGACCCGCCCGCGCCCGCGAGCCGGTTTGGGGCGTTTTGGCTCCCCGCGGCGCTCTATTGACACTCTCTGGCGCCCCGCGTAAAAAGCGCGTTGGAGTTTGGTTTCAAGCATTTCGCGTCGCCTTTGTCACGACGAGCGGGGCCTGGATCCGGACGATGCGCGGGACTCCACCCGTTTAACAAGAGGCAGGCAATCGAATGGCAACCGGAACTGTGAAGTGGTTCAATGACGCGAAGGGATACGGGTTCATCACGCCCGACGACGGCAGCGAAGACCTCTTCGCGCA
>JBDSRZ010000020.1:0-5802 GCA_039929025.1 Usitatibacter sp. | reverse complement strand
CGACCACTCCGGGTGCTGCTCGTGCAGGTCCCGGTGCTGCTCGATGAGCACCTGGTAGAACGACAGCCGCGGCGCGGAGATCTCGCCTCGCTTCGCGGCCTCGATCACCTCGCAGCCGGGCTCGTTCAGGTGCGAGCAGTCGTTGAACTTGCAGCGGCCGAGAAACGGGCCGAATTCGCGCATCGCCTCGCCGATCTGGTCTTCGGTGAGATGGAAAAGACCGAAGGACTGGAAGCCCGGCGTATCGATGATCGAGGTGTCGCGGTCGAGGCGGTAGAAGCGCGAGAACGTCGTGGTGTGTGCGCCCGAGTCACGCGATGCACTGAGGTCTCCCACCCGCGCGACGTCGCTCATCACCAGCGCGTTGACGGTCTTCGACTTGCCCATGCCGCTCTGGCCCACGAGGAGGGTGATCTTCTTCTCGAGGTGCGGCAGCAGCGGGGCCACGTCGAACTTGGCCGACATGTTGATGAGCGTGTAGCCGATCTTCTCGTAGGGTGCGAGCGCCTTGCGCGCCTCGGCGTGCTCGGGTAGATCGGCCTTGTTGAGGGCGATCACCACCGGCAGTCCCGCCGCCTCGCAGGCAACGAGGCTCATGTTGAGGAAGGCTTCGCTGAAAGGCGGCTTGGGCGCGAGCAGGATCACGACCTGGTCCACATTCGAGGCGAAGATCTTCTCGCGCCATTGGTCCGACCGGTAGAGGAGGTTCCTGCGGGTGCCGATGCGCTCGATCGAGCCCTGCGCGGAACCGGTGAGCCGCACCTCGACGAAATCGCCGCAGGTGGCGTCCTGGCGCTTGCCCTTGCGCGTGCAGACCACCTGGCGGCGGTCGGCGAATTCCACCAGGAACTCGCGGCCGAAATCGGCGACCACGCGTCCCTCGACGACGACCTGCTGCTCCTTCTCGCGGCGGGTGGTCATCCCCGGTCGCGCGCGGTCAGGCCGGCACGCGGCTCAAAGCTCGAAGAGCGCATCGAGCTTGGCGGCGCAGATGAAGTCGTTCTCCGAGAGCCCGTCGATGGCGTGGGTCACGTAGGCGACGCGGCACTGGTTGTAGCCCACCCGCATGTCCGGATGGTGGTCCTCGCGATGAGAAATCCACGCCGCGGCGTTCACGAACGCCATGGTCTCGAAGTAGTTCGCGAAGCGGTAGGTCTTCACGATCTCCTTGCCCTCGATCGCCCAGTCTTCGAGGCCCTTCAACATCGGCCGGATCTGCTCCGCGGTGAGGGGCGCGACGCCGCCCTCGCAGGGCTGGCACTTCTTGCGTGCGAGCTCGTTCATGCGTTTTTTCTCTACGATTGATGGCGCTTGGCGGCTACGGTTCTACAGGATTGACGGGGCTTCGCCACCGCGCCGCAGGTGGTCGATACGCAGTGCTGCGGGGGGATGCGAATCATACACCAGCGAGTGCAGCGGATCGGGGGTGAGCGTCGCCGCGTTGTCGCGATAGAGCTTGGCGAGCGCGCTCACCAGATCCGCGGCGCGCGCATGCTGGGCGGCGAATGCGTCCGCCTCGAATTCCTGCCGGCGTGCCATGAGGCTCGCGAGCGGCTGGAAGGGAAACGTGAAGGCCGGTATCACGAGGGCGAAGCCGGCGAGGAGCGCGCCGATGCGCGGCTCGGAAAGGCCGAGCGCCTCGTAGAAGGCGGGCTCGCGGAAGAGCCAGCCGAGGATCGCGAGCATGAGGAGCGCCATCGCGAAGCGCAGTGCGAGGAGCCGCGGGATGTGGCCGCGAGCGAAGTGCCCGAGCTCGTGCGCGAGCACCGCTTCGATCTCCCCGCCGGTGAGGCGCTCGATCAGCGTGTCGAAGAACACGATCCGCTTGGTGCGCCCGAAGCCGGTGAAGTAGGCATTGCCATGGCTCGATCGCTTGGATCCGTCCATGACGAACAGGCCCGAGGCAGCGAAGCCGCAGCGCGCGAGGAGGGCCTCGATACGCGCGCGCAGATCCCCGTCGTCGAGCGGGGTGAAGCGGTTGAAGAGCGGAGCGATCCAGCGCGGGAAGGCGACCACCAGAACCAGAGTGAACGCAATCCATGCGAGCCAGGTGAAGAACCACCAGTAGGCTCCGGCGCTCTTCACCAGCCAGAAGACCGCCAGCAGGATCGGAGCGCCGAGGAGCACGGTGAGCGCCATGCCCTTGGCGAAATCGGCGGCGAAAAGCGTCGGGGTGGTGCGGTTGAAGCCGTGGCGCTCCTCGATGGTGAAGGTGCGCCAGAGGTCGAAGGGCAACGTGGCGAGGGTGCTCGCGAGGAGCACGCCGAACACGGTGCCAACGTCGCGAAGCGTCCCCTCGCCCAGGAGCCGCGCCGAGAGCGCGTCGATCGCGGCGAGCCCGCCGCCCAGGGTAAGTGCGAGCAGCAACACGCCGTCGATGGCCGCCGTCTCGACCAGCGACAGGCGCTGCTTCTCGAGCGTGTAGTCGGCGGCCTTGTGGTGGGCGTCCAGGGGGATCATCGCCGCGAAGTCCGCGGGCACGCTTTCGCGGTGCGATGCGACGTGGCGCGCCTGGCGCAGCCCGAGCCAGGTCCGCCACGCGAGCGCGGCGAGCACGAAGAAGGCGAAGACGATTGAGAAGGTGGATGCGCTCACGCGGTATGATGCCGGGCGGACAAATTCGACGTCCACGCCTCGGAACTTCCCGATTTATGGCACAAGACAAGACGCCGCTGGTCTGGGTAGACATGGAGATGTCCGGCCTCGTTCCCGAACGCGAGCGCATTCTCGAGGTGGCGCTGGTGGTGACCGACGCCGAGCTGAACACCATCGCCGAAGCGCCGGTCTATGTGATCCACCAGTCCGACGAGGTCCTGGACGCCATGGATTCATGGAACAGGTCCACCCACGGCAAGTCGGGTCTGATCGACAAGGTGCGGGCATCGACCTTCACCGAGGCCGAGGTCGAGGCGCGCATCGTGGCGTTCCTGAAGCCGCTGGTTGCCGAACGGGCGGCTCCGCTCGCCGGCAACACCGTGCACCAGGACCGCCGCTTCATGGCGCGCTACATGCCCTTGTTCGACGCCTACCTGCACTACCGCATCGTCGACGTATCGACGCTGAAGGAGCTCGCGAGGCGCTGGAACCCGGAAGTCCTCCAGGGCGTGGCGAAGGAGGGCCGTCACGAAGCGCTCGCGGACGTGTACGAATCGATCGAGGAGCTGCGTCACTACCGGCGCACCTTCCTCGCGCCGACGCCGCCCACGCTCCAGGCCTAGGCGATCGCCCAGCCTCGCGAACGCTCCACCGCCCGCTTCCATTCGGCGAGGCGTGCACCCGCGACATCTCTCGAAAGAGCCGGCTCGAAGACGCGATCGCTCGCCCACATCGCCGCGATCTCGGCTTCGTCCCGCCAGAACCCGACCGCCAGGCCCGCGAGGTACGCCGCTCCTAGCGCCGTCGTCTCGGTCATCTTCGGGCGCACCACCGGCACCCCGAGAAGATCGGCCTGCATCTGCATCAGCAGGTTCGACGCCGTGGCACCGCCATCGACCCGCAGCTCGGTGAGGCCGATGCCGGAATCGGCGCTCATCGCCTCGATCAGCTCGGCGCTCTGGAAAGCGATCGCCTCGAGCGTCGCGCGCGCGAGGTGCGCGCGCGTGGTGCCACGCGTGATGCCGACGATGGTGCCCCGGGCATGAGGATCCCAGTACGGCGCGCCCAGCCCCGAGAGCGCGGGGACGAAATGAAGCCCGCCGCCGTCGGGCACGCTGGCCGCGAGCGCGTCCATGTCGGAGGCGCGTTCGACGATGCCGAGGCCGTCGCGCAACCACTGGATCGCCGCACCGGCGATGAATACACTGCCTTCGAGCGCGTAGGAAGTCCTGCCGCCGCGCTTCCATGCCACGGTCGCCAGCAGGCGGTTGCGCGACACGGCCGGGGAGTCGCCCGTGTTCATGAGCAGGAAGCAGCCGGTGCCGTAGGTATTCTTCGCCATGCCCGGCCGGTGGCACGCCTGGCCGAAGAGCGCCGCCTGCTGGTCGCCGGCGATGCCGGCCACCGCGATGCCATCGGGCAGCCCCTCGCAGCGCGTCGTCGCGATCCTGCCGCCCGACGGCACCACGCGCGGCAACACGGCGCGGGGAATGTTCAGGATCTGCAGCAGCTCGTCGTCCCAATCCAGCGTATGGATGTTGAAGAGAAGCGTGCGCGAGGCGTTCGATACGTCGGTCACGTGTTCGGCGCCGCCGCTCAGGTTCCAGGCAAGCCACGAGTCCACGGTGCCGAAGGCGAGCTCGCCCCGTACCGCACGCCCGCGCGCACCGGCCACGTTGTCGAGCAGCCATTCCAGCTTGGTCCCCGAGAAGTACGCATCCAGCAGCAGCCCGGTCCTTGCGGCGAACAGGGCCTCGTGGCCGGCCTGTCGCAGATCGTCACATCGCGACGCTGTGCGTCGGTCCTGCCAGACGATCGCGTGGGCGACCGGGTGCCCCGAGGCGCGTTCCCAGACGACGGTGGTCTCGCGTTGGTTGGTGATGCCGATGGCGGCCACGTCGCCCGCGCGCAGCCCTGCCGCAGCGAGCGCCTGCGAGGCGACGTCGCGCTGGGTACGCCAGATTTCGTCGGCATCGTGCTCGACCCAGCCCGGGCGAGGAAAGATCTGGCGGAATTCTTGCTGTGCCACGGACAGGAGGCGCCCGTCGTGGCCGAAGGCGATGGCGCGCGAGCTGGTTGTGCCCTGATCCAGGGCGAGTATGGCCTTCATGCGAGATTGGCCCGGCTTTCCTTTCGCTCCGAGGGATCATAAGTTAAAATTCCAACGCTACAGACCGGAATCGCCAGGAGAGTTAAGTGGGACTTCTAGACGATCTCAAGAAACAGGCAGACGCACTGAAGGCCAACGAGGTGGACAAGACGGAGAGCCTGCGCTCCTCCGCCGTCGCCGTCGACCATTCGTTGCGCCGCTCGTTCCTGTATCTGAACGACCTCGGCAAGCAGCTGAACGTCGTGCAGATGCCGAGCCCCTTCAAGTACGACCTGCCCACCGTCGGTCCCATCGAAGGCCTGGTCATCAAGGACTTCTTCTGCGACTTCCGTTCCAAGCATTTCATCGACAAGGACTACTACGGCGAGGTCCATGTGGCCTATCGCGCCTGGTCCGACAAGGTGCTCGCGATCAAGAAGGGTCCGGACGACATGGAGAAGTTCCGGGACATCCTCTGGCAGAACAACCTCGAGCACTCGAGCGAGCAGTTCCGCGACAACCGCAAGGTGATTACCCACGAGGTCTTCAAGGTCAAGTGCGACCTGCGCGTCCAGGCCAAGATCGAGGGTAACCACGAGACCTCCCGCCTCAAGATCGTCGCCAAGAACGTGGGCGGCCTGCAGGTGGACATGTTCAACCTCATGGCGCTCGAGGCGAACGACAAGGCGATCGAGGAGTTCGCGAAGTTCTTCATCGGCCGGCCGAACAACTGGGAGGAGATCAACAAGCGCTCCGTGCTCAACCAGAAGCCGGCGGCCCCGCCGCCGAAGCCGCGGCCGCGCACCGAGCCGCAGTACCTGAACCACAAGGCGGCGCCCGAGGAGGCCCCGGCCGAGGAGAAGCGCGGCCTGCTGGGCTCGATCAAGTCCATCCTCAAAAAAGAGCTGTAGACCCGGTCCCGACGCGGTGATCACGGTACTCGTCGGCACGCGCAAGGGGCTCTTCGTCCTGCGCTCGGATCGCGCCCGGGGCAACTGGGCTCTCGAAGGTCCGCATTTTCTCGGGCAGGTCGTGAACCACGCGGTGCTGGATCCGCGCGACCGCCGCACGCTGCTCGCCGCGGTGAAGGCCGGCCACCTCGGCCCCACCGTGTTTCG
>JBDSRZ010000019.1:0-10453 GCA_039929025.1 Usitatibacter sp. | reverse complement strand
CCACGCCGAAGCCGTAGGTGAGCGTGATCATCCGCGGCACGTTGACGCCGAACGCCTGCACCATGGCCGGGTTCTCGGTCGCGGCGCGCAGGTACGCGCCCAGCTTGGTGCGCTCGATCATGAACCAGGTGCCGATGCAGATCGTGAGCGAGGAGACGATCACCCAGGCGCGGTAGTTGGGCAGGAACATGAAGCCCAGGTTGGTGCCGCCGGAGAGTTCTCCGGGGATGGGGTACGGCTGCCCGGAAGAGCCGAACTCCTGGCGGAAGATGCCCTCGATGATGAGGGCGAGGCCGAAGGTGAGCAGCAGGCCGTACAGGTGGTCCAGCTTGTAGAGGCGCGAGAGCATCAGGCGCTCGATCACGACGCCGAAGGCGCCCATCGCAAGGGGCACGAGGGCGAGCGCCCACCAGTAGCCGACGCCCCACTTGTTCAGCAGGAAGTACGCCACGAAGGCGCCCATCATGTACTGGGCGCCGTGGGTGAAGTTGATGATGTTGAGGAGCCCGAAGATCACCGCGAGCCCCAGGGAAAGGAGGGCGTAGAACGAGCCATTGATCAGCCCGATGAGGAGCTGGCCGAACAGGGCCTGGGTCGGGACGCCGAGGATCTCGTTCATGACGCGAATCCCGTCGCCCCGGCCATGGGCCGGGACGACGAGCCTTTCACTTTGTCGGCCTTACTTCACCAGCGAGCAACCGCCGTCGGCCAGCGGGCGGAACGCCTGGTCGGCCGGGATCGTCGCCAGCACCTTGTAGTAGTCGTAGGGGCCCTTCGACTCCGACGGCTTCTTCACTTCCACGAGGTAGGCCGGGTGGATCTTGCGGCCGTCGGCGCGGATCGTGCCCTTGCCGAAGAGCATGTCGTCCGTCGGCTGCTTCTTCATCTCCGCCACGATCTTGCCGCCGTCGTCGGTCTTGGTCGCCGCGACCGCCTTCAGGTAATGCAGCACGCCCGCGTAGACCCCCGCCTGCACCATCGTCGGGTACTTGTTGCCGTTCGCCGCCGCGAAGCGCTTGGCCCAGGCGCGCGTCTGGTCGTTCAGGTCCCAGTAGAAGGTGTTGGTGAGGATCAGGCCCTGCGCCTTGTCCAGCCCCAGGCCGTGCACGTCGGTGAGGAAAACCAGCAGGCCCGCGAGGTTCTGGCCGCCCTTCACGATGCCGAACTCCGACGCCTGCTTGATCGAGTTGATGGTATCGCCGCCGGCGTTGGCGAGCCCCACGATCTTGGCCTTGGAGGCCTGCGCCTGCAGCAGGAACGACGAGAAGTCCTGGGTGTTCAGCGGATGGCGCACCTTTCCGACCACCTTGCCGCCCGCTTTCAACACCACCGCCTCGGTGTCGCGCTCGAGCGCGTGGCCGAAGGCGTAGTCCGAGGTGAGGAAGAACCAGGAGCTGCCGCCGCGCTTCACGATCGCGCTGCCAGTGCCGTTGGCGAGCATCCAGGTGTCGTAGGTCCAGTGCACCGTGTTGGGCGAGCACTTGGCGCCGGTCAAGTCCGACGAGGCGGCGCCGGAGTTGATGAAGACCTTGTTCTTGGCCTTCACGATCTCGTTCACGGCGAGCGCCACCCCCGAATTGGGTACGTCGACGATCACGTCCACGCCCTCGGCGTCGATCCACTTGTTGGCGATCTGCGAACCCACGTCGGCCTTGTTCTGGTGGTCGGCGAAGATCACCTCGACGTTGAGGCCCTTCTCCTTCGCCTTGAAGTCCTCGATGGCCATCTTCGCGGCGGTGACCGAGCCCTGCCCGCCGAGGTCGGCGTACAGGCCCGACTGGTCGTTCAGGACGCCGATCTTCACCACGTTGCCCGATATCTGCCCCTGCGCCGTCGCGCAGAACGCCAGCGCCGCAGACGCGGCGAGTGCTTTCATCTTCAGTTTCATTGCCATTGCTCCTCTAGAGTTCGATATGGTTCTCATACACCCAGGTACTCGTGCAGCATTTCCGTCTTCGCCTCGAGTTCCGACGCGCCGAAGCTCTCCGCGATCCTGCCATGCTCCATCACGTAATGCCGGTCTGCGAGCGGCGCCGCGAACCGGAAGTTCTGTTCCACCAGCACGATGGTGAAACCGCGCTCCTTCAGCTTCACGATCACCCGCCCCAGTGCCTGCACGATCACCGGCGCCAGGCCCTCGGTGATCTCGTCCAGGAGCAACAGGTTGGCCCCGGTGCGCAGGATCCGCGCCATCGCGAGCATCTGCTGCTCCCCGCCCGACAGCTTGGTGCCCTGCGCGGTCTTCCTGCGCTCGCGCAGGTTGGGAAACATCTCGTAGATCTCCTCCACACTCATGCCGCCCTTGGCGATCTCCGGCGGCAGCATCAAGTTCTCCTCGACCGAGAGGCTGGAGAAGATGCCGCGCTCCTCGGGGCAGTACGCGATGCCGAGATGGGCGACCTTGTAGGTGGGCCAGGTGACCGTCTCGGTGCCGTTCACCTCGATCGAGCCGCTGCGCTTGCCGACCAGGCCGAGCACCGACTTCAGGGTGGAGGTACGCCCTGCCCCGTTGCGGCCGAGGAGCGTCACCACCTCGCCCTTGTGCACGGTGAGGTTCACGCCGTGGAGCACGTGGGACTCACCGTACCAGGCCTGCAGGTTCTCGACGCGCAGCACTTCGTCAGCCATGGGCCGTTCCCATGTATGCCTCGATCACCTGCGGGTTGGCGGAGACCTGGGCATACGGGCCTTCGGCCAGAACGGCGCCCCGCTGCAGCACGGTGATGGTGTCGCAGATGCCGGAGACCACGCTCATGTTGTGCTCGACCATCAGCACGGTGCGCCCGACGGCGACTTCCTTGATCAGGTTCTTCACCCGGTCCACGTCCTCGTGGCCCATGCCGGCGGTCGGCTCATCGAGCAGCATCAGCTCCGGGTCCATCGCGAGCGTGGTGGCGATCTCGAGGGTGCGCTTGCGGCCGTAGGCCATGTCGCCCGCGTTCAGGCGCGCGAACTTGGCGAGGTCCACGCGCTCGAGGAGCGCCATCGCGCGCTCGTTCAACACCTCGAGCGTCTTCTCGGGCTTCCAGAAGTGGAAGCTGGTGCCGAGGCTCCTTTGCAAGGCAATGCGCACGTTTTCCATCACGGTGAGGTTGGGGAAAACGGCGGAGATCTGGAAAGACCGGATCACGCCGCGGCGCGCCACTTCGGCGGGGTTGTCGCGGGTGATGTCCTGGTCGTTGAAGAGAATGGTGCCGCGCGTTGGCGGCAGGAACTTGGTGAGCAGGTTGAAGGTGGTGGTCTTGCCGGCGCCATTCGGCCCGATGAGCGCGTGGATGGTCCCGCGCCGGACCTTGAGATCGACGTTGTCCACGGCCACGAAGCACTTGAATTCCTTCGTGAGGCCGCGCGTTTCGAGGATGGTGTCGCCGGGCATGCGGGAGCCGAGAGGGGCGCGCCGTTCCGTCTTGGACGGAAGGTGTACGCAAGGTGAATCGTTTGCGAATGCTACCGCAGGGCGCGCCGAACGAGCAAGGCGCCGGACCCCGGAAAACCTCGCAAAAATCGGGATTTACGGCCAAGGTGTCCGGCCGACCGGACACCTTTTCCGCCACCTTTTCAGACCGCGGGAGGCTCAGCCAAGGGCGAGCAGAACCGCACCGGACTGCAGGTGCGCCCCAGCACCGACGCAATGGCCATGTAGAACGTCATAGACAATGAAACAGGCATAATCCACGCCATGAACGATCGCGTTTCCGAGTCCGTCCTGCAGAGCGAAATCCGGGACGGCGTAGCAGTCCTCACTCTCAACCGGCCGCGCCAGTACAACGCCCTTTCGGCAGCGCTTCTGGCCGCATTGCATTTGCAACTCGACGCCATCGCCGCCGACGACTCGGTTCGGGTGGTGATGGTGACCGGAGGCGGTAGCGCCTTCTGCTCCGGGCACGACCTCAAGGAGATGCGCGCGCTGGGATCCCGGGACGAAGTCCAGGCGCTGTTCGACTCGTGCTGCGCGATGATGACGAAGCTGATCGCGCTGCCGCAACCGGTGATCGCGGTGGTGAACGGCCTGGCGACGGCAGCCGGCTGCCAGCTGGTGGCGCAATGCGACCTCGCGGTCGCCGCGAAGCACGCGCGCTTTGCCGCCTCGGGCATCAACCTCGGCCTGTTCTGTTCCACGCCGGCGGTGCCCCTGTCGCGCAACCTCGGCCGCAAGCGCGCCGCCGAAATGCTCTTCACCGGTGAGTTCATCGATGCCGAGACCGCGCTCGATTGGGGGCTCCTGAACCGCGTGGCACCAGACGACCGGCTGATGGAGACGGCGCACGAGCTCGCGAACAACCTCAAGTCGAAGCCGCGCGAAGCGCTCGCGCTCGGCAAGGCCCTCTTCTACCGCCAGCTCGAGACGGGGATCGCGGAGGCCTACCGGGATGCCTCGGCCACCATCGCGGACAACATGGATACCGATCTCGCGCGCGAGGGCGTGGACGCATTCTTCGACAAGCGAGCGCCGCGCTGGATTTCCTGAAGGCGTATTCCGGCCGCTACCAGGCGCGCCCGCGGTCCTTCAGCATTTCCCGCGCGGCGTTGTGCCCCGGGATCCCGGTTACGCCGCCGCCGGGGTGGGCGCCCGCGCCGCACAGGTAGAGCCCCTTCAACGGCATGCGATGGTCGCCATGTCCCAGCACCGGGCGCGCGCTGAAGAGCTGGTTGAGGGTGAGCTTGCCGTGGAAGATGTCGCCGCCCACGAGGCCGAATTCCTTCTCCAGGTCCGCGGGCGACAACGCTCGCCGCCCCACGATCGAGGCCCTGAAGTTGGGCGCGAAGCGCGTCACCTGGTCCACGATTGCGTCCGCCGCAAGCTCGCGTTCGTCCTCCCACTTGCGACCGCCGGGCAGGCGATAGCGGAAGTGCTGGCAGAAAAGACTCGCGACGTGACTGCCGCGGGGCGCGAGCGTGTCGTCCACGGTGCTCGGGATGAGGATCTCGATGATCGGCTCCCGCGACCAGCCCTCCGCCCGCGCACTCGCGTGGGCCCGGTCCATGAAGGCGAGCGACGGGGCCATGATGATCCCCGAGCTGTGGTGCGGTTGCGCCGCCTTGCCGCGCAGGCAGGAGAAATCCGGCAGCTCCGAGAGCGCCACGTTCATGCGGAAAGTCGCCGACTCGCTCTGGTAGGCGCCGAACGGCTCGCGCCAGTCGCCCTCCTCGCCGAGTAGCGCGAGCAGCGCCTGCGGATGGGCATTCGATGCCACGCAACGCGCAGCGATCTGGGAACCGTCATCGAGCGCCACGCCCCGCGCACGTCCCTGGGAGGCGAGGATGCGCGCAACGCCCTGCCCGGTGCGGATCTCCACGCCCCGCGCCTCGGCCTCGCGCCGCATCGCCTGGGTAATCGCTCCCATGCCGCCGATGGCGTGTCCCCATGCGCCCTTCTTGCCGTTCACCTCGCCGAAGACGTGATGCAGCAGCACATAGGCCGAGCCCGGGGTATACGGACTCGCGAAGTGCCCGACGACGCTGTCGAAGCCGAAGCATGCCTTGATGGGAGCCGACTCGAACCAGCGGTCGAGCCAATCGGCGGCCGAAAGCGTGAACAGGTCGAGGACGTCGCGACGGGCCTGCATCGGCAGCGCGTTGATCCTGCGCCCCGCCTTCCACGCGCGGAAGAGGTCCGGGAGGCCGCCGCCGACGTTGGGGGGCGTCTCCAGCATCAGCTCGCGCAGCACGTCGGCCACGCGGTCGAGGCGATGGTAGTACGCCGGCAACGCCTGCGCGTCGGCTTGAGAGAACCGCGCCACCTCGCGCTGCGTGGCCTCGAGTCCTCCGCCCACCTTGATGTATTCCGTGTCCGATAGCGGCAGGAAATTGGCGAACGGCCGCTCCACGATCCGCAGCCCATGCTCGGCAAGGCGCAGGTCGCGGATCACCTTCGGATTCAGCAGGCTCACGGTGTAGCTCGCCGTGGAGTTGCGAAAGCCCGGATGGAATTCCTCGGTCACCGCGGCGCCGCCCCCCACCTCACGCCGCTCGAGCACGCACACCCGGAGCCCGGCCGCGGCGAGGTAGCAGGCGCAGACGAGGCCGTTATGCCCCGCGCCGATGACGACGGCGTCGTAACTGCGCTTCACGTCAACAGGAAATGGCGCACCGCATGCACCTGCGCGTCGTTCATCAGCATCGGGCAGTGCCCGGTGCGCGGCACCAGGAACGATTCGGTATGGGGCCGGAGCCGCATCTCCTCCAGCGTCTGCGGCAGCAGCAGGTCGGAGTTTTCGCCACGGATCACCAGCACCGGCCCGTGCACCGCCTTCCAGTAGGGGCGCAGGTCCACGTCGGCGGGCGCGACCGCATGGAAGTTCCTGCCGATGCCCGGGTCGTAGCGAAAGCGCCACTTGCCGTCCTCCATCCGGGCGACATGGATCGCGAGGTGGCGCCATTGCTCGTCGGTGAGCTCGCCGAAAGGGCTCGTCTTGCGGATCGCCGCCTCGAGCTCCTCGATCGAATCGAACAGCGGCTCGCGGCCTACGTACTCCCCGATACGCTCGATCGCGGCCTTGGGAATGTGGCAGCCGACATCGTTGATCACCAGCTTCCTCACCGGCGAGTCCGGCAGGCCCG
The DNA here is from genome assembly GCA_039929025.1 of Usitatibacter sp. Taxonomy (GTDB): domain Bacteria; phylum Pseudomonadota; class Gammaproteobacteria; order Burkholderiales; family Usitatibacteraceae; genus Usitatibacter. Next base: position 3,892 of record JBDSRZ010000019.1, on the reverse strand, counting down.
CGAGGATCATGCCGATGATGCCGCCCATCGAGGTCCCCACCCAGTCCACGGTCTCGGCATGAAGGCTGGCGATGAGGGTCGCCATGTCGCCGAGGTAGACGGGGTAGTTGTAATCGACCGGATCGCGCAGCCAGTCGCTGCGGCCCCGGCCCGCCACGTCAGGACAGACCACGCGGTAGGCATCGGCGAGATGCTCCCCGAGGTAATCGAAGTCCCGCCCGTTGCGGGTGAGACCGTGCACGCACACCAGCACGCGGGGATTCGCGGCATCGCCCCACTCCGTGTACCGCATCCAGTGGAACCCGTGCGGATCGAGGCACCGCACCGCGCCTTCACGCATCGTCATTTTTCTTTCTCGTCAGACAGCGCCTCGCGGCCATTTTTCTCATTGACGGCGCTTCGCGACCACGGTCACTCGATCGAGGCGCTGCTCCGGGCACGCTCGCGCAGCAGGAACTTCTGGACCTTGCCCGTGGAGGTCTTCGGGAGCGGGCCGAACACCACGGACTTGGGCGCCTTGAAGCGCGCCATGCGCGCGCGGCAGAACTCGAGGATCTCCTCCGCCGAAGCCGAGGCTCCCTCCTTCAGCTCGATGAAGGCGCACGGCGTCTCGCCCCACTTGGTATCGGGTTGCGCCACCACCGCGACCATCATCACCGCCGGATGGCCGTGGAGCACGTCCTCCACCTCCTGCGACGAGATGTTCTCACCGCCCGAGATGATCACGTCCTTGGAGCGGTCCTTGATCTTCACGTACCCGTCGGGCTGCATCACCGCCAGGTCGCCGGAGTGGAACCAGCCGCCCGCGAATGCTTCCTCGGTCGCCGTGGGGTTCTTGAGGTAGCCCTTCATGGTGATGTTGCCGCGGAACATGATCTCGCCCATGGTCTCGCCGTCGGCGGGCACCGCCCGCATCGAGGCGGGGTCCATCACCGCCATGCCTTCCTGCAGCAGGTAGGCCACGCCCTGGCGGCCGTTGCGCCGCACCCGCTCCTCGAGCTCGAGTTCGGCCCACTCGGGATGCTTTGCGCAGACCGCCGCAGGCCCATAGGTTTCGGTAAGGCCGTACACGTGGGTGATGTCGAAGCCCACGCGCCCCATGCCCTCGATCACCGCGGCCGGCGGCGGCGCGGCGGCCACCAGGCAGTGGACTTCGTGGTCGATCCCGCGGCGCCACTCGGCCGGCGCGTTGAGGAGCATCGAGTGCACGATCGGGGCGCCACAGTAGTGCGTCACCTTCTCGTCGCGGATCAACTCGAGGATCGCCTTCGCCTCCACCCTGCGCAGGCACACGTTGGTGCCCGCGGCCGCCGCGATCGTCCAGTTGAAGCACCAGCCGTTGCAGTGGAACATCGGCAACGTCCACAGATACACCGGATGCTTCGGCATCGACCAGTCGAGGATGTTGTTGACGGCGTTGAGATACGCGCCGCGATAGTGGTAGACGACTCCCTTCGGGTTGCCGGTGGTGCCGGAGGTGTAGTTGAGCGCGATCGCGTCCCATTCGTCGGACGGCGGGCGCCATTCGAAGTCCGGGTCGCCGCCGGCGATGAAGGTTTCGTACTCGATGCTGCCGAGGGCGCGGCCACCCTCGAAGAGCGCGTCGTCGACGTCGACCACCAGCGGCCTGGTCGTTGCGATCTCGAGCGCCTTCGCAATGACGGGTGAGAACTCCCTGTCGGTGAAGAGAACCCGGGCCTCGCCATGGTCGAGCATGAAGGCGATCGCCTCCGCATCGAGCCGCGTGTTCAGCGTGTTCAGCACCGCGCCGAACATCGCCGGTCCGAAATGCAGCTCCACCATCGCCGGGACGTTGGGCAGCATCGCCGCGACCGTGTCGCCCCGCTTCACGCCGTGCTTCGCGAGCGCCGAGGCGAGCCGCCGGCTGCGCTCGCAGGTCTCCCGCCACGTGCGTCGCACGGTGCCATGGACCACGGCGAGGCGGTCCGGGTAGACGCTCGCCGCTTTCGCGAGGAAGGAAACCGGCGTGAGCGGCGTGTAGTTCGCCTCGTTGCGGGCGAGGCCCTGCGCGTAGGGACTCGCGCGCATCAGTTGCCCGCCTGCACGGAGGACACGCGCGGCGCCGCGCGCTCGGCGGCGCTCACCGTATTGGCGAGCAGCATCGCGATCGTCATCGGACCCACGCCGCCCGGAACCGGCGTGATCATCGCGGCCACCTCGGCCACGGAGGCGAAGTCCACGTCTCCCGCGAGCTTGCCGTCGGCCATGCGGTTCACGCCGACATCGATGACCACCGCACCCGGCTTCACCATGTCGGCAACGATCAGTCGCGCCCTGCCGACCGCGGCGACCAGGATGTCCGCCTGGCGCGTCATCGCGCCCAGATCGCGGGTCTTCGAATGGCAGATGGTGACGGTGGCGCCGGCATTCAGGAGCAGCAACGCCATCGGCTTGCCGACGATGGTCGAGCGGCCGACGACCACGGCATGCGCACCCTCGATCGCGACGCCCTCGTGGGCCAGCATCTTCATCACTCCCGCCGGCGTGCACGGATAGAAGGCGGCGGCCTCTCCCGCCACCAGCGAGCCCACGTTCTGGTAGTGGAATCCGTCCACGTCCTTTCCGGGCGCGATCGACTCGATGACCGCGCGGGAATCGAGCGCCCCGGGCAGCGGCAACTGCACCAGGATGCCGTGGATGCGGTCGTCCTCGTTCAATCGCCGCACGAACGCGATGAGGTGCGCCTGGCTGGTATCGGCGGGCAGCGCGTGGACCTGCGAATGCATCCCGAGATCCTCGCAGGCGCGGGCCTTGCCGCGCACGTACACCTTGCTCGCCGGGTCATCGCCTACGATCACCACGGCAAGCCCCGGCGTCGTCCCGCGGGCCTGGATGGCGGCCACGCGCGCAGCGAGTTCCGCGCGCAGCCGGGCCGCGATCGCCTTGCCGTCGATGATGCGGGCGCTCATGCGCGCTTGCGGTCGTGCGCCGCGCCGCGCTCGTCGAGCACGAGATCCACGGCAATGTCGTGCGCCTGGTGCGGCAGCGATTCGACTACGAAAGCGGCGGCGAGCGCCGTCACGCAATAGGGCGCGGCGCCGCGGCCCGCGAGGAGCTGGTCGAAGTAGCCCGCCCCGTACCCGAGGCGATAGCCCTGGCGATCGACCGCGAGCGCGGGCACCAGGGCAAAGTCGACCTGGGCGAGGTCGAACGCCGGACAGCGCCCGGGATCGGGCTCGGGGATGCTCCAGACGCCCGGCACCAGGTGGCGGTCGAGATCCTCGACCGCGTGCAATGCCAGCCGGCGCGGCGGCGGCGTGAGCCGCGGCAGCACCACGGTCTTTCCTTCCGCGCGCGCGCGGTCGAGGAAGGCGCGCGTGTTCCACTCGCTGCCGATCGCCATGGTGGCGAGCACCGACCGCGCGGCGGCGTATTGGGGCAGCGCCGCGAGCGCCTCGGTGAGCGCCGCGGCGATGCGCTGGCGCTCTTCCCGTGGAAGCGCATCACGGCGCGCAATCATTTCTTTTCTCAGCTCGGACTTCATCGATTTCATCTGCTCCGCAAGAGCGGATCGCCATCTCGTCGTAACCACTCCATAAATCAATCCGCGCCCATCTACGTTTCATCTGCGGCCATCTGCGTCCCCGTAATGCCCCCCGGAAAAATTCGTGATCGCCCGCCGGATGGCGGCGATCTTGGTCTCGGTTTCCTCGAACTCGTCCTCGGGCGTGGAGTCCGCCACGATGCCGCCGCCCGCGTAGAAGCGCAGCTCGCCGCCGGCGCAAAGGGTGGTGCGGATCGGAATGTTCATGTCCATCCTGCCGCCGGGCGCGAGATAGCCGATGGCGCCGCAGTACACCTCGCGCCGGTGGGGCTCCAGCTCGTCGATGATCTCCATTGCCCGTCGCTTCGGCGCGCCGGTGATCGAACC
>JBDSRZ010000018.1:0-19694 GCA_039929025.1 Usitatibacter sp. | reverse complement strand
ACTCGAGGAGATGGCCCGCCATGGTGGCACGGCCGAGCCGCGTCCAGTCGTCGGGTGCGATGTCGAAATGGGCCATCACCGGACCCACCACCAGCGAAGGGTCGGCCACACGCCCCGCCACCACGATCTCCGCGCCCGCTCGCAGCGCCGTGGCGATCGTCTCCGCACCGAGGTAGGCATTGGCGCTCACGACATCGATGCCGTCGATGCGCGCGCCCAACTCGCGCCGCAGCAGCTCGCGATGGGCCGGTCCCGAAAGGTCGTCTCCGTGGATCACCGCGATGCGCGGCGCACGCAGCCCCTGCTCGCGGGCGATCCCGAGGATGCGCCGCGCGGCCGCCGGTGGATTGGCGGCACCGAAGTTGCTCACGATGCAGATGCCGCGCGCCTGGCACTCGGCGAGGATCGGCGTGACGATGCGGTCGAGCAGCGGCTCGTAGCCGGCGCCGGGATCGCGCCGCCGCGCCAGCTGCGCCAGCGCGAGCGTGCGTTCGGCGAGCGTCTCGAAGATGATGCAGGCGGGAGCGCCCCGGGCCGCCAGCGTGCGCACCACCGGCGCGGCCGCGTCGGTTCGATCGCCGGAGAACCCGGCGCCGCAGCCAACGAAGAGATTCCCCGCCATGCAGGAATACTAAAGGATCACGCCGGCGGCGCGGCGACGTCAGTCATGCAGCTTGCGCGTCCGCCAAGCCCGCGGTGGCCGCCTCGATCCGCTGCATCACCTCCGGCGTGAGCTTCGGCAGCACCGCCGCAGCCTTCAGGTTCTCCGTCACCTGAGAGACGCGCGAGGCGCCGGTGATCACGGTGGAGACCCGCGGGTTGCGCGCGCACCAGGCGATGGAGAGCTGCGCGAGCGTGCATCCCAGGTCCTTCGCGACCGCTTCGAGGCGCCCGACGGCGACATTCTTTGCCTTGTCGGTCAGCCCGTTGACCAGGAACTGCATGCGCGGGATGGCGCCGCGGCTGTCGGGCGGCACGCCGTTGCGGTACTTGCCGGTGAGGAGCCCGGAGGCGAGCGGACTCCAGGTCGTGAGCCCGAGGCCGATCTTGTCGCAGAGCGGCGCGTACTCGACTTCGACCCGCCGGCGGTGGAAGAGGTTGTACTCCGGCTGCTCCATCACCGGCTTGTGCAGGTGGTGGCGCTCGGCGATCTCCCACGCCTGCGCGATCTCGGCGGCGCTCCACTCCGACGTGCCCCAATAGAGCGCGCGGCCGCGCTCGATCATGTCGTGCATCGCCCACACCGTCTCTTCCATCGGCGTGTTCGGGTCGGAGCGATGGCAGTAGACCAGGTCCACGTAGTCGAGCTGCAGGCGCTTCAGCGACTGCTCGATGCCGTGCAGCAGGTACTTGCGGTTCAACGTGTTCTTCTCGTTAGGGCCGTCGGTGATCCCCCAGAAGAACTTGGTGGAGACCACGTACTTGAGCCGCGGCCAGGCGAGCTTCTTCAGCGCCTCGCCCATGATCTCCTCGCTCTTGCCCGAGGCGTAGACCTCGGCATTGTCGAAGAAATTCACGCCCTCCGCCCACGCGGCCGCCATGCACTCAAGCGCGGCGTTCGGGTCGAGCTGGTTGCCGTAGGTGACCCAGGAGCCGAAGGAAAATTCACTCACCTTGAGGCCGGAGCGGCCGAGACGGCGGTAGTTCATCGTGTACCTTTCGGATTCGGGGGTGTCCATGAAGAAGACCCAGAGCGCCGCGGCGTTCCCGCTGCTGGCGCTATTTTCCCATTTCGCGGCGGCGCGACCGCAAATGGCTTCGTTGTCCCGATTCGGCCGATCTGAAGATCGTCGAGCCGGCGCCCGACGCAGCCGCGGGCTGCTCACCGAAGCCTATCGCCCGGAGGAGAAGGCCAAGGCTCAGGGCGCGAACGAGATGACGATCTTCGCGGTTCAGGCGATGGCGGCGCTACCCTCGGGCGTGCTGGTGAACGCAGCCGGCTGGCAGACGCTCAACTACGTGGCTTTGCCGCTGGTCGCTTCCGCCGGGCTGGCGCTTTCCTGGCTTTGGCTGCGGCGGCGCGCAGCGCCGCTGCGTACGCGAGCCTAGCCCAGCGCGCCATTTCCTCGGGGTCCTCGAGCGCCTCCTCCGGCGCCGCGCGGTAATGCATCCCCACGATGCGCTCGCCGCCAAAGTCCTGGGGTTCCTCTCGACCCGGCCGTCTTTCTCCTGGACGGAGGGCAGGGAGCAACCGCCGCGACAACGTCCCTGCCCCATTTACCGGCTTGTCTAGCTCCGAGTTGAATGTCCGAAAACAGCGAGCGAGGCGCAAGGGCCAAGCGGATAATGGCGTCATGTTGCTAGATGCCGACCAGTGCTACCGCGCGCTTCGAAGCCACGACAGCCGCTTCGACGGGCGCTTCTTCGTGGGCGTGTCGACGACCCGGATCTACTGCCGCCCGGTATGCACCGCGCGCACGCCGAACCGCGTGAACTGCCGCTTCTTCCCCAGCGCCGCGGCGGCGGAGACGCAGGGCTTCCGCCCCTGCCTGCGCTGCCGCCCGGAGCTCGCGCCGGGCTATGCGGTAGTCGATGCGAACCGCCGCCTCGCTCAGTCGGCCGCGGGGATGATCGAGGATGGGCGCCTAGGCGACGCGCGCCTTCCGGAACTTGCGCTCGCGCTCGGCGTCACCGACCGCCACCTGCGGCGTGTCTTCCAGCAGGAGTTCGGCGTGGCGCCGGTGGAGTACGCGCAGACGCAGCGCCTGCTTCTCGCGAAGCGGCTGCTGACCGACACCGACATGGCGGTGCTCGACGTCGCGATGGCGAGCGGCTTCGCGAGCCTGCGACGCTTCAACGACCTCTTCCACACTCGATACCGCCTGAGCCCTGGGGAACTGCGCCGCTCGCGAACCCGAGCCGGCCCCGCGGACCACCTGCAGTTCGACCTCGCCTTCCGGCCGCCGTACGACTGGGAGGCAATGCTCGGCTTCCTCGCCAAGCGCGCCATCACCGGCGTGGAAGCAGTCGATGCGCGGCAGTATCGAAGGACTCTGAGATTGGGCCCCGGCCCTCGCCGGGGCGAAAGCGCGAGAGCCGGGGCAGACAGTGCGAGAGCCGGGGGCGACGGCGCGAGCCCCGGGGGCGAGGACGTGGTGGGTTGGATCCAGGTGGCGCTCGCACCTCGCCGTCCTGCGTTGCGCGTCACGATGAGCACGAGCCTGGCGACCGCGGTGCCCGGGGTGCTCGCGCGTGTGAAGAGCCTCTTCGACCTGGGTTGCCGGCCCGACGAGATCGCGGCAGCGCTCGGCCCGCTCGCCGCGGCGCGCCCGGGCCTGAGGCTTCCCGGCGCGGTCGACGGATTCGAAGTCGCGGTGCGTGCGATCCTCGGGCAGCAGGTTACGGTGAAGGCCGCGACGACGGTGGCCGCGCGCTTCGCGAAGGCATTCGGCGATCCGTTCGAGACGCGCCATCCCGGGCTGGATACGCTCTTCCCGACGCCGGCAACCGTCGCGACTCTCACCGAGGACGCGGTCGCGCGCCTCGGAATCATCGCCTCGCGGGCGCGCGCGATCGTCGCGATTGCGCGCGCGGTGGAATCGGGAGCACTGCACCTCGCCCCCTCGGCCGATGTCGACGCGACACTCGCCGCCCTCACCGAGCTCCCGGGGGTTGGCCCCTGGACCGCGCAATACATCGCCATGCGCGCGCTCGCGTGGCCCGACGCTTTCCCGCATCCCGACGTGGCGGCGCTGAAGGCGATGAAGCTCACCGGCAAGCGCGCGCTCGACGCCGCCGAGGCGTGGCGGCCGTGGCGCTCCTATGCGCTGATCCACCTGTGGAAATCGCTGGAGGAATTGCAATGACCCGTTACGCCCGCTTCGCTTCGCCCCTGGGACCCGTGATCGCCATCGCCGACGACGATGGCATTCGCCACGTCGACTTTGTCGGCGCCAAGTACGAGCGCCGGGTCGCCCGCGAGTGGATCGAGGACCCCGCCAACCCGGCGCTGCGCGCTTGCGGCTCCCAGCTCGCCGAGTACTTCGCCGGAACACGTACCCGCTTCGACCTCCCGCTCGCGCCGCGTGGATCGCAGTTCCAGCAGCGCGTCTGGGGGGAGATCGCACGCGTGCCCTATGGCGAGACCATTTCCTACGCCGAGCTGGCGAGGCGTGCGGGCGCTCCCGGCAAGGCGCGGGCGGCGGGCGCCGCCACCGGCCGCAACCCCGTGGGCGTCGTGATTCCCTGCCACCGCATCGTCGGCTCGGACGGCAGCCTCACGGGCTACGCCGGGGGACTGGAACGCAAGCGTGAGCTCCTCGAGCTGGAAGGCGTGCTGCAGAGATCGCTGGCTTGAGGCCGCAGGACCTCGCGCGCCTGGTGGCGCTTGGCGCGATGTGGGGCGGGTCTTATCTCTTCATGCGCGTGGCGGTGCCGCACCTGGGTCCGGCGCTGATGATCGAGCTGCGCGTGCTGCTGGCCGGCCTGATGCTGGCAGCGTTCATGGTGATTGCCGGTCGCAAGGCCGATTGGCGTGCGCACTGGCGCCCGTGGCTGGTGGTCGCGGTGATCGGCACCGCCCTCCCCTTCATGCTGATCGCCGCGGCGGTGCGCACCATCGACGCCTCCACCGCGTCGATCCTGAACGCACTGGTGCCGCTCTTCACCACCGTGGTCGCCGCGATCTGGATCCGCGACCCGATCACGCCACCCAAGGCCGCGGGCATCGCGCTGTCGATCGCCGGCACCGCGGTGCTGGTGGGATGGACGCCCTCGCCGATGACGGGCAAGGAGCTCCTCGCAGCGTCGATGTCGGTAGCCGCGACGATGCTCTACGGCATCAACATCGTCTTCAGCCGCGTGCGCCTGCGCGGCGCCGCGCCCGTCGCCACCTCCGCATGGACATTGCTCCTCGCCGCGCTGGTCCTCCTGCCCTTCACGCCGATGGATCGCAATCTTGAAAGCGTCCCGGGGAATGCATGGATCGCCGTGGTCGCGCTGGCCGTCGTATCCACGACCGTCGCCTTCATCTACTACTACCGCCTGATCGCGGACCTCGGCCCGGTCAAGGCGAGCACCGTGACCCTTCTCGTGCCGGTGTTCGGGATGATCTGGGGTGTCGCCTTCCTGGGCGAGCCGCTGACGCCGGGCCGCGTAGTGGGATGCGCGATCATTCTTCTCGGCTGCGCGCTGATTCTCGGGTTTGTACGTGTTCCCCTCGCCGTGCGGCAAGCCAGGACGGGGACACTGATGAACACGGATGAAACGGATAAGAGCGGATAAAACCTTTCGGGCGATTCGTGGACTATCGGTGATCCAGTCCCCTTTCTTATCCGCGTTCATCCGTCACTATCCGTGTTCATCAGTGTTCCAAAGGTTTGTTGCCCGTCAGCACCCCGATGCCCAATCGCCTAGCCCACGAAACCAGTCCGTACCTTCAGCAGCACGCCGACAACCCGGTCGACTGGTATCCGTGGGGCGAGGAGGCGCTCGCGGAGGCGAAGCGCACCGGCAAGCCGATCCTGCTCTCGGTGGGCTACAGCGCCTGCCACTGGTGCCACGTGATGGCCCACGAGTCGTTCGAGGACGAGGCGACGGCGGGGGTGATGAACGACCTCTACGTGAACATCAAGGTGGACCGCGAAGAGCGCCCCGACATCGACCAGATCTACCAGGCGGCGCAAGCGCTCCTCACGCAGAGGAACGGCGGCTGGCCCCTCACGATGTTCCTTACGCCCGACCAGCTGCCGTTCTTCGGCGGGACATATTTCCCGCCGGCCGCGCGTTACGGACTCCCGGGGTTCGCGGAGCTGCTGCGCCGCGTGCGGGAGTTCTACGACAACAACGGCGACGAGGTCCGCGAGCAGGGCTCGCAAGTCGCGCAGGCACTGGCGCGCACCGGCCCGCGCGGCATGACGGCGCATCCGTCGCAATTCTCGCGCGAGCCTCTCGACGATGCGGCCAACTTCCTCGCGCGATCCTTCGACGCGAAGCACGGCGGATTCGGCGCCGCGCCCAAGTTTCCGCATCCCGATTCCATCGAGCTGCTGCTGCGCCGTTACGCGGCGACCCGCGATCGCCCCGCCCTCGACATGGCGCTCCTCACCCTGCGGCGCATGGCCGAGGGCGGCATCTACGACCAGGTGGGGGGCGGCTTTGCGCGCTACAGCGTGGATGCGCGCTGGGCGATCCCGCACTTCGAGAAGATGCTCTACGACAACGGCTGGTTGCTGCGCCTGTACGCCGACGCGTGGACGATCACCCGCGATCCGTTGTTCGAGAAGGCCTGCGTGGAGACCGCCGAATGGACGATGCGCGAGATGCAATCGCCCGAGGGCGGCTACTACTCCTCGCTCGACGCGGACTCCGAGAACGAAGAGGGCAAGTTCTACGTCTGGACGCAGGAAGAGGTGCGTGCCCTGCTGTCCGCGGACGAGCTTCCCGTCGCCTCGCTCGCCCTCGGCCTGGACCAGCCCGCCAACTTCGAGGGCCACGCCTGGCACCTGGTGATGGCGCACCCGATGGCGGAAGTGGCGCGCTTGCTGGAAGTGCCCGAAGGAACCGCCGAGGTGCTGCTCGACTCGGCACGCCACAAGCTGCGTGCGGCGCGTGAAATGCGCATCCGCCCCGGGCGCGACGAGAAGGTCCTCACCTCGTGGAATGCGCTGATGATCGCCGGGATGGCGCGTGCGGCGCGCGCGCTCGGGCGCAAGGAATGGCTGGATTCGGCACGGCTTGCGCTCGGGTTCATTCGAGCGAGCCTTTGGAAAGACGGCCGCCTGCTCGCCACCTACAAGGATGGGCGCGCGCACCTCGCCGCATACCTGGACGATCACGCGTACCTGCTGGCGGCGCTGCTCGAATGCCTGCAGGCGCGCTTCGAGCCCGGCGACCTCGAGTGGGCGACGGAGCTCGGCGACACGCTGCTCGACCACTTCCTCGATCGCGAGGCCGGCGGCTTCTTCTTCACCGCGCACGACCACGAGCACCTCATCCACCGCCCGAAACCCGGCGCCGACCATGCGACGCCCTCCGGAAACGGCATCGCGGCGCTCGCCCTGCATCGGCTCGCGTTCATCAGCGGCGAGACCCGGTTCTCCGACGCCGCCGCGGCCGCGGTCGCGCACTTCTGGCCGCAGATGGAGGGCCAGCCCATGGGCTTCGGCAGCCTGCTCGCGGCGCTCGAGGAGCAGATCGAACCGCCGCGCACGCTGATCGTCACGGGTGCGCAGGACGCCTTCACGCCGTGGCGCGAGCTTCTCGACCGCGCGTACATGCCCGCGACGATCGCTCTCTTCATCCCCATGGGTACGGCCCCGTTACCGCCCCCGCTGGCGAAGCCCGTCACCGACAAGGTCAACGCATGGCTGTGCGAGGGCGTTACCTGCCTGCCGCCGCTCGATTCGCCGGAAAAATTGCGGGAATCGCTGGACTTGCCGACAATCGCGCCTTCCCCCATTACGAACACCCCAGGAGCCCCGCAATGAAGAAGCCCCTCGCCATCCTCGCCACACTCGGCCTCTCCCTCGCCGCCGCGCCCAGCCTCGCGAGCCCCGACCTTGCGACGAAGAGCGGCTGCACCGCCTGCCACGCAGTCGACAAGAAGGTCGTGGGCCCGGGGTTCAAGGAGGTGGCAGCCAAGTACAAGGGCAACCCCAAGGCCGAGGCGATGCTGGTCGACAAGGTGAAGAATGGGGGCGTCGGCACCTGGGGGCAGGTCCCCATGCCGCCCAACGCCGGCGTGAAGGAGGACGACATCAAGACCCTCGTGAAGTGGATCCTGTCGCAGAAATAACGCTGCGCTAGCGTCATCCCGGCGTCTGGCCGGGATCCAAATTCCCGCAAGCCGGCCACGCGCCGGCTTTCTCGTTGGCGCCAAAATTGACATGGATCAAGCGCCTACCCATAATTGCGCCCTTCCCGGCACCCTTGGGTGCCGACTTGCATCCCCAACCCCGATTTCCAGGAGAGTTCGAATGAAGCGCTCCCATTCCCTGAGCCTCGCCGTGGCGCTCGCCCTCGGCCTCACCGCCTGCGGTGAGAAAGAAGCGCCCAAGAAGGCCGCCGAGCCGGCCAAGCCCGCCGCCCCCGCCGGTGTCACCGTCACCATCGCTCACGCCGGCCCGCTCACGGGCTCGATCGCGCACCTCGGCAAGGACGACGAGAACGGCGTCGCCCTCGCGGTCGCTCAAGCCAACGACAAGAAGATGACTATCGACGGCAAGCCGGTCACTTTCAAGATGATGAGCGAGGACGACCAGGCCGATCCCAAGATCGGCACCACCGTCGCGCAGAAGCTCGTCGACGCCAAGGTCGCCGCCGTCATCGGCCACCTGAACTCGGGCGTGACCATCCCCGCCTCCGAGATCTACAGCAAGGCCGGCATCCCGATGATCTCGGGCTCGGCCACCAACACCGCCGTCACCGAGCGCGGGATGAAGACGGTGTTCCGCACCGTCGGCCGCGACGACCAGCAGGGCCCGGCGATCGCCTCCTACATCGCCAACGAGCTGAAGGGCAAGAAGGTCGCGATCATCGACGACAAGACCGCCTACGGCGAGGGCATCGCCAACGAGGTCGAGAAGACCCTCAAGGCCGCCAAGGTCACGATCGTCGGGCGCGAGCGCACCACCGACAAGGAAACCGATTTCAAGGCGATCCTCACCAAGATCAAGGCGAAGAGGCCCGATGTGGTGTTCCACGGCGGCATGGACGCCACCGGCGGCCCGATGCTCAAGCAGGCGCGCGAGCTCGGCATCAAGGCGACCTTCGCCTTCGGCGACGGCGCGTGCACCGACGAGATGGGCAAGCTCGCCGGGGCGGCCGCCGAGGGCATGGTGTGCTCGCAGGCGGGCCTGCCGCGCGAAGCCGCCAGCAAGGACTTCGTCGGCGCCTTCACCGGCAAGTACGGCGAGATCAAGCAGTACGCGCCGTATTTCTACGACGCCACCACGGCGGTGTTCGAAGCGATGAAGAAGGCCAACAGCACCGACCCGGCGAAGTTCGGTCCGGAGCTGTTCAACGTGTCCTTCACCGGCGCAACCGGCAAAGTCGAGTTCGACGCCAAGGGCGACCGCAAGGACGCCGAGATGACGATCTTCAAGCTCGAGGGCGGCAAGGTGAAACCGGTCGCGATCGTGAAGGGCGGCGTCACCACCCCGTTCAAGATGGATGCCGCACCCGCCACCGCGGCCCCTGCTGCTGGCGCTGCCACGGCGGCCCCGGCCGCTGAACCGAAGAAGGATGAGGCGAAGAAGGAGGAGCCCAGGAAAGACGAAAAGAAGAAATAAGAAATAACAAGAAAAGCCGGGCAACCGGACTTCGAACGGCACCGGAAACGGTGCCGTTTTTGTTTGCACGGGACCCGGTCCGGCTAGAATCCCCGCGTGGACACCTTCCTGCAGCAGATCGTGAATGGCCTGACGCTCGGCTGCGTCTACGCCGTCGTCGCCCTGGGCTACACGATGGTCTACGGGATCATCCAGCTGATCAACTTCGCCCACGGCGAGGTGGTGATGATCGGCTGCATGGTGGCGTTTTCGGTGATCGTGGCGCTCGCGCCCTCGGGCATGCCGCCACTGGTCATCGTGGGCATCGGCATCCTCGCGGCAGTGCCGGTGTGCATGGCGGTGGGCTACACCGTGGAGCGCGTCGCGTATCGGCCGCTTCGCAACGCGCCTCGCCTCGCACCCCTCATAACCGCGATCGGCGTCTCGATCATCCTCCAGCACCTGGCGCTCCTCGTCTGGAGCCGCAACATCATCGCCTTCCCGCAGATCATCGAGCTCAAGCTCTTCCACCTCGGCAACACGGAGTCGAGCGCCGCGATCTCCAACATCCAGATCGCGATCATCGTCACCTCGGTGGCGATGATGGCAGGGCTGATCGCGCTGGTGTATCGCACAAAGATTGGCATCGCGATGCGGGCCACGCAGCAGAATCCGCAAGTCGCGGGGCTCATGGGCGTGGACATCAACGCGGTGATCTCCTTCACTTTCGTGATCGGTGCGGCGCTCGGCGCCGCGGCCGGCGTGATGGTCGGGACCTACTACGGCATCGCGCACTACCAGATGGGTTTCCTGCTGGGATTGAAGGCGTTCAGCGCCGCGGTGCTGGGCGGAATCGGCAACATCGCGGGCGCGGTGCTGGGCGGGATCCTGATGGGATTGATCGAGGCGCTCGGCGCGGGGTATGTCGGCGACTTCACCAACGTGTGCCTGCTGGATGCGTTCCTGCCCGGGTTCACCGAGGTGTGCAAGGCGAGCCCGGAATCGAGCCTCTTCGGGAGCAACTACAAGGATGTCTACGCGTTCATCGTGCTGATCCTGGTGCTGGTCTTCCGGCCGCAGGGATTGCTGGGCGAGCGTGTCGGCGACCGTGCCTAGGTTTGCGTTGGTGAGTGATGCGGGCAGCAAACCTTTGGAACACGGATGAAACGGATAACGGCGGATGAACACGGATACTCTGTTGGGCGAAACAAAGATTTCCTCCGCAGTGATCGGTGCCGCGTATGCGGTGGCGAACACGTTGGGGTCGGGTTTCCTCGAGAAGGTCTACGAGAATGCGCTTGCGATCGAGTTGCGGTACTCCGGTCATCGAGTGGTGCAGCAAAAGCAGATGGAAGTGCGCTATCGCGGGGAAATCGTGGGCATCTATCAGGCGGATCTCGTGGTCGACAACGAGGTGGTTGTCGAGCTCAAGGCCGTCCCGAGCCTGGAAAGCATCCACCGTGCACAGTGCTTGAATTACCTGCGTGCGACGGGCCTGGAGACCGGTCTGGTCATCAACTTCGGTCGCCCACGCATCGATATCCAGCGGGTGGTATCGCCCTTTGGCAAGTGAAGTATCCGTTTCATCCGCCCTTATCCGATTCATCCGTGTTCCAAAGGTTTGATGTCGAATGGATGCGATGACCCTGCTGCGACGCCATCCCCGCGCGAAATGGATCGGCCTCGCATTGATCGCCGCGGCCCTGGTCGCGCTTCCGTTCGTTCTTGCGATGGCGGGCACCGCGTGGGTGCGCATCACCAACCTCGCCATCCTGTTCGTCCTGCTGTCTCTGGGCCTCAACATCGTCGTTGGCTTCGCCGGGCTGCTCGACCTGGGCTACATCGCCTTCTACGCGGTCGGTGCCTATGTGTACGCGCTGCTCGCCTCGCCCCACTTCGGCCTGCACCTCCCGTGGTGGGCGATTCTGCCGATCGGCGCGGCGGTGGCGTGTTTCTTCGGCGTGCTGCTGGGCACCCCGACCCTCAAGCTGCGCGGCGACTACCTCGCGATCGTGACCCTCGGCTTCGGCGAGATCGTCCGTATCTTCCTGAACAACCTCTCCGAGCCCTTCAACCTCACCAACGGTCCCAAGGGCATCACCACCATCGACCCGATCCGCTTCTTCGGCATGGACTTCGGCAGCACCACGCAGCTGGGTGGCCTGGCGATGTCGGGCACGATCAAGTACTACTACTTCCTCCTCGCGGTCCTGGTGATCGTGATCGTCGTGAACCTGCGGCTGCAGGACTCGCGCATCGGCCGTGCCTGGGAGGCGATTCGCGAGGACGAGCTCGCCGCACGCTCGATGGGGATCAACACCACGCACATGAAGCTCCTCGCCTTCGCGATGGGCGCGTCCTTCGGTGGCGTGGCCGGCGGCATGTTCTCGGCGATCCAGGGCTTCATCAGCCCGGAGAGCTTCATCCTCACCGAGAGCGTCATGGTCCTTTCGATGGTGGTGCTGGGCGGCATGGGCAACATCTGGGGCGTGGTGCTGGGCGCGGTGCTGCTCTCCTTCGTGCCGGAGATCCTGCGCTACACGGTCGAGCCCGCGCAGCGCTGGATGTTCGGCCGCTCGATCATCGACCCCGAGGTGATCCGCATGCTGCTCTTCGGGCTCGCGATGGTGGTGATGATGCTCTTCCGTCCCGCGGGGATCTTTCCTTCCGCGGTGCGTAAGCGCGAGCTCGCGCGACCCGAGGCGGTGCGATGAGCGCCGTTTCCGCCGCCGCCGAAGCCGCTTCGATCCTCGAGGCGGTCGGCATCACCAAGCGCTTCGGTGGCCTCACCGCGCTCTCCGAAGTCGACGTGCGCATCGAGCGTGGCCAGATCTTCGGCCTGATCGGTCCCAATGGCGCGGGAAAGACCACGCTCTTCAACGTGCTCACCGGCCTCTACCGCCAGGACGAGGGCTGCTTCCGCTTCGAGGGCCGGGAGCTGCGCGACATCACGCCGGACCGGATCGCCGCCCTCGGGATCGCGCGGACCTTCCAGAACATCCGGCTCTTCGCCAACCTATCGGCACTCGAGAACGTGATGATCGGGCGCCACGTGCGCACGCGCGCCGGCGTGGTGGGCGCCATCTTCCGCGGCGCCGCCACGCGCGCGGAGGAGGCGGCGATCGAGAAGCGCGCCCGCGAGTTGCTCGATTACGTCGGCATCGCCGATCGCGGCGACGAGCTCGCCAAGCACCTCTCCTACGGCGACCAGCGCCGCCTGGAGATCGCGCGGGCGCTCGCCACCGACCCTCGCCTCCTCGCCCTCGACGAGCCGGCGGCGGGCATGAACGCCACCGAGAAGCTGGAACTGAGGAAGCTCCTCGAATCCATCCGCCGCGACGGCATCACGCTGCTGCTCATCGAGCACGACGTGAAGCTGGTCATGGGCCTCTGCGACCGCGTCCTGGTGCTCGACTACGGGCGGCGCATCGCCGAGGGCCTGCCGCGGGACGTGCAGAAGGATCCCAGGGTCATCGAGGCCTATCTGGGCACCGGGGCCACGAAGACCGACGCCAGGCACGCATGAGTCTCCTCGCGCTGGAGAGCCTCCAGGTCGCCTACGGCGGCATCCGCGCGGTGAAGGGCATCGATCTCGAGGTGAATGAGGGCGAGCTGGTGTGCCTCATCGGCGCGAACGGCGCGGGCAAGACCACCACCCTCAGGGCGATCACCGGGCTCGTCCGCCCCGCCGGCGGCCATGTGCGCTATGACGGCGCGGAGATCTCGGGCCTGCGCGTGCATGAGATCGCGCGCCGCGGCATTGCGCTCGTCCCCGAAGGACGCGGCGTCTTCGCCCAGCTCACCATCGAGGAGAACCTCGCGATGGGCGCCTACACTCGCAAGGACGCCGCGTCGGTGGCGAGCGACATCGAGCGCGCCTTCACCCTCTTCCCGCGCTTGAAGGAGCGCCGCACCCAGGTAGCGGGCACTCTTTCCGGCGGCGAGCAGCAGATGCTCGCCATCGCCCGCGCGCTCATGGGCAGGCCGCGCCTGCTGCTGCTGGACGAGCCAAGCATGGGACTCGCCCCTCTGATGGTCGAGCGCATCTTCCAGGTGATCCGCACTATCGCCGCCGAGGGCGTGACGCTCCTGCTGGTGGAGCAGAACGCGCGCCTCGCGCTCGAAGCGAGCCATCGGGGCTACGTGCTGGAGGGCGGCACGGTCGCGCTCTCAGGCGACGCCCGCTCGCTCCTCGACAATCCCCGCATCCGCGAGGCCTACCTGGGCGAGTAAAGCGGGCGACACGTGGCTTACACTCACTACACATGACAAGGCCACCATGATCTCGAAGGCTGACCTCGAAGACCTGAAGCGCGCCCATGCGATCCTGGAGAACCCGGGCCTCGCGGCCAAGCTCTCGGCGACGCTGGGCTCGCCGATCGAGAAGGGCATGAAGATGCTGCCCGCGAAGGTGCAGAAGACCGTCCACGCCGCCACGGAAGCCGCGCTGATGAAGGCTCTCGACGTGGCGGTGAAATCGCTGGGCGGCGGGAAGCCCAGGTCTTCGAGCGATCGCATGCACAAATGGGGCGCGGCCACCTCCGGCGCGATCGGCGGCGCATTCGGCATCGCCGCGATCGCGATCGAGCTCCCGGTCTCGACCACCCTCATCCTGCGCTCGATCGCCGACATCGCCGCGGCCGCAGGCGAAGACCCCCGCCATATCGATACCAAGCTCGCATGCCTCACGGTGTTCGCGCTCGGCAGCACGCGCGACGCCCGCGACAACGCCGCCGAGTCGGGCTATTTCGCCGCGCGCTCCGCGCTCGCCACCGCGGTCACCGAGGCGGCGAGGTATCTCGCCGAAAAGGGCATGTCGAAGGGCGGCGCCCCGGCGCTGCTGCGGCTGATCGCGCTCATCGCGTCGCGTTTCGGCATCGTGGTGTCGCAGAAGGCCGCGGCACAGATGGTGCCGGTGCTGGGCGCGGCCGGCGGCGCCCTCATCAACACGCTCTTCATCGGCCACTACCAGGACATGGCACGCGGGCATTTCATCGTGCGCCGCCTGGAGAAGATCTACGGTACCGAGCCGGTGCAGGTCGCCTACGAGAAGCTCTGATTCCATCCACACCCGAAAGGACCGCACGATGGCCGCGTACGTGATCGCCGAGGTCGACATCACCAACCCCGAGGGCTACAAGGCCTACACCGCGGTCGTTCCGGCGACCATCGAGAAGTACGGCGGCAAGTTCCTGGTGCGCGGCGGCAACGCCAAGGTGCTGGAGGGGGATTGGCCCGAGTCGCGCCGCGTCATCATCGAATTCCCGACCGTCGAGGCGGCGACGAAGTGGTGGGACTCCCCGGAATACGAGAAACCCAAAGGGATGCGCCGCGCCAACAGCGACGGGCGGCTCATCCTGCTGGAGGGCGTGTGAAGTCCGGAGCCTTGGGCCCCGAGCCGGGAGCGGCTCCTATAGCCAGTCGCGCGCGATGAGGAAGTCGGAGTAGAGGCGCCCCTCCGGGGATCCCGCCTCGGGTTTCCAGTCGTAGCGCCATTTGACCAGCGGCGGCAAAGACATGAGGATGGACTCGGCGCGCCCGCCCGACTGCAGGCCGAAGAGCGTGCCGCGGTCCCACACCAGATTGAACTCGACGTAGCGGCCGCGGCGGTAGGCCTGGAAGTCGCGCTCGCGCTCGCCGTAGGACGTGTCGCGGCGGCGCTCGACGATCGGCACGTACGCCGGCAGGAACGCATTTCCAATCGCCTGCATCACGCCGAAGCTGCGCTCGAAACCCTGCTCGCTGAAGTCGTCGAAGAAGGTGCCGCCGATGCCGCGCGGCTCGTTCCTGTGCTTCAGGAAAAAGTAGGCGTCGCAGGCCTTCCTGAATCGCTCATGAAGTCCGGGAAATGGCGCGAGCGCATCGCGATTGGCGCGATGGAAGTGGGAGCAATCCTCTTCGAAACCGTAATAGGGCGTGAGGTCCATGCCGCCGCCGAACCACCAGACGTCTTCAGACTCTGACGGCGCTTCGCGACCACGCGCCATGAAGAAGCGCACGTTCATGTGCACCGTCGGCACGTACGGATTGCGCGGGTGGAAGACCAGCGACACACCCATCGCCTCCCACGGTCGCCCGGCAATCTCGGGACGGTGCGCGCTGGCCGAGGGCGGCAGCTTCGTGCCCGTCACGTGGGAGAAGCCGACACCGGCGCGCTCCAGGAGCGCTCCGCCCTCGAGCATGCGGGAGATGCCTCCGCCACCCTCGGCACGCTGCCAGTCGTCGCGAGAGAAGATACCGCCGTCGAGGGCTTGCACGCGCGCCACGATCGAATCCTGCAGGCCGAGGAGGTACTCGCGGACGGCAGCCGAATTCACCGGCATCGCCCTATCGACGCCCGAAGGCGCGATAACCGATGTCGCGGCGGAACTGCATGCCGTCGAAGCGGATCCTGTCGGCCGCTTCGTAGGCGCGCTCGGCGGCGATCTTCACCTTGTCGCCCAGCGCGGTCACGCATAGCACGCGGCCGCCGTTGGTGACGACCTTGCCGTCCTTCAGCGCGGTACCGGCGTGGAAAATGTGCACGTCGGTGTCCGCTTTCGCGAGGCCGGTGATCTCGTCGCCCTTGCGCGGCGTGTCGGGATAGCCTGCGGCCGCCAGCACCACGCCCAGCGCGGCGCGGCGATCCCACTCGGCTTCGACCTGGTCGAGGTTGCCGTCGATGGCGTGATCGACCAGGGTGAGGAGGTCGCTCTTCAGGCGCATGAGGATCGGCTGCGTCTCGGGGTCGCCCAGGCGGCAGTTGAATTCCACCACCCGTGGCGCGCCCGCCGCGTCGATCATCAGGCCCGCATAGAGGAAGCCCGAGTAGGGCGTGCCCTCGGCAGCCATCCCCTTCACCACCGGCAGCACGATCTCGCTCATTGCCCGGTGGTGCACCTCCGGCGTCACCACCGGCGCAGGCGAGTACGCGCCCATGCCTCCGGTGTTCGGGCCCTTGTCGCCCTCGAAGATGCGCTTGTGGTCCTGGGTCGAGGCCAGCGGCAGGACGTTGCGGCCATCGACCATGACGATGAAGCTCGCCTCCTCGCCCTGCATGAATTCCTCGATCACGACACGGTGACCGGCGTCACCCAGCTTGTTGCCGGCGAGCATCATGTCGATCGCCTCGTGCGCCTCGGCGGCGGTCGCGGCGACCACCACGCCCTTGCCGGCGGCAAGGCCGTCGGCCTTGACCACGATCGGCGTGCCTTGCTGGTCTACATACTCGTGGGCCGCATTCGCCTGCGAGAACGATTGGTAGCGCGAGGTGGGAATCGCGTGGCGCGCCATGAAGCGCTTGGCGAAGTCCTTCGACGCCTCGAGCTGTGCCGCGGCCTTCGTCGGGCCGAAGACACGCAGGCCCTCGGCGCGGAAGGCATCGACGGCGCCGGCCGCGAGCGGTGCTTCCGGACCCACGACCGTTGCGTGAATGCCGTCGGCCTTGGCGAAGCGGACCCATTCGGGGATGGTGTGGAGGTCCAGGTTGTGGAGACCGTCCTCGCGCGCCGTGCCCGCGTTGCCCGGGGCCACGAAGACGCGCGAGACCTTGGGCGACTGGGCGAGTCGCCACGCCAGCGCGTGCTCGCGGCCGCCTGAGCCGATGACCAGGATCTTCATTCCTCCCCTCGTCGCCCCGGCGAAGGCCGGGGCCCAATTCGCTACTCGCGATGCATCTGGCCCCGTTCTTCAACGGGGCGACAGACTCAGTGCTTGAAGTGTCTCATCCCGGTGA
Source organism: Usitatibacter sp. (assembly GCA_039929025.1). Classification (GTDB taxonomy): domain Bacteria; phylum Pseudomonadota; class Gammaproteobacteria; order Burkholderiales; family Usitatibacteraceae; genus Usitatibacter. The sequence continues at coordinate 2,771 of JBDSRZ010000018.1, read as the reverse complement.
ACACCATCGCCATGCGGTGCTCGTCGGCGGCGGCGATCACCTCGGGGTCGCGCACGCTGCCGCCGGGCTGGATCACCGAGCGGGCGCCCGCGTTGGCGACGACGTCGAGGCCGTCTCGGAAGGGGAAGAACGCATCGGAGGCCACGACCGACCCGCGCAGGGTGAGGCCCGCGTTCTTCGCCTTGATCGCGGCGATGCGCGTCGAGTCGACGCGGCTCATCTGGCCCGCGCCGACGCCAAGCGTCATACCCGCCTTGCAGAAGACGATCGCATTGGATTTCACGAACCTGGCGACGCGGAAGGCGAACACCAGGTCGTTCATCTCGGTGCGCGTGGGCTCACGCCGGGTGACGACGCGCAGCTGCGCCATGTCGAAGGCATCCGCAGTCTGCACCAGGAGCCCGCCGCCCACCCGCTTCATCTCGAGCCGGTTCATGTCGTGGGCCGCATCGAGGGTAAGGAGACGCACGTTCTGCTTGGCGCGCATCACGCGGCGCGCGTCCTCGTCGAAGGCGGGGGCGATCACCACCTCGGCGAACTGCTTCGAGATCGCCTCGGCCGTGGCGCCGTCCAGCGGGCGGTTGAAGGCGATGATGCCCCCGAAGGCCGACGTGGGGTCGGTCATGAACGCATTGCGGTAGGCCGCGAGCGGCGTCTCGGCGATGGCGACCCCGCACGGATTCGCGTGCTTCACGATCACGCACACCGGCACGTCGAACGTGCGGCAGCATTCCCACGCGGCGTCGGCATCGGCGATGTTGTTGTAGCTCAACTCCTTGCCCTGCAGTTGGGCGAAGCCGGCGATCGCGCCGTGCGGAGGCGCGCGCTCCACATAGAAAGCCGCCGCCTGGTGGGGGTTCTCGCCGTAGCGCAGGCTCTGCGCCAGCCGGAACTGGAAGCTCAGGCGATCGGGGAATTCCCGCGGCTTGCCGTCCGGATCGCGGGCGGTGAGCCAATTGGAGATCATCCCGTCGTATTCCGCCGTGTGGCTGAACGCCCTGGCTGCGAGCGCGAAACGCTCGGCGAAGCCGAGGGCGCCGCCGCTCGCCTTCATCCTGGCGATGAGCGAAGGATAGTCGGCGGGATCGGTCACCACCGCCACGAAGGCGTGGTTCTTGGCCGCCGCGCGCACCATCGCCGGGCCGCCGATGTCGATATTCTCGATCGCGTCTTCCATCGAGCAGCCGGGCTTCGCCACCGTCCGCTCGAAGGGATAGAGGTTCACCACCACCATGTCGATCGGCGGAATGCCGTGCTCCCCCATCGAGCGCAGGTGGTCGGGCCGGTCGCGGCGAGCGAGAATGCCGCCATGCACCTTTGGGTGGAGGGTCTTCAGCCGGCCCTCCATCATTTCCGGAAAGCCGGTCATCTGCGACACCTCGGTCACTACCAAGCCGTTCAGCCTGAGGAGCTGCGCGGTGCCGCCGGTGGAGAGGATCTCGACTCCATGGGTGAGGAGCGAGCGGGCGAGCCCCACCACGCCATTCTTGTCGGAGACGCTCAGCAGCGCCCGGCGGATCTTGATGAGGTGGTTTTCCATTTTTTCTGGTCGCTCCCGCGAAGGCGGGAGTCCAATTGGGTCCCCGCCCTCGCGGGGACGACGGCTCACGCCGTCAATCCAGCCCGTGCTGCTGCAGTTTCTTGCGCAGCGTGTTGCGGTTCATGCCGAGGAGCTCGGCGGCGCGGGTCTGGTTGCCCTGCGCCTGGAACATGACCACCTCGAGCATCGGTTTTTCCACCGCGCTCACGACCATGTTGTAGATGCCGGAGGCCTTCTCGCCATCCAGGTCCTTGAAGTACTGGCGCATGACCTTGCGCACGGTGGACGACAGCTCGTTATCGCGGACATCCGGCCGTTCGGTCTTGTGCTTAGGCTGCAATGGCGACCTCGCCTTCATCCGCATATTCGAGCTCGCGCGAGCGCTCCAACAGGCCGCCGAAGAACTCGGCCACAGCGGCCAGCTGCAGGTTCGCGTCGTCCAGCGTGTTCATCCGGGCGCGAAACACCGCGGAATTCTTCAGCCCCTTGGTGTACCAGCTGATGTGCTTGCGGGCGACGCGCGCGCCGCGCTCGTAGCCGTAGAAACCGTAAAGGTCGTGCAGGTGGCCGATGAGGACCGCGCGGATCTCATCCACGCACGGCGGCGGCAGATGCTCGCCGGTCGACAGGAAATGCTCGATCTCGCGGAAGATCCATGGACGCCCCTGGGCGGCACGGCCGATCATGACCGCGTCGGCGCCGGTGTATTCGAGCACGAACTTTGCTTTCTCCGGTGTGGTGATGTCGCCGTTGGCAACCACCGGGATGCGCACCGACTGTTTCACCGCGCGGATCGTGTCGTACTCGGCATCGCCCGTGTACATGCAGGCGCGCGTGCGGCCGTGCATCGCGAGCGACTGGATGCCGTGATCCTCGGCGATGCGCGCGATGCGCAGCGCATTGCGCGTTTCCCTGCTCCAGCCGGTGCGGATCTTGAGGGTCACGGGGACCTTCACCGCCCGCACCACGGCCGCCAGGATCGCCGCCACCAGCGGCTCGTCCCTGAGGAGCGCGGAGCCCGCGGCGACGTTGCAGATCTTTTTCGCCGGGCAACCCATGTTGATGTCGATGATATGGGCGCCGCTGTCCACGTTGTACTGCGCTGCCTCGGCCATCATCGCCGGGTCGGAGCCCGCGATCTGGATCACCTTGGGCTCCACCTCGCCTTCGTGGTTGCCGCGACGGATGGTCTTCTCCGAGCCCCACAGCAGGGAGTTGGACGCGACCATCT
>JBDSRZ010000017.1:0-3385 GCA_039929025.1 Usitatibacter sp. | reverse complement strand
GAAGACGGTGCCGGTGGGCGTGATCACCGAGCTGGTCGAGGGCGACGTGTACCACTGGGGCGCCTTGATGGCGGGGGCGCTGCTCGGGTCCCTGCCGGTGGCGGTGCTGTATTCCTTCTTTGTCGAGCACTACGTCTCCGGGATGACGGGGGCGGTGAAGGAGTGATGGCGGGGCGCGAGATCCTGCTGCGGCAGGGTCGCCAGCCGGCTAGAATGTCCCGCCGATCTTCGCTGGGAATTCCATGATCCGTCACCTGGTAGCGCTTTTAGCGGGGCTCGCCGTTGTCTCCGCGGCCGCCCAATCCTTCGACCTGCAAGGTCATCGCGGGGCACGCGCCTTGTTCCCCGAGAACACCCCGCCCGCGTGGAAGCGCGCCCTCGAGATCGGCGTCGACACCATCGAATGCGACATGGGGATCACCAGGGACGGCGTCGTCGTGGTGCACCACGACCTGCACCTCAATCCCGACACCACGCGCGGCCCCGACGGGCAGTGGCTCACGGCTCGCGGGCCCGCGATCCACGACCTCACCTTCGAGGAGCTGCAGAAATACGACGTCGGGCGCATCAAGCCCGGGACGGCCTACGCGAAGTCGTTCCCGGACCAGAAGCCGGTGGACGGTACCCGCATACCGCGCCTCTCGGACCTTTTCGAGCTGGTGAAGCGCTCCGGCAACGACAAGGTCGGCTTCGACTGCGAGACCAAGGTGTCGCCGCTCGAGCGCGATGCCACCCTGGCGCCGCAGGAATTCGCGCGCCGCGCGATCGCCGAGATCCGCAAGGCGGGCATGGAGAGGCGGATGATGGTGCAGTCCTTCGACTGGAGCACGCTGCAGGTGGTCCTCAAGGAGGCGCCCGAGATCCGCACCATGTATCTCACCAGCCCGCGCACCCTCGCGCCGGACAAGGGCGAGGTGTCGCCGTGGCTCGCCGGGTTCGATCCGCAGAAGCTGGGTTCGGTGCCGAAGGCGGTCAAGGCGGCCGGGGGCACCATCTGGGCGCCCAACCAGACTTACCTCACGCCTGAGCTGCTCGCCGAAGCGCGCGGCCTCGGCATCATCGTCATCCCGTGGACGGTGAACGAGCCGTCGATGATCGTGAAGCTTCTCGATATGGGCGTCGACGGCATCATCAGCGACCGGCCCGACCTGGTGAAGGCCGAGCTGCAGCGCCGGGGGAAGCGCTAGCGGCTTCTTCCGTCAGCTCCTCATTTCCGCCTCGTTCTCCTGCTTCCGTAAGCCGCACGGTTTTCCTGGGCGCTGTTGCGTCCGGGATCGGCAATATCGAGGGCCTCGGCAAGCGAGCGCGGCGAATGGAGCGTGACACCATGCAGGGTTGTGCCATAGAGCCGGCCGAAATGAGTCTTGTCGCCGGTGACCAATGCGGTGCAGCCGATGCGGATCGCCGCGGCGAGGACCGGCCGATCCCTTTCCGGCAAGGGGAGAGGCTCTGTCAGCCCGGCATCGCGGCCCTGCGTTGGCGCGACACTGATCCGGGCGAGAAGCACGGCCAGCGCCGCAATCCGATCGGGGGCCTTCGCGAGCAGATTGCGCCGCGCCTCCTCGATGACAAACCCGTCAGCCCAACACTCGTGCCCGGCGGCCACGATGAGCTCGAGCAACTGCCGGATCGCCCCATCGGACTTGGAGGCCGAAAAGAGAATGTTCGCGTCCAGGAAGATGCGCATCCGCGGGGGTCAGCGACGGGCCTTCTTCCTCGGGGGAAGTACCTTGGCCAGATCGGCTTCGGACTCGTCGAATTCACGCACGCGCTTGTCGCCGCAGATCTCGACGGGCAGGGTCACGGACGGACGCAGGAGCAGCCCTTCCGGAGTGGTCTCCGCGATGAGGACGTCCTCGGGGTTCAGGCCGAGTGCCCGGCGAAGCTTGGCGGGAAGTGTCACGACACCGCGGCTGCTCAGGGTCAAGGTCGTTTTCATGGTTGCAGCATAACCGAAATACAGTAACGCTGCATTTCGGGACATGGCGCGCACCGACCGGTTTGCGTCCCGGCGCCCGTCCGGGATGGATCCCGAATTTAGCCAGGCGAAATCCGGGTCCGTCCCCGGTTTAGACGGGCGTCAGTAGCGGCTTCCCGGCGAAGTGCGCGGCGAGATTGTCGATCACGAGCTGGCCCATCGCCTTGCGCGTCTGGTGTGTCGCGCTTCCGACGTGCGGCTGCAGGACCACGCTGTCCATCTCGATCAGCGCCTGCGGCACGCGCGGCTCGTCGACGAACACGTCCAGCCCGGCTCCGGCGATGCGCCCCTCCTTGAGAGCCTCGATGAGCGCGGGCTCGTCGATCACCGAGCCGCGAGCGATGTTCACGACGTAGCCCTTGGCGCCGATCGCATCGATCACCGCGCGATTCACCAGGTTGCGCGTCGCCTCACCGCCGGGGCAGGCGACGATCATGAAGTCGGACTCCCGGGCGAGCGCCACGGGATCCGCGAAGTACGGCCATGCGATGCCGGTCTTCTTGCGCGGTCCCTGGTAGGCAATCTTCAGGTTGAACGCCGCGGCGCGCTTCGCGATCGCCTGGCCGATGCGTCCCATGCCGATGATCCCGAGGGTCTTCCCCTGCAGGGTCTCGGTGAGCGGCATCGCGCCCTTCAGCCACTTGCCCTCGCGCACGTAGCGATCGCCCTGCGGAATGCGCCGCACCGTGGCCAAGAGGAGCGCCATGGCGAGGTCGGCGACCTCGTCGGTGAGCACGTCGGGCGTATTCGTCACCGTGATGCCGTGGGCGCGCGCCGCGTCCACGTCGACCGTGTCGTAGCCCACGCCGAAGTGCGCGATGACCTTCACCTTCGGCAGCTTCGCCATCGTCGCGCCGTTGATGCCGCCCGAGTTGGAACTCGCCACCGCGGTGATCCTGTCGGCGAGCGAGGCGATGAGGGCGTCCTTGTCGGACGCCGTCCACAGGCGGTGCGCGTTGTAGGTCTGCTCGAGCTCCGCCAGCGTGGGCGGGTACATCGGACCGGTGATCAGGATCTCGGTTTTCATCGCTTCTCCGCGAAGAAGGCGACGCCGAGCTTGCCGGACCACTCGCGCATGTCCTCGAGCGCCGCGTCGTCGATGGGAATTCCGTGTGCGAGCCGTACGCGCTGCTCGCGCTCCTCGGGTTCGCCGGGGTAGAGGATTTCGCCCTGGGTGCGCAGGTCCGCCACCACCGCATCGGCGGTGGCTTCGAGCGTGTCCGCGCCGGCAAAGCGGCCGGGATCGATCGCCACCAGCAAGTGGCCGATCTTGCGCGGCTGGTCGAGCTGTTCGTACATGCCATTGATGTGGCGCCCGAAGGTCATGCCGTTCAGCGCGCCGCAGAGGAGGTCGACCATGAAGGCGAGGCCGAAGCCCTTGTAGCCGTAGATCGGGCCGCCGAGCGG
>JBDSRZ010000016.1:0-20918 GCA_039929025.1 Usitatibacter sp. | reverse complement strand
GGAGCAGATCCCCGGCACCGTGCCCAAGCTGGTCGACCCGGCGCCGGGCTGCCGCTTCGCGCCGCGCTGCCGCCACGCGCTGCCCGAGCGCAACGCCGGCCGCGACCGGCTCGTTTCATTGGCCGGCGTCGTGCCGGGCGCCCACGACCGGCCTGCCGGGTGCCTGCTCGCGCCGCTTCGGTCCGCGCCGACGCCTCGGGATCGAGGCGAGAAGACCCTGCGGGTAGGGATGTAATGGACTCGCGAAGAGATCGGCGGTGTCGGCTTCCTCGACGACCACACCCGCATACATCACGCACACGCGCTGCGCCACTTCCGCGACCACACCCATGTTGTGCGTGATGAGGATGACGGCGGTGCCTTCTTCGCGCTGCAGGCGCGCGATGAGATCGAGGATCTGCGCCTGGATGGTGACGTCGAGCGCCGTGGTCGGTTCGTCGGCGATCATGAGCCGCGGCCGGCACGCGAGTGCGATGGCGATCATCACGCGCTGGCGCATGCCGCCCGAAAGCTGGTGCGGGTAGCTCTTCGCGCGCATCGCCGGCGAGGCAATGCCTACCTGGCGCAGCATCTCCACCGCCTGCGCGTTCGCCTCCGCTCGTGAGAGCTTCCGGTGGGCGCGAAGCACCTCGGCGACCTGGCCGCCGACGGTGAACACCGGATTCAGGCTCGTCATCGGCTCCTGGAAGATCATCGAGATATTGTCGCCGCGAATCTCGCGCATGCGCTCCTCGGGAAGGGCGAGGAGGTTCCCGACGCCATCGAGCTCCACGCTGCCGCTCGCGACCCGCGCGCCGCGCTCGGGCAGCAGCCGCATCACCGAGAGCGCCGTGACGCTCTTGCCGCAACCCGACTCGCCGACGATGCCGAGCGTGCAGCCCGCGTCGACGCAGAACGAGACGCCATCCACGGCGCCCACCATCTCCTTGCCCGAGGCGAATTGCACGCGCAGGTCGTTGACGCGGAGCAACGGGGTGGGGGCGGCTTCGCTCACGCGCCGGCAGCCACCCGGGCGTTCACCGCCTTCGCAAGCTCGCGATCCGCGGCCTCGAGCTTCGCGATGCGCGCGGCGAGCGTGCTCTCCTGCGCTTCGAGGTCGGCCATCATCCGCCCGATCGTCGCGCGCGTGGCGGCAGGAGCAGGCCCGCCTTCCACGCTGCGCTGCTCGACGTTGAAGCGCGGGTCGAGGACGGCGGCAAGCTCCTTGTCGGAGAGCTTCAAGTCCAGGCCCGCGACCTCGCGCGCGATCGCCTTCACCATTTCCGCCGTAATGGCGTCGCTGCCCGAAAGGCCCTTGTCGATTGCCGTGCGCGTGAGCGCGCCCACCACGGCATGCGCGGTGCGGAAGGACACGTTGTGGTCGCGCACGAGCATGTCGGCAAGCTCGGTCAACGTGCAGTAGTTGCGGCGCGCGGCGGCGAGCAGCACGTCGGCCCGGAAGCGCACCGAGCGCACGACGGCTTCGGCGAGCCCCAGCACCGCTTCGGCTTGTTCCGCGGCGGCGGGCAGCAGCGCCAGGCTCTCGCCGCCTACCTCGCGGCTGTGCGTGAAGGGCGTCGCCTTCAGCGCCGTGAGCGAGGAGACCAGCGCGCCGATCAGGTGCGCGGGCTTCGCCTTCAGGTGCTCGATGGCGCTGGGGTTCTTCTTCTGCGGCATGATGCTGCTGGTGCCCGCGATCGAGTCGTCCATGTCGATGTAGCCGAACTCGAAGGTGTACCAGAGCTGCAGGTCGTGGGCGAGGCGGCTCACCGTGATCGCCGCGGTGGAGAGCCCGAACAGGAGCTCGGAGATGTAGTCGCGCGAGCCGACGGCATCGATGGAGTTTTCGATCAGCCCGTCGAATCCCATCAGCTCCGCGGTGCGCCTGCGGTCGATCGGGAAACCCGTGGTGGCGAGCGCGCCAGCCCCGAGCGGATTCAGGTTGATGTTGCGCCACGCATCGAGCAGCCGCTGCGCGTCGCGGCCCAGCGCCTGCGCGACACCCGCGTAGTAGTGCCCGACCGTGATCGGCTGGCCGGGCTGCATGTGCGTGTAGCCGGTCATCACCACCTCCACGTTCTCGCTCGCCTTCTCGAGGAGCCGGCGGCGCAGCTTCAGCGCGAAGCCCGTGAGGTGCGCCGCGATGGCGCGCGTCTTCAGTCGATGGATCGTGGCGTAGAGATCGTTGCGGCTGCGGCCGGTGTGCATCTGCCCCCCGGCGTCGCCGCCCAGCTCGCCGATCACTACCGCTTCCACGTTGAAGTAGAGGTCTTCCTTGTTCGGGTCGAGCACGAGGCTGGAGACACCGCGCTTGTCCATCCCGACCAGGCTCTCGAGGATGCGCGCGCCCGACTTGGCGTCGATGATGCCGCGCTCGGAGAGCATCGCGACGTGCGCGCGGTTTACGCGGCCCATGTGCGCGAAGAGCGACTCCACCTCGCCCTCCAGGCGCGGCCGGATGAGATAGCGGACAACCTCCTCCGCCGGACCGGACTTCAGGCGTTCGCGCATTCTATTTGCTCACCGTGTTGAGGATCGGCACCTCGATGCCGTACATGCGCAGGTTCTTCACCGCCGGGTTCATGCCGATGATCTGCACCTGGTTGAAGAGGAATAGCCACGCCGCGTCTTCCTCCCAGAAGATCTTCTGCACCTGCGCGTAATACCCCATGCGCTCCTTGTAGTCCATCGTGGTGACCGCCTTGTTCATCAGCTCGGTCACCTTCGGGTTGTTGTACCCCGTGAGGTTGGCGCCGTCGCCCGGCATCACCTTGCGGCGCAGGCGCCAGTCCGCGTCCTGGATCGAGGTGCCCAGCATCCACAGGTGCGCTGCGTTGCTGCCCTTGCCCGTGCCCTGTCCTGGCTTCGCGAGGTAGAGCTCCTTCTGGTAGCTCGCCCATTCCCACACGCGGAACTCGGTCTGCAGGCCGATTTCGTTGAGATATCCCTGCACCGCCTCGGCCACCGCGCGGTCCTTGGCGTAGCGCCCGTTCGTGGCCCAGATGACGATCTTCTCGTTGTAGCCGTTCGGAAAGACTTCCTTGACCAGGCGCTTCGCCTCCAGGGGGTTGTAGTCCCACGGCTTCTGGGGAACCCGCCCCTGCACGCCCACGGGGAAGAGGCCATCGGGCACCGTGCCGTAGCCGCCGAGGATCTTCTCGACGATCGCCTTCCTATCGACGGCGAGGTTGATCGCCTTCCTCATGCGCACGTCGTTGAAGGGCGGGCGCGCGGCATTGATCTCGAAGACGATCTGGAAGGTGCTCGGCATCACCTCGAGGCGCACCTTCGGGTTGGACTTCAGCCGCGCCGCAGCCTCGGGCGGGATGTTGGTCACGATGTCCGCGTTGCCGCTTTCCAGCTCGATCACGCGCGCCCCACCCTCGGGAACCGGGCGGTAGTGGAACACGTCCACCTTGGCCTTCTCGCCGAAATAGTCGGGGTTGCGGGCGAGGACGATGCGCTCGTTGGGAATCCACTCCTTGAAGACGAAGGCGCCCGTGCCCACGGGATTGCGCGCCGCGTCCTTGCCGAGCTTGCGCACGGCGGTCGGGCTCGCCATCGCGCCCTGCGAGCCCGCGAGCGCCTCGAGCAGTGTCGCCATCGGCTTGGAGGTCTCGAAGACCACCGTGTTCTCGTCCACGGGAACGACCTTCTCGATTCCCGCGAAGAGCGAGCGGTTGGGCGAGCCCGTCTTCGGGTCGAGCACCTTCTCGATGTTGAACTTGACCGCCTCGGCGTTGAAGGGCGTGCCGTCGTGGAATTTGACGCCCTTCCTCAGCTTGAAGGTCCATTTGAGATTGTCGGGCGAAAGGCTCCACGACTCCGCGAGATCGGGGACGATCTCGGAGAGCTGCGTGTCCTTCCACTTGACCAGCGTGTCGAAGACGGCGTCGGTGATGATCTGCGACGGCCGGCTGCGCTGCACCTGCGGGTCGAGCGTGTCGGCATCGGACCCCTCGACCCAACGCAGGGTCGTCTCGGCGGCGGCGGGAAGTGCCAGCGCCGCGGCGATCATCACTGCGGCGATTCGCACGGATTTCGGGAAAGTGTGGGTCATGTGGACATCTCCTATCGGGCGTGCTGCATCTTCGGATCGATGAAATCGCGCAAGGCGTCGCCGAGCACGTTGAAGCCAAGGACTACGACGAACAAGGCGATTCCGGGCGCAAAGACGACGTGCGGCGTGCTGGTGATGTGCGCGCGCGCGGTGGCGATCATGGCGCCCCACTCGGGCGTGGGCGGCGAAGGCCCGAGACCAAGGAAGCTCAGCCCCGAGGCGATGAGGATCGCCTCGGCGAGCGAGATCGTGCCCTGGATGATCATCAGCGAGAAGGTGTTGGGCACGATGTGCCCGAAGAGGATGGAAGCATCGCGCGCGCCGAGCGAGCGCGCGGCGAGCACGAACACGCGGCGCTTCAACGACAGCACCGGCGCGCGGAAGAGGCGCGCGTAGATCGGCACGGTGGAGATGCCGATGGCGGCGGTCAGGCTGACCATCCCCGGCCCCATCACCGCGATCAGCATGATCGCCAGCAGGATGCGCGGGAAGGCGAGCATGAAATCCATGCAGCGCATCACGAAGTCCGTGAGGCGGTTCTCGTAATAGCCGCACAGCGCGCCGATCGCCACGCCCGCGACCAGGCTCACGGCGACGCTCACCACCGCCACCAGGAGCGACACGCGCGCGCCCCAGACGACTCGCGCCAGCAGGTCGCGTCCCAGCTCGTCGGTGCCGAGCACGTGGGCGGCGGACGGGGTGAGCAGCGCGTCCTGCAGCACCACGCGCGTGGCTGTCTCCCAGCTGGCGAGCAGCGGCGCGAAAGCCGCGGTCAGCACGAACACGGCGACGATCGCGAATGCGAACACCGCGATGAAATTGCGCGCGCGCAAAAGATGACGCAGGAAAACGATGACGGGCTTCATCATCTGAGCGAGATCCGCGGGTCGAGGAATCCGTAGAGCACATCGACGATGAGATTCACGAGCAGCACCGACATCGCGAACACGAAGATCGTCCCCTGCACCACCCACACGTCGCGCTGCACGATGGCGTCCACCATGTAGCGCCCGATGCCCGGCCAGGCGAACACCGTCTCCACGATCACCGCGCCACCCATCAGGCGTCCCAGGTAGATGCCCAGCACCGTGACCAGCGGGATGGCGGCGTTCACCAGCGCGTGCTTGTACACCACCTCGTTGCGCGTGAGGCCCTTGGAGCGGGCGGTGCGCACGTAGTCTTCGGAGAGCACGTCCAGCATGTTGGAGCGCGTGAGGCGGGCGAACGTGGCGACGTAGGGAAGGCCCAGCGTCACCGCGGGCATCAGCAGGTGCGCAAGCGTTCCGCGGCCCGTGGGCGGCAACCACTGCAGCGTGGAGGCGAAGAGCACCATCAGCAGCAGGCCGAGGAAGAACCCGGGCATGGAGATGCCGAACACGGATAACAGCGTGATGCCGTGATCGAGCGGCGTGCCGGGGCGGATAGCCGCCGCGATGCCGAGCGGAATGCCCAGGCCGATCGCGATCAGCATCGCCGCGCCCGTCAACTCGAGGGTGGCGGGGAGGGTTCGGGCGATTTCCTCGATGACGGGCCGCTGGGTGCGGGCCGAGCGCCCGAAATCGCCGGTGAGGAGGTTGCGCAGGTAGACCGTGTACTGGACGTAGACGGGCTCGTCGAGGCCCAGATTGGCGCGGATCAACGCGACATCCTCTTCGCTCGCATCGGGGCCGGCGGCCAGGCGCGCGGGATCGCCCGGGATGGCCTGCAGGATGAGGAATACCGCCAGGGTCACGCCCAGCGCCATCGGGAGGAAGCCGAGGAGGCGGCGGGCGACGTAAGTCAGCATGGGTCAAGAATCAGGGGAATAACGCTCCGGCGTCAAATTCATGATTGCGCCTGGACAATGCGAAAACCTGATACTTCCCCTTCCACCCCAAGCCCAAGGTGGGGCTGGAGATCGTCGATCCCTCCGGAAGGCCCTGCCCCGACGGCAGGGCGATGCCTCATGCGGTGATTGCCGTCGCGGCGGTGCTCTTGGAGACCAGGTCGCGCAGCACGAACGGCAGGATTCCGCCGTGCAGGTAGTAATCGACCTCGATCGGCGTGTCGATCCGCAGCAGCACCTGCACCTCCTTCCTGGTGCCGTCCTTGCGGTGGATCACCAGCGTGACATCCATCTGCGGGTGGATGCCGCTTTCCACGCCGGTCACGTCGAAAGTCTCCTCGCCGGTGATGCCGAGCGTGGTGACCGAGTCCGTGCCCTTGAACTGCAGCGGCAGCACGCCCATGCCGACGAGGTTGGAGCGGTGGATGCGCTCGTAGGAACGCACGATCACCGCCTTCACGCCGAGGAGCGCCGTGCCCTTGGCTGCCCAGTCGCGGGACGACCCCGAGCCGTACTCCTCGCCGCCGAACACCACGGTGGGCGTGCCCTGCGCGATGTACTTCATCGCCGCGTCGTAGATGAACATCTGCTCGCCCGTGGGTTGGAGCAGCGTCACTCCGCCTTCGACGCGCGATCCATCCGCCTTGGGCGGCAGCATCAGGTTCTTGATGCGCACGTTGGCGAAGGTGCCGCGCATCATCACTTCGTGGTTGCCGCGGCGCGCGCCGTAGCTGTTGAAGTCCACCTTCGGCACGCCGTTGGCGATCAGGTACTGGCCGGCGGGCGAGGTGTCCTTGATCGACCCGGCCGGAGAGATGTGGTCGGTGGTGACCGAGTCGCCGAGGACGGCGAGCGCCCTGGCGCCCTTCACGTCGTGCGCCTCTCCGGCGCTCATGCCGAAGTCCCTGAAGAAGGGCGGCTCGGCGATGTAGGTCGATTGGGGCCAGTTGTAGACCTGCCCGGTGGTTGTCGGGACCGCGGCCCACATCGGGTTGTCCTTGGTGAAGTCGGAATAGAGTGCGCCGAAGACCTTCGGATCGCGGGCGTATTTCTGCAGCGCCGCGATCTCTGCCGACGTGGGCCAGATGTCCTTCAGGAACACCGGGCCGTCATTGCCCTGGCCGACCGGCTCGGTCTCCAGGTCCCTGAGGATCGTGCCGGCGATCGCATAGGCAACCACCAGCGGCGGCGAGGCAAGGAAGTTCGCGCGCAGATTGGGGTGGATGCGCGCCTCGAAATTGCGATTGCCCGAGAGGACCGCGGCGCAGACGAGGTCGTTGTCGACGATCGCCTGGTCGATCGGCTCGGCGAGCGGGCCCGCATTGCCAATACATGTCGTACAGCCGTAGCCCGAGACGTAGAAGTTGAGGCGCTCGAGGTACGGCAGCAGACCCGCGGCCTTGAGGTACTCGGTAACCACCCGCGAACCGGGGGCGAGGGACGTCTTGATGTGCGACTTGACCGTGAGGCCCTTCTCGACCGCCTTCTTCGCGAGAAGGCCCGCCGCCAGAAGCACGCTCGGATTCGAGGTGTTGGTGCAGGAAGTAATCGCGGCGATCAGCACGTCGCCCGATCCCAGGTCCACGCCATCCGTGGTCTTCACGCGCTTGGGCAGGTCCTCCGGCTTCTTCGAGAAGCCGTTATTCGCCGGCGGCTGGCAGAAGAGCTCGGTGAACTTGCTCTTCAGCTTGCCGAGCTCGATGCGGTCCTGCGGGCGCTTGGGGCCCGCGAGCGAGGTGCGCACCGTATCGAGGTCGAACTCGATCGATTCGGTGTAGTCGATGTCGCCCGCCTTCGAGACGCCGAAGAGCTCCTGCGCCCGGAAGTACGCCTCCAGCGCCGAGACCTCGTCGGCCGAGCGGCCAGTGTCGCGGTAGTACTGGATGGTCTTTTCGTCCACCGGAAAGAAGCCCATGGTCGCGCCGTACTCGGGCGCCATGTTGGCGACGGTGGCGCGGTCGGGCACGGCGAGTGACTCGGTGCCCTCGCCGAAGAATTCGACGAACTTGCCGACGACCTTCGCTTTACGCAGCATCTCGGTCACGGTGAGCACCAGGTCGGTCGCGGTCACGCCTTCGCGCAGCCGACCCTTCAGGTTCACGCCGACCACGTCGGGGGTGAGGAAATACACCGGCTGGCCGAGCATGCCGGCCTCGGCCTCGATGCCGCCCACGCCCCAGCCCACCACGCCCACGCCGTTGATCATCGTCGTGTGGCTGTCGGTGCCGACGAGCGTATCGGGGTAGTACATGCCGTTCCTGCTGAACACGCCGCGCGCCAGGTACTCGAGGTTCACCTGGTGGACGATGCCGATGCCCGGGGGCACGACCTTGAAGGTGTCGAACGCCTGCATGCCCCATTTCATGAACTGGTAGCGCTCGCGGTTGCGCGAGAATTCCAGCTTCATGTTGAGGTCGAGCACATTGGGCGCGCCGTAGTGGTCGATTTGGACGGAGTGGTCCACGACCAGGTCCACCGGCACCAGCGGCTCGATCGACTTGGGGTTGCGCCCCATGCGGTGCGCAACGCTGCGCATGGCGGCCACGTCGGCGAGGAGCGGCACGCCGGTGAAGTCCTGCAGCACGATGCGCGCGAGGATGAAGGGAATCTCGTCGGTCCTGGTGCCCTTGGCCTGCCAGCTTGCCAGCTCGCGCACGTGCTCCTCGGTGACCTTCTTGCCGTCGACGTTGCGCAGCACGCTTTCCAGCACGATGCGGATCGAGACCGGCAGGCGCTTCACGTTCGGGAAGGTCTGTGCGAGCGCGGGCAGTGAGTAGTACTGCCCGGTCTTGCCCGCGGCGGGTTGGAAGGACTTTAGCGTATCGAAGGAGTTATGCGGCATGGTGGGGGTCTTTGGTTGGGTATGTCGATCGGAGATTGGTACCCACCTCATCCTCGGGGTGCCTGTCTCAGCTGTACATCGTATTCCTTGCCGCGGTCGTCCTTGCAGACGCCACCGCCGGTTCCGCGGCCGCTCCGGAAGTCGCAGCGCAGGCCCGAGCCATCGGAGGCGGAGAGCAGCGCCTTGGCCTCGCCGCCCGCGGGGTTGTCGATCGAGACCACCGTGCCGAGGCCCATGCCGCGCCGACCGAAGCCGAAGCCTCCGACCACGAACCCGTGGGTGCGTTCCGGCACCGTCGTCACCCACGTGCCGGTGTAGGTCCGGCCCTCGATCGCGATCGACAGGGCGGCCTGGCCGTTGGCGTGCTCGGTCGCGGTGCCGGTATACATCTTGCCGCTGTCGCGCGGCATCACCGAAAGCTGGTAGGTGGTCGCGCAGCCGGAGAGGGCGAGCGTGGCGAGGACGAGTGCATGGCGCATGGAGGTCTCCTTCTCAGGGTTTACACATCAGGTCGACGAAGTCGTGGACCGGTGTTGCTTCGAGCCGCTTCTGGTCGAGGCACAGCTCGAGGATGGCGGCACGCTGCTTCCCGGCGAACTGGCGCGCGAGGTTGGTCTTGAACTTTTCCACCAGCACCGGCATGCCTTCCTTGCGCCGTCGCTTGTGGCCGATCGGGTACTCGACCACGATCTCCTTTAGCTTCTTGCCGTCGGCGAACTCGACAGTGAGGGCGTTGGCAATCGAGCGCTTCTCGGGGTCGTGGTAATCCCTGGTGAACTGCTTGTCCTCGATGCAGCTGATCTTGTCGCGCAGCCGGTCGATGCGGGGGTCGTGGGCGATGTAGTCCTCGTAGTCCTCGGCGGTGAGGCGGCCGAAGAGGATCGGCACCGCCACCATGTACTGGATGCAGTGGTCGCGGTCGGCGGGATTGTTGAGCGGGCCCTTCTTGTCGATGATGCGGATGCAGGCCTCGTGGGTGCGGATGGTGATCTTCCTGATGTCCTCGGGTTTCCTGCCAAGGCGCGCCAGCTCGCCGTGAATCGTCATCGCGGCCTCCACCGCGGTCTGCGAGTGGAACTCCGCCGGGAACGAGATCTTGAAGAGGATCTGCTCCATCACGTAGGTGCCGTAGGGCCGCTGGAACTTGAATTCGTTGCCCTTGAAGAGCACGTCGTAGAAGCCCCAGGTCTTGGCGGTGAGGACGGACGGATAGCCCATCTCGCCGGTCCTGGCGATGAGCGCCAGGCGAACCGCGCGCGAAGTGGCATCGCCCGCCGCCCAGCTCTTGCGCGAGCCCGTGTTGGGGGAGTGGCGATAGGTTCGCAGCGACTGGCCGTCCACCCATGCGAGCGACACCGCGTCGATGATCTCGTCCGCAGTAAGGCCGAGCATCTGCGCGACCACCGCGGTGGAGGCCACCTTCACCAGCACCACGTGGTCCAGGCCCACCTTGTTGAAGCTGTTCTCGAGCGCGAGCACACCCTGGATCTCGTGCGCCTTGATCATCGCGGTCAGCACGTCGCGCACCGTGAGCGGCTCGCGCCCGGCGGCCACGTTGTTGCGCGAGATCCAGTCGGCGGTGGCGAGGATGCCGCCCAGGTTGTCGGACGGATGACCCCATTCGGCGGCGAGCCAGGTGTCGTTGAAGTCCAGCCAGCGGATCATGGTGCCGATGTTGAAGGCCGCCTGGATCGGGTCGAGCTGATGATTGGTGCCGGGGACGCGCGCGCCGTTCGGCACCATCGTGCCGGGGACGATGGGCCCCATCAGCTTGGTGCATGCCGGGTACTGCAACGCCTCGAAGCCGCAGCCGAGCGTGTCGATGAGGCAATAGCGTGCGGTCTCGAATGCTTCGTGGGAGGTGACCTTGTACCGGGTCACGTAGTCGGCGATGTCGACCAGGACCTTGTCGGGATCGGGGCGGACGTTGGAGATGTGTGCGGACATGAAGCGTGGTTTCTTTGTCGTGGCTGTCGGGGTTATTTCGCCGGCGCCGCGGGCGCGGCCGCGGGAGCCAGGCGCGCGCCGAAGGCCTCGCAGGTGGCGGCAAGGCCAGGCTTGTTGGTGGCGTAGCGCGCGCGTTCCGATTCGATGAAGGCGATCGCCTTGGCGCGCGCCTCGGCATCGGCGTCGAACTTCGCCACCTGCGCGCCGTTGCGGCTCTTCCACGTCGCCAGCGCGGCGCTGTATTTCGCGTCCCATCCGGGCGCGTCGCTCGAGCACATCGAGGCGTTCGCGCTCGTCACGACCACCTGGCTCATCTGCAGCTCGGCCGCGGCTGCGGACTTGTCGCTGGCCGACTTTTGCTCGGCGTCGGACTTGGGCGCGATCGGGTCCGGGGGCCTCACCGTCGACTGCTTGGCGGCATTCGTGCACGGCTCTTGCTGGTACTGCACGCGGCTATTCGCCAGCGTGCATTTGTAGAGCTGCTGCGCTTGCGCGGCCAAAGCGCAAACACAGAGGACACCGAAAGACGCGGAGAACACAGAGAGAATTTTCATTCCCGTGGCGAAGACGGTCATGGATATCGCGCAAAAAGGGCTTCCCCGTGGCCTCCGTGTCTCTCTGTGTCCTCTGTGTTTCATGCTTTAGTCCTCAGGGACGTTTCGCGAGGGGAACGAACTCGAGGTTCTCGGGGCCGGTGTAGTTGGCCGAAGGGCGGATGATCTTGCCGTCGATGCGCTGCTCGATCACGTGCGCGCTCCAGCCGGAGGTACGCGAGATCACGAAGAGCGGGGTGAACATCGCGATCGGCACTCCCATCATGTGGTACGAGGTGGCGCTGTACCAGTCCAGGTTGGGGAACATCTTCTTCTCCCGCCACATCACCTGCTCGACGCGCTCCGAGATGTCGAAGAGTTTCATGTTGCTTGCGTCGTGCGACAGGCGCCGCGCGACTTCCTTGATGATCTGGTTGCGCGGGTCGGAGACCGTGTAGACGGGGTGGCCGAAGCCGATGATCACCTGCTTCTCGCCGACGCGCTTCACGATGTCCTTCTCGGCGTCGTCGGGGTTGTCGTAGCGGCCGATGGTGTCGAAGGCGAACTCGTTGGCGCCGCCGTGCTTCGGGCCCTTCAACGCGCCGATGGCGCCGGTGATCGCCGAATACATGTCCGAGCCCGTGCCCGCGATCACCCGCGCGGTGAACGTGGAAGCGTTGAACTCGTGTTCGGCGTAGAGGTTGAGCGAGGTGTGCATCGCGCGCATCCACAGCTTCGAGGGCTCCTTGCCGTGCAGCAAGTGCAGGAAATGGCCCCCGATGGAATCGTCGTCGGTCTCCACCTCGATGCGCCGCCCGGAATGCGAGAAGTGGTGCCAGTAGAGCAGCATCGAACCCAGGCAAGCCATCAGCCGGTCGGCGATATCGCGCGCGGGGGCGAGCTTGTGATCCTCGCCCTCCGGAAGCACCCCTCCCAGCGCCGAGCACGCGGTGCGCAGCACGTCCATGGGGTGGGTGGAGGCCGGAATGGATTCGAGGATGTCCATGACCGCGGCGGGAATGCCGCGCATCGACCGAAGCTTGCGTTTGTAGCCGGCGAGCTCGGCGGCATTGGGCAGCTTGCCGTGCACCAGCAGATAGGCGATCTCCTCGAACTCGGCCGCCTCGGCGATATCGAGGATATCGTAGCCTCGGTAATGAAGATCATTGCCGGTGCGCCCGACGGTGCAAAGCGCGGTGTTGCCCGCGGGCACGCCTGAGAGCGCCACCGATTTCTTCGGCTTCGGCGCGACGGCGGCGGGTGCTGCTTCGTCCATTCTGGTCGTCTCCCTTACTTGGACCTGGCGAACAGGGCGTCCAACTTGGTCTCGAACTCGTGGTAGCCCAGGTATTGGTAGAGCTCGTCGCGCGTCTGCATGTCGGGCACCACCGCCTTCTGGTGGCCGTCGCGGCGCAGCGCCCCATAGACCGCGAGCGCAGCCTTGTTCATCGCGCGGAAAGCCGAAAGGGGATAGAGGACCATGTCGGTCCCGGTGGGGCGCAGCTCGTCCACGCTGAAGAGGGGCGTGTTGCCGAACTCGGTGATGTTGGCGAGGATCGGCGCCTTCACCGCATCCTTGAACCGCCGGTACATCGCCAGCTCCGTGATCGCCTCCGGAAAGATGCCGTCCGCGCCCGCTTCGACGCAGGCCACGGCGCGTTCCACGGCGCGCTCGAGCCCCTCGCTCGCCAGCGCGTCGGTGCGCGCGAGGATGAAGAAATCGGCATCGGTCTTGGCGTCCACCGCCGCCTTGATGCGGTCGACCATCTCCTGCTTCGAGACCAGCTCCTTGCCGGGGCGATGCCCGCAGCGCTTGGCGCCGACCTGGTCCTCGATGTGCATCGCCGCGGCGCCCGACTTGATGAGCGACTTCACCGTGCGCGCCACGTTGAAGGCGCTTGCGCCGAAGCCCGTGTCCACGTCCACCAGCAGCGGCAGGTCGCAGACATCGGTGATGCGGCGCACGTCGATCAGCACGTCGTCGAGGTTCGAGATGCCGAGGTCCGGAAGGCCGAGCGAGCCCGCGGCCACGCCGCCGCCCGAAAGGTAGATCGCCCTGAAGCCGCTCGCCTTGGCGAGGGTGGCGTGATACGCGTTGATCGCGCCGGGTATCTGCAGCGGCTGTTCTTCGCGCAGTGCCTGCCTGAATCTTGCTCCTGGAGTCATGTGCGCCTACGAGTTATGCGGGAGGAAAACCTTTGGAACACGGATGAAACGGATAAGGGCGGATGAAACGGATCCTTGAGTATTCGTGCCGGTTGATTCACTACTCGAATGAATAGAAGTATCCGTGTTCATCGGCCTTTATCCGTTTCATCCGTGTTCCAAAGGCTTACTGCTCAAAAGAACGCCTCGGCTGCTTCTTCGGGCAGGGCCACGCCGGTGACTTTCGCCTTCTGCAGCAGCTGCCAGAAGTAGCGATAGGTGGCGCGGTCGTGCAGCTCGCCGTGATACTGGATCGGCCCCCAGTTGGCGCGCTGCGCGGCCACCAGGATCGCGGCGGCATCGGCCACCTCCCCCAGGTCGGGCTTCATCGCGTCCACGATCGGCTGGATCTGCGACGGGTGGATGCTCCACATGCGCAGGAAGCCGAAGTCCTGCCGCGCCTTCCACGCGTCGCGGAAGACGTTGTAGGGATTCTTCAAGTCCAGAGACACGTTGTGCGCGGGCACCACGCCATGCGCGAGCGCCGCCGCCACGATCTCGCCCTTGGCGCGGACGATCAGCGGGTGCTCGAACTGGCCGGGCGAGCGCATGTTGGAAGCGTGGATGGCGCCGTGGTGGCCGCTCACGAAATCCATCAGGCCGAAGTCGAGCACCTGCACGCTGGGCAGGCTTGCGATCTCCCAGGCGTCGTGCAGCGCGCCGTGGGTCTCGACCAGCACGTGCACCGGGATCGCGCGCTTGGCCTTCTTCTTCTGCGCTGCCGCCTGGATGTACTCGATCATCTCCGCGGCCTGCGCGGCGGCGGTGCACTTCGGGATGGTGATGTACGCCACGACCTTGCCCGCGCCGCCGACCACGATGTCGACATCCTTTTTCCAGTGCGGGTGCGTGTAGTCGTGGATGCGCACGCCCGCCATGGCGCGCGCGTTGCGCGGCGACCCCAGCAGGGAGACGATCATCTCGGCGTGCTGCTTTTCCTTGCCGGCCTCGGCGCCATCCTCGCAGTCGCAGGTGATATCGAAGATCGGACCCAGTTTGTCCTGGAACTCGAGCGCCTTCGCGATCAGCTTCTCCGACCCCGCGAAATGCTCGCAGGCCGGGATGGGTGCAATCGCCTTCTCACCCGCGAAAAGGGCATCGCTGGGATGGGTAACACTCGCGGTACGGGCAAGGGCGGACATGGATGCTCCGGGGAGGCTTCTATTCTAGGGGTTTTGGCGGCGCGGAATGAGTACCGAGTAGTCGAGGTCGAGCGCCACCGCGGGGTGCTTGCCGCCGGGCGGCAGGGCGGGCACGTCGGCGAGTGCGAGGTTCCTCACGCCGAGCATTCGCAGCCGCAGGGCCCCGACGTCGTCGCGGCCGGGAATCTCGTCCCGCGAGACCACCACATGCCGGCAGTACAGGGTATCGCCGGCGAAGGTGGGGTTGGCATGCGCCCCGCCATGGATCGCGGCGACCGCGAAGGCGTTCTCCAGGCCCTCGTATGAGAGCGCGCGGCACAGCGAGATCACGTGGCCGCCGTAGATCAGCCGCTTGCCGAACTGGTTGCCGCGTGCGCGGAAGGCGTCGAAATGGATGCGCGCGGTGTTCTGGTAGAGGCGGGTGGCGAGCATGTGATCCGACTCCTCGACCGTCATGCCGCCCGGATGATCGAGCGTCTCACCGGTCCGGAAGTCCTCCCAGAGCCGCTCCGAGCCGGTGACCTCGGGCGTGAGCGCATGGGCATCGACATACGGGGCAGGGCGCAACTGGGCAGGCGATACCTCCGCGGGCAACTGGGGAATCGCTGCGGCGCCTTGCGCCGCGGCCCGCGCGGTCACCATGACCCACCGCGACCAGCCGAGGACCTCGATCCCATCCTGGTTGAGCGCGCGGGAATGCACGTAGACGACGCCGCTCGCGCCGCTGGAATTGGGCTTGATGCCGATCACCTCGGATTCGCACGTGAGCGTGTCGCCGGCGTAGACCGGCGCCAGGAAGCGCACGTCCGCATAACCGAGGTTTGCAATGGCGTTGTACGAGATGTCCGGGACGGTCTTGCCGAAGGCCACGTTGAAGACCAGGAAGTCGTCGAGCGGGCAACCGGGGTAGCCGAGAGCGCGCGCGAGCGGTGCCGAGCAATTCACCGCGAAGCGCGAGCCGGTGAGGGCGATGTACAGCGACGCGTCGCCCTCGGTGAGCGTGCGCGGCGTCGCGTGGCGGAAGTGCCGCCCCGGCGTGAAGTCTTCGAAGAAATAGCCGTCCGCGGGTCGCGCGGTGCTCACTGGCCGGCCTCCAGCTTGTCGATCATGTCGGCCAGCGCGAGCAGGCGGCGCGCCTCTTTCACGTGGTGGCCCTCGATCAGCCGGCCATTCAGCACCACGGTGCCGCGGCCTTCCTGGTGCGCCTTGCCGAGGGCCTCGATCACCTCGAGCGCCGCCGCGATCTCGGGCGGCTTCGGCGTGAAGGCGTCGTTGCAATACGCAAGCTGGAACGGATGCACCAGGCTCTTGCCGTCGAAGCCCAGGTCGCGGCCCAGGCGGCAGGCGTACTCGAACGACTGCGTGTCCTTGAGATCGGTGGAGATTCCGTCCACGACGGCGCGATCGTAGGCGCGTCCCGCGAGCAGCACCTGCGACAGGCTGTGGATCAACGCGATCCGGTCCGGAGTTCGCCGCCCGTGAAGCTGGTTCAGCAGGTCCGAGGTCGCCATCACCAGGCACGCGATGCGATCGGAGGCCGAGGCGATCTCCTCCGCGCGCAGCACGCCGAGGGGGCTCTCGATCATCAGCATGATGGGCAGGTGGCTGCCGCCGGACTGGTCGAGGAGCGACTGCGCCTCGAGGACGTCGGCCGTCGACTCCACGTTGGGAAAGAGCACGGCGTCGGCCCCGGCCGTAGCCACGGCCTTCACGTCTTCGCGGCCCCAGGGCGAGTCGAGGTCGTTTACCCGCACCACCACCTCGCGCCGGCCATATCCGCCCGCGAGCACCGCCTCGCAGACATTGCGCCGCGACTCCTCCTTCAGCTCGACCAGGATCGGGTCGCCGAGGTCGAGGATCACGGAATCGACCCGGAGGGTGCGCGCCTTGTTCAGGTACCGCATGCTGCAGCCCGGCACGTAGAGCATCGAGCGGCGTGGACGGTAATAGGGGTTCATGCGTTAAGTGATTGTTTATGATGTATATTATTCTGGACGATTGGCAAAATTCATTTCATTTCATATCTTATATAAGACATACGGAAAAAGCTATGGTAGCATCCACGGAACCGTGAAGAAATCCACGCGCCCCTCGTTCCGGCCACTATATGAGCAGATCAAGGTGCTGCTCACGAACAGCCTCGTGGCGGGCGAGTGGCGGCCGGGCGAGGCGATCCCTTCGGAAATGGAATTGGCAGCGCGATACCACGTGAGCCAGGGCACGGTGCGCAAGGCCATCGACGCGCTCGCGGCCGAGCACATCGTCATGCGTCGCCAAGGCAAGGGCACCTTCGTCGCCTCGCACAACGAGCCCGCGTACCAGTACCGGTTCCTGCGCCTGGTACCCGATTCGGGTGAACGCGCCGCGCCCCACAATCTCTTCTTTGGCCTGGAGCGCGGCAAGGCATCGACCGAGGTCGCGCGTGCCCTCGCGTTGAAGCCGGGTGCGACGGTGACCACCTTCAAGCGCGTAATGTCATTCGCCGGTCGCCCGCTGGTGCTGGATGAAATCGCGTTCGCCGCGAGCCAGTTTCCCGGTATCACGCTCGCCGAGCTGGAGGAATTTCATGGGTCGGTCTACTCCTTTTACGAAGCCGTGTTCGGCGTGCGCATGATCCGCGCCGAGGAGCGCCTCACCGCAGTCGAGTCCGATTCGCTTGCCGCGGCGCATCTCAAGGTCGCGGCGGGCACGCCGCTGTTGCGCATCGATCGCGTGGCGTTCACCTACGGCGACAAGCCGGTCGAGTGGCGGCGGGGCCTCGCCGTGACCGGTACCTTCTCCTACCGCAACGAACTGAACTGATAAAATCGACGTCTGCCCGCAAGGACAAGAACAAATGAGCTCCGCGCCCAAGCAGCGCCCGAAGTACTACGACCTCAACCTCGCGCACCTTCCTCCTCCGGGCCTGGTTTCGATCCTCCACCGCGTTTCCGGGCTGGCGCTGTTCTTTCCCATCCTTCCCGCGGTGCTCTTCCTGCTCGGCGAAGTCGTGTCCTCGCAGCAGGGTTACGACGACTGGCGCGGGTTCATCTCCCGCCCGCTGGTGAAGGTGGCGATGCTGGGCGTGACCTGGCTCTATGCGCATCACTTCTGGGCCGGCCTTCGCTATCTCGCGCTCGACATGCATTGGGGCATCGCCAAGGCGCCGGCGCGAGCCTCTGCCGTCGCGGTTCTGTTGCTCGGCGCGGTGACCACCATCCTCGTCGGATGGCGACTATGGTGAAGCGCTACACCAAGATTCCCGTCGGCGCGCACTACGGCACCGGCGACTGGCTGCTGCAGCGCCTCACCGCCGTGGTGATGGCGGCCTATACGGTCTTCGTGCTCGGCTGCGTCGTGGCCGGCCATCCCGCGTCGTACGCCGACTTCCGCGCGACGCTCACGGGCGGCTTCGTGCGCATGTTCACGATGGTGTTCTTCGCCGCGCTCCTCTATCACGCGTGGGTCGGCATGCGCGACATCCTGATGGATTACGTGAAAGGCACCGGCATCCGCCTCGCGCTGCAGATGGCGGTGGCGCTGGCGCTCATCGGCTATCTCATCTGGGCCGCCTCCATCCTCTGGGGAGCAAAGCCATGAGCATCGCGGTGCGCAGGTTCGACGCGGTGATCGTCGGTGCCGGCGGCTCCGGCATGCGGGCGTCCCTGGAACTCGCCCAGGCGGGCCTCAAGGTCGCTGTGCTCTCGAAGGTGTTTCCGACGCGCTCGCACACGGTCGCGGCGCAGGGCGGCATCGGCGCCGCGCTCGGCAACATGGGCGAGGACAACTGGCTGTGGCACATGTACGACACGATCAAGGGCTCCGACTACCTCGGCGACCAGGACGCGATCGAGTTCATGTGCCGCATGGCGCCGGAAGTGGTGATCGAGCTCGAGCATTACGGCATGCCCTTCGACCGCAACGAGAACGGCACCATCTACCAGCGTCCCTTCGGCGGCCACTCGGCGAACTTCGGCGAGAAGCCGGTGCAGAGGAGTTCGTGCGCCGCGGATCGCACCGGGCACGCCATGCTGCACACGCTCTACCAGCGCAACGTCATGGCGCGCACCCAGTTCTTCGTGGAGTGGATGGCCCTCGACCTGATCCGCGGGAGCGACGGGCAGGTGCTGGGGGTCACGGCACTCGAGATGGAGACCGGCGAGGTCGTGATCTTCCAGGCCAAGGCCACCCTCTTCGCCACCGGCGGCGGAGGGCGCATCTACTCTTCCTCCACCAATGCCTTCATCAACACCGGTGATGGCCTCGGCATGGCGGCCCGCGCCGGCATCCCGCTGGAAGACATGGAGTTCTGGCAATTCCACCCGACCGGCGTGGCGGGTGCGGGCGTGCTCATCACCGAGGGCGTACGCGGCGAGGGCGGCTACCTCCTCAACAAGAACGGCGAGCGCTTCATGGAGCGCTATGCGCCCACCATGAAGGACCTCGCATCTCGGGACGTCGTGGCGCGCGCGATGGCCACCGAGATCAAGGAAGGTCGGGGCCTGGGCGAGCACGGCGACCATGTGCTGCTCAAGCTCGACCACCTGGGCCTGGAGACGATCGACAAGCGCCTGCCCGGCATCCGCGAGATCGCGATGAAGTTCGCCAACGTCGATCCGGTGAAGGAGCCGATCCCGGTGGTGCCGACAGTGCATTACCAGATGGGCGGCATCCCGACCAATTACCACGGGCAGGTGGTGGTGCCGCGGGACGGCGAATCGAACGCGGTGCTGCCGGGCTTCTACGCGGCTGGCGAGTGCGGCTGCGCCTCCATCCACGGCGCCAACCGGCTCGGCACCAACTCGCTCACCGACCTGCTGGTGATGGGCAAGAGCTCGGCGATGTCGATGATCGCGTTCGTCCGCGCGGAAGGCGCCGCGCACCGCGAGCTCCCGGAGGACGCCGCCGGCTATTCGCTCTCGCGCGTGAGCCGGCTCGACTCGCAGGCGGGCGGCGAGGAGGTGCACGAGGTGCGCGGCGAGATCCAGCGCACGATGCAGCTGCACTGCGGGGTGTTTCGCTTCCCGGACCTGCTCGCCGAGGGGGTGGCCAAGATCAAGGCGGTCGCCGAGCGCGCGCAGCGTACCGGCATCCGCGACAAGTCGAAGGTGTTCAACACCGCGCGCATCGAGGCGCTCGAGCTCGACAACCTGGTCGAGACCGCGCGCGCCACCATGATCAGCGCTGAGGCGCGCAAGGAAAGCCGCGGCGCTCAGGCGCGCGCGGACTTCCCCAATCGCGACGACCAGGGCTGGCTCAAGCACTCCCTCTGGTACCGCGACGGCGACCGCCTCGACTACAAGCCGGTTAACCTGAAGCCCCTCAGCGTGGAGACATTCGTGCCCAAAGCGCGGGTTTATTGAGATGAAATTCCGCATCCAGCGCTACGACCCCGAGAAGGACGCCAAGCCCCATTTCCAGGACTACGACGTGGAGATGGGCCCGGCCGACCGGATGCTGTTGGACGCGCTGATCCGCATCAAGACGACCGACGACTCGCTCTCGCTGCGCCGTTCGTGCCGCGAGGGCGTGTGCGGCTCGGACGCGATGAACATCAACGGCAAGAACGGGCTCGCCTGCACCACCAGGCTCCTGGACCTGAAGGAACCGGTGGTCATCAAGCCGCTGCCGGGGCTGCCGATCATCCGCGACCTGATCGTCGACATGACGCAGTTCTTCGCCCAGTACCACTCGGTGAAGCCGTACGTGATCGACGACAGGCCGCCGCCGGAGCGCGAGCGGCTGCAGTCGCCGGCCGAGCGCGAGGAACTCGACGGCCTTTACGAATGCATCCTCTGTGCATGCTGCACGACGGCGTGCCCGTCGTTCTGGTGGAACCCGGACAAGTTCGTCGGCCCGGCTGGCCTGCTGCAGGCCTACCGCTTCATCGCCGACACGCGCGACCAGGAGACCGCGGCGCGCCTCGACAACCTCGAGGATCCGTACCGGCTGTTCCGCTGCCATACGATCATGAACTGTGTCGACGTCTGTCCGAAGAGCCTCAATCCGTCGCTCGCGATCGGCAAGATCAAAGACCTCATGGTCAAGCGCGCGGTCTGATTCGTCGACGACGATGCTCGATACCGGACGGCTCAATCGCATTCGCTGGCGCTGCCGGCGCGGCATGCTAGAGAACGACATCGTCCTGACGCGATTCCTCGATGCGCGGGGCGCCGCCATCAGCGAGTCCGAGGTCGTGGCCCTCGACCATCTGCTCGACCTGACCGACAACGATCTCTGGGACTTCATTTCCGGCCGTGACGAGCCGCGCGATCTTCATGTCATGCCTTTGCTGCAGCACTTGCGCGCTGCCTGATGGCGCGCGGAATGTTTCAATCAGAGGGAGACCGATACGTCCATGGTCCCTTTCGCCGAAACCCGGGAGCCCTTCGCAATGACTGACCGC
>JBDSRZ010000015.1:0-3518 GCA_039929025.1 Usitatibacter sp. | reverse complement strand
TGAGCCCGGCGCGCGCGCTGGATCTGGTGCGACACTGGGGCGCACTCGACGCCGTAGCGCAGACACCCGATCTCGTCGTGCGTGGCATCGCGCTGCACCAGGAGCACTCCCTGTCGCTGTGGGATGCACTCATTGTCCAGGCCGCGCTCGATGCCCGATGCCACGAGCTGCTGTCGGAGGACATGCAGCACGGAAGGCGGTTCGGCGAGCTCGAGATACGCAATCCGTTCATCGCGACTGCGGCCCATGAGCCGAATACCGTCGGGTACCGGGCGGAGCGCAGGGGCAAGCGCCCGCGACCGTAGTCCAATCACACCCTTCGCAAGGCAGACCCGTCACCCTTTTTTCATCAGCGCCCGGAACTCGGCCTTCCCGCGAACCCCGTCGTACCACGGGTCGCGCTCGAGCAGCGTGTCCGTTGCCCAGAGGATTGTCCGCCGGCGCATCTCCGCGGCGGCGTTGGCAAAGCGCCTCGCATCGCCGATGGCGGCATAGAAACGCAGGTGGGTGACCGTGGGCGGTACGGCCTGCTCGCACTGCGCGGCTTCGAATCGCGCGAACTGCTTCATCGCCTCTTCCTTCCTGCCCAGCATCGCAAAGGTGATCGCCAGTTCGGCCTGTGTGTCGAGCGCGTTCGGGTTGGATTCCAGGCGCTTCTGCAAGACGGCCTCCGCGGCGCGCCACTCCTCGGTCGCGGCGCTTTCGCGCTTTGCCTCCCGGTGCGCCAGGGCCTTCATCCATGCCACAGGTTGCGCCACCAGGCTGTCCGTGAAGTAGGTCGCGGTTGTGGCATTCGCGGCCGCAAGCGCACGATCCGGCTCCCGTCGCAGCAACGCCACCCACATGCGGAAGAAGATCATGCGGTCCTCGGTCGCTTCCTCGCGGGGCAGGGCCTCGATCTGCGCGATCGTCGCGCGGGCGCCGTCGAGATCGCCTTTCCAGGCGGCCTGCATCGCGACCTTCCATCCCAGCGCGTTGCCGGTCGGTGTTATGGCGATGGAGCGGTCGAGGTAGGCCAGCGAGGTGTCGACGCTGGCGGGGTTTCTGTCCTTGAGGCCGGCCATCGTCGCATGGCTCGCACCCAGGGTCACGTAGTTGAGTGGATCGCGCGGGTCGATCCGCACCGCTTCCTCCAGGAGCGTGATCGCTTCATCGACGCGTCCCTGGAGGAATAGCGCCTGGGACAGCGCGCGGCGCGGGTAGTTGTCGGCAGGGGCCGCCTTCATCGCGCGGCGGAAGGCCCCCTCCGCCTCGACGATGGCGCGCTGCGAAAAGAGCACATAGCCTTGCGCATAGAGTGCGTTGGGCTCCTCGGCGTCGAGGGCCAGCGCGCGCTTCGCGTATCCCTCCGTCACGCTGCGGCGCGCGTTGCTCGCATCCCAGTTGCGCAGGATCCACGCGGCCTCGACGCGGGCCCTTGCCCCCCAGGCCGTGGCCAGGATCGGATCGGCCTCCGCGGCCTTGCGCGCCAGGTCGGCCGCGATGGCGAGGTCCTCCGGCTTGAAGTTGAGCTTGCGGGTGAGCGCGATCGCGCGCTGCGCAAAGTGCATCGCCTCCGCGCCCTGCGTTGCCGCGGCCGCGGGCGGTGCCTTGGGCTCGCGCTTGCCGCGCAGCACCGGTTGCAAGGCGAAGAACACCGCCAGGCCGATCCCGATGAAGGGCCAAACATACCGTTTGCCTTTGCGGGCACGTCTTCCCGCCTGGGGCTGCGCCGCCGGCCTGGCCTCGCCCGCCAACAGCTTTTTCACCCGCGCGGCGATCGCCTCGGGCGATTCCTTCTCCATCCGCGACCACTGCACTTCACGGAAGCGGTCCGGCACCCGCGCCTGCGACTCAGGCGTGTCGTCGATGACCACCGGGAAGAAGAAGGGCGCGTCGTCGGCCATGAGCAGCGACCGGTCCGCCCCAAGGCGCCACTCCAGCCGGAAATAGCCTTCGGCACGCGCATTGGTGTTGGCCGAGATGAGCGGCATGAACATCGCGCATTCCTTGATCTGCCGGCGGATGCTCTGGTCCCAGGCGTCGCCGCCGCGCAGCTCGCTCTGGTCGAACCACGCTTCGATGCCCGCGGCGCGCAACGCCTCGCAGATGCGGCGCGCGGGCTCCGCATCCTGGGAGGCATAGCTCAGGAAGACCGCCTTGGGTTCGGGCATGGGCGATTCTAGCGCCCGGGCCGCGGGTCCTTCCTTGGATGGGGCTTATCATCTGGCGATGAGCGAATCGAGCTATCGCGAACAGGCGCTGAAACTCTACCCATGGATCTGCGGCCGCTGCGCCCGCGAATTCAAGGGCGTGAACCTGCGCGAGCTCACCGTCCATCATCGGGACCACAACCACGCCAACAATCCGCCCGACGGCAGCAACTGGGAGCTGTTGTGCGTTTACTGCCACGACAACGAGCACCAGAAGCAGCTCGATGCGGCTCGCGGACAGGGCAGTAGTCCCGCCACCCAGGAGCACCAGGTCGCGACGCACAATCCTTTTGGAGACCTGAAGGACTTGTTGGCGAAGAAGCAGCCGCGCTGACTACCCGAACACCACCATCGTCTGCCGCCCCAGCGCCACCGCCACGCCGCCGGGCCCCCACAGCGTGAGGGACTGGTTGATATAGCCGCCGTTCGCGGCCGTCATCTGCGCATCGATGCGCCAGCCCTCCAGGGGCAGCGATCCCACGTCCTCGGCCACCAGCTCGAGCATCCAGTTGAGGGAGGCGGCGGGTACAGGTGCCTTCATGTACGACAGCGCGATCGGCGGGATGAAATCCGCCATGGCGAGCACGTGATGCTCGGTGGCGTTGCCGGTGTCGCGCATCGCGAGCTCGATCACGTTCTCGGGTTCGCTCGCGCCTGACCACGGTGGCCCGCCCTTGAGCCAGCGCGCCTTGAAGTGCTGGGTGAAGTTCGGAGTCACACCGGGATTCCACGGCAGCTCGAACGCCTTCGCATTCACCACGTCCGGCTGGGTAGGGCGCAGCGCCACGGCCGACGTACGCGGCATGCCGAAGATGCCCACCATCAGGGCAAGCGTGTTCTCGCCATCGACGATGCGGGCTTCCACATGCGCCGTGTTCTTGCTACTGCGCAAGATGCGTGCGACCGCGCGCACAGTCCCGCCGGGCACAGGTGCAAGAAAGGTCACCTGGAGCGAACGCAGCGGTGCCTCGGGTGCCAGCGTGCGCATCGCCGCAACGCCGACTACCGCCTGCATCCCACCGAAAAGCGTGCGGCCCTGCAGCCAATCGTCCGGAACATCAGGCGTCGCCGCGCCTTCTTCAGATTGGATCCGCGAGACGAGGGCCGACAAGGGCGTGGGGTTCACGAAGGTAGTATGCCGCCATGTACACCGTCTACGGCATGGCCGCCTCCGGCAACTGCTACAAGGTCCGCCTCCTTCTCGAGCAATTGGGCGAGAAGTACGAGTGGCGCGAGACCGACATCATGAAAGGCGAGAGTCGCACGCCCGAGTACCTCGCCAACGTGAACGCCAATGGCCGCGTGCCGGCTGTGGTGCTACCGGAC
>JBDSRZ010000014.1:0-6842 GCA_039929025.1 Usitatibacter sp. | reverse complement strand
GGTGCGCAACAGCGATCACAGTAAGGAGCTGCGCGAGTTCCGGATCGTCAAGGGCCGCATGGTCATCGGCGAGCCGATGGCGGGATACGAGGGCCTGCTCGTC
Organism: Usitatibacter sp.; assembly: GCA_039929025.1. Taxonomy (GTDB): domain Bacteria; phylum Pseudomonadota; class Gammaproteobacteria; order Burkholderiales; family Usitatibacteraceae; genus Usitatibacter. Next base: position 6,739 of record JBDSRZ010000014.1, on the reverse strand, counting down.
GGGCAGGTATCGCTCAACCAGGCGAGGGCCGCGCCCGCCCATGTCACGCCGAAAAGCCGGTAGCGCGCCGGGGCGCGAGGAGGCCCGCGTGAAGCCGTCGCTGCGCATGGAGCAACTGCGCGACGCGAACGAGAAGCTGGTGCTCGCCACGCTCGAGGCCCAGACCGCAACCGAGACGGCCGAGCAGGCCAATCGGGACAAGGAGCAGTTCCTCGCGATGCTGGCGCACGAGCTGAGGAATCCGCTCGCGCCGATCACCAATGCGCTGGCGATCCTGCGCCGCAAGGCTTCACCCGATCCCACGGCGACCTGGGTGCACGACATCATCAAGCGGCAGGTCGATCACCTCACCCGGCTGCTCAACGAATTGCTCGAGGCATCGCGCCTCACCACCGGCAAGGTCGAGCTGAAGAAGAGGCCGATCGCGATCTCCGAAACCATGCGCTTCGCGATCGAAAGTGCCCAGCCGCTGATGCGCCTGCGTCGCCAGCACCTCAACGTGAATTTCCCGGCCCATGCGCTGGTCGTCGACGGCGACCCGACGCGGCTGGTGCAGATCTTCAGCAACCTGCTCCACAACGCCGCGAAGTACACGCAGGAAGGCGGCTCCATCACCTTCTCCGCCATGGAGCGGGAAGGCTCGGCGGTGATCCGCGTGATGGACAACGGCTGCGGCATCGCGCCGGAGAACCTCCCGCGCATCTTCGATCTCTTCACGCAGGAAGGCCGCTCGATCGACCATGCGCAAGGCGGGCTCGGCATCGGCCTCACGGTGGTGCGCAGCCTCGTGGAGCTTCACGGCGGCAGCGTGGAGGCCGCGAGTCCCGGGCTCGGCCAAGGCACCGAGATTTCGGTCCTGATTCCGCTGATGCAGGATCCGCCCCTGGTCCTTCCGACCGGCGTCGGGGAGAAAGCGGAGGCGCCGGGAGCGTCGCTTCGCATCGTCATCATCGACGACAATGTCGACGCCAACGACTCGCTGCAGGCGGTGCTGCGGATGATGGGCCACGAAGTGTCGAGCGCTTTCGACGGCACCACCGGCTTGGAGCTGATCCGCGATACCCGCCCCCAGCTCGTCCTGTGCGACATCGGACTGCCGGGGATGGACGGCTACCAAGTCATCGCGAAGCTGCGCGAGACGGTGCAGGATCCGGTACCGGTCATGATCGCGCTCACCGGGTACGGACAGCCGGAAGATCGGGCGCGAGCCATGACCGCGGGCTTCGAGCACCACTTGACCAAGCCGGTCGACGTGGAGGCGTTGCTGCGGCTGATCGCCGCGCAGGCGAGCGCCGCCGCCTGATGAGGCCGGGCTGCATCGCCCGGGTCAATCTCTGCCGTAGCCAGCCTCCCGCTGGCTGCGAATCGCGAGCACCAGGACCGTATCGGCCTGCTCGACGTAGCGGTACAAAGATCGCTCACAGTCGATAGTGGTAGCGGCACTGGTGAACCGTCACGCCCGTCTTGTCCACGGAATAGACGAGGCGATGCTCGCCATCGATCCGGCGCGACCACCATCCCTGCAGCAGGTGTTTGAGGGGCTCCGGCTTGCCGAGCCCTTCGAACGGCGAGCGCAACGTGTCGGCAATCAGGAGGTTGATGCGCTTCGCGATCTTGCGGTCCTGCCCGATCCACCAGGTGTAGTCCTCCCATCCCTGGGGCGTGAACTTCAGCAACACTACTTCAGGTCGGCCAGTTTGCGCACGCGCGCCTTGCCTTTGCCCGCGGCGGCAACCGAGTCGAGGAGCCGTTTCGCGTTGGCGGGACTGCGCAGGAGATGGAGCGTCTCCTGCCACGCCTCGTAGTCCTCCAGCGAGATCAGCACCGCCGAAGAACCGTTCTGGCGCGTGATGATGATGCCGTCGCGGTCCCGGTTCACCTGATCCATGATCTCGGCGAAGCGCGCCCGCGCATTGCTGTAGGAGATGGCTTCCATGGCGCTGGTTGTCCAAATATTTGTACAGGTACAGATTATTGTACGCAAGCGAACGGGGCGTCAAGTCTCTCGCGGTCGGCTGACGGCGTGCCAGCCGCTTTCCACTGCGGCCATCGCCGCGTCGCGGTCGGCCTGCGGAAGGAAAGACGCACGGATCGCGGCGCGGTTCAGATCACGCAGCTGCGCCAGGGAAAGCCCGGTGCGGGTGTGCAGCGCCTCCAGCTCGGAAGACAGCGTCACCCCCGACATGAGGCGGTTGTCGGTCGAGCACGAGACCGACAGTCCGGCGGCGATCATCTCGCGGATCGGATGGACCTCGAGGCAGGCCACCGCCCCGGTGTGCACGTTGCTGCTCGGGCAGACCTCGAAGTGCAGGCCCATCCCGCGGACGCACTCCACCCACTCCCGCGTCTGCAGCGGGGTCTCGCCGCGAACGATCTGGATGCCATGGCCGATGCGGGTCGCACCCAACCCGCCCGCCTCGATCACCCGGTCGCCGCTGTCCGACTCCCCTGCATGGCAGGTGACTCCCAGGCTGCCGTCGCGCGCGATGGTCATCGACTCGGCGTGGTCGCTCGGCGGGAAATAGCGCTCGGCCCCCGCGAGGTCGAAGCCGACCACGCCGCGGTCGCGATAGCGCACCGCCAGCTCGGCGCTGCGGATGGTGTCGGCGGAATTGTCGGTGCGCATGCCGCAAACGATGAGGCCGCAACGCAGGGGACTCCGGGCGAGGCCCGCCAGCACCGCCTCCACCACCGCCTCACCGGACATCCCATGGGGCTCCAGTAGCAGCGGCGCCATGCGGAATTCGGCCAGCACGCAGCCGTCGGCGCGGGCATCCTCGGCGGCCTCGAAGGCCACGCGCTCGCAAGCCGATTCCGAAGCCATGGCGGCGATGGTGATGGCGAAGCCGCGCAGGTAGAGCTCGAGCGACCCGGAGTCGGCATTGCCGTGCATCCAGCGGGCGAGCGCGCCCGCCTCGGTGGCGGGAACCGCGACTCCCCTCGCGCGGCACAACTCGAGGAGCGTCTGGGGCCGAAGCCCTCCGTCGAGGTGCTCGTGAAGCAGGGCCTTGGGCAGCTCGCGCCAGGCGGGCGCTGGGGTGGGCGACATGGAAACGGGAGGTTGATTCTTTCGCCAGTTTAGGCCAGATTAGCAAACGTTTGCGCCAAGCCGGTCCCGGCGCCTTTTTCCCTGGGAGAATTCCTCGATGAAGAGCCTTGCCCGTCCGGGACTCGCCGCCCTCGCCCTCGCCCTGGCGTCCCCCGCCTGGGCGGACCCCGCCGTCATCTACGACATGGGCGGCAAGTTCGACAAGTCCTTCAACGAGGCCGCCTACCGGGGGGTTCAGCAGTACAAGAAGGAAACGAACAAAGCGGTGATCGAATTCGAGATCGCCAACGAGACCCAGCGCGAGCAGGCGATGCGCCGCATGGCCGAGCGCGGCGCCAACCCGATCATCGCCATCGGCTTCAGCCAGCAGGGCGCCGTCGAGAAGGTCTCGAAGGAATTCCCCAAAGTGGGGTTCACCCTCATCGACCAGGTGGTGAAGAACCCCAACGTGCAGTCGGTGCTCTTCAAGGAGCAGGAGGGCAGCTTCCTTGTCGGCATGATCGCGGCGCTCACCAGCAAGACCGGCAAAGTCGGCTTCATCGGCGGCATGGATATCCCCCTCATCCGCAAGTTCCAATGCGGCTACGAGCAGGGCGTGAAGTACGCCAACCCCAAGGCCGAGGTATTCGTGAACATGGTGGGCACTACCGGCGCGGCGTGGAACGATCCGGCGCGCGGCGGCGAGCTCGCCCGGTCGCACTTCGCCAAGGGCGCGGACGTGATCTTCGCCGCGGCGGGCGGCACCGGCATGGGCATCTACCAGGCGGCGCGCGACGCGAAAAAGCTTGCCATCGGTGTTGACAGCAACCAGAACCACCTGCAACCCGGGACGATGCTCACCTCGATGGTGAAGCGGGTCGAGGTGGCGGTATACGACTCCCTCAAGGCACACAAGCCGGGCCTGCAGGTCCTCGGGCTCAAGGAAGACGGTGTCGACTATGCCCTCGACAAGAACAACGAAAAGCTGATCACCCCGGAGGTGAAGAAGAAGGTCGACGCCGCCAAGGCCGACATCGTCGCCGGCAGGATCAAGGTCGCCGATTTCATGGCCGATCCCACCTGCAAGTACTGAGCGCGACCGCGGAAGTGAGGCAGGCCGGGGACGCTCGTTGAGCACCATCAAGCACGTGGCCGCGCTCGCGGGGGTGTCCTTCACCACCGTATCGCACGTCGTCAACCGCACGCGGCCGGTGAGCGACAATGCGCGGCTCCGTGTCGAGCGTGCGATCGCCGAGCTCGGTTACTTTCCCAGCGCGGTGGCGCGGGCGCTGAAGACCCGCCAGACGCGCATCCTCGGTGTGATCGTCCCGAACATCACCAACCCGTTCTTCTCCGAGCTGATGCGGGGCATCGAGGATGTCTGCGAGCGCAGCCACTACTCGGTGTTCCTCTGCAACGGCGACGATGACCGCGCGCGCCAGGGCCGCTCGCTGGAGACGCTGCTCGAGCGCCGGGTGGACGGCGTGCTCCTCGCCACCCCCACGGGCCCCGCGGCCGCGCTCGCCCAGCGGCTCCACGGCGCCCACATGAAGACGGTGGTGGTCGACCGCCACCTCCCGGGACTCGACGCCGACCAGGTGCGCATCGACCACCAGGCGGGCGCGCGCCTCGCGGTGGAGCACCTGCTCGCCCTCGGCCACCGGCGCATCGCCTGTCTCGCGGGCCCCGCCCACTTCGCGGTGAGCGGCGCCCGTGTCTCGGGATGGCGCAAGGCCCTCGCGCGAGCCGGCGTGAAGCCCGCCGACGATTGGCTCCTCGAAGGCGACTTCCGCGCCGCCGCGGGTCACGAGCTCACGCGCCGGCTGCTCGACAAGGGCGAGGTGACCGCCATCTTCGCCAGCAACGACCTGCTCGGCATCGGCGCGCTGCGCGCCGCGGCCGAGCAAGGCGTATCGGTGCCGCGATCGCTCTCCATCATCGGCTTCGACGGCATCGAGATGGGCGCCTTCACCTACCCTGCCCTCACCACGGTGGGCTACCCGATCCGCGCCATCGGCGAGACCGCGGCCACGGTGCTGATCGACCGCATCGCCGGGCGCCGCACCGAGACCTGCGAGGTGGTGGTGGCCCCCGAGATCATCCTGCGCGAATCCACCGCGAAGGTGCCTCCATGAGCGCCGATCCCGCCGCGGCGGTCGCGGTCCGCATGAGCGGCATCCACAAGCGCTTCGGTCCGGTGCGTGCCAACGAGGCGGTGAGCCTCACCGTGCCCGCGGGCTCGGTGCATGCGCTGGTGGGCGAGAACGGCGCCGGCAAGAGCACGCTGATGTCGGTGCTCTACGGCATGTACGTGCCCGACGGCGGCGCGATCGAGGTCTTCGGGCAACCGGCGCAGATACACAGCACCCACGACGCCATCGCGCTCGGGCTCGGCATGGTCCATCAGCATTTCATGCTCGTGGACACCCTGACCGCCCTGGAAAACGTGATGCTCGGCGCCGAACCGGGATTCCTGCTCGGCCGCGCCGAGGCGATGGTACGGCCGAAGCTGAAGCAGCTGATGGAATCCACCGGGCTGCATGTGGACCTCGACGCGAAGAGCGGCGATCTCCCGGTGGGCGACCGCCAGCGGCTCGAGATCCTCAAGGTCCTCTTCCGCGGCGCCCGAGTGCTGATCCTCGACGAGCCTACCGCGGTGCTCACGCCCCAGGAGACGCTGCATCTCTTCGAGGTGCTCTCGCGCCTGCGCGCGCAGGGCACCACCATCATCCTCATCACCCACAAGCTGGAAGAGGTGATGCGCCTGGCCGATCGCGTGACGGTGATGCGCGGCGGCCACGTGGTGCAGGAGACCGCGGTCGCCGAGACCAACGCCGCGCAGCTCGCCGAGGCGATGGTCGGCCGCAAGGTGAACATCGGCCGGCCGGCGGAGGGCGGCGTCCAGGTGGGCGCCCCGGGGTCCCCATTCATGGGTACAGGATCAGACATCGTCCTCGAGGTGCGCGGCCTCACCGTGCGCGATGTCCTGGGGGTCACGCGCCTGCACGGCATCGACCTGGCGCTGCGAGCCGGGCAGATCGTCGGCGTCGCGGGCGTCTCCGGCAACGGCCAGAGCGAGCTGCTGGAATCGCTCTCGGGATTGCGCGAGCCGCAGGCCGGCACGCTGACACTCGCGGGCGAATCATTCTCGCCCACGCGCTGGCTCACACCGCGCACCGCGCGCCGGCTTCATCTCGCGCACGTGCCCGAGGACCGCCAGGCACGCGCCATGGTGATGGAGTTCGCGGCGTGGGAGTCCGGCGTTCTCGGCTACGAAGGCTTGCCGGTCTACAGCGGTGGCGGGTTCCTCAGGCGCAGGCGCATGCGCGGCGACACCGACCTGATGATGGAGCGCTTCGACGTGCGTCCGCGCGCCCCCGAGCTGGCCTGCGGAAGCTTTTCGGGCGGCAACCAGCAGAAGCTGGTGCTCGCGCGTGAGCTGGGACAGGCGCCGCGGGTGCTGCTCGTGGGCCAGCCCACCCGCGGCGTGGACATCGGTGCGATCGAGTTCATCCATGGGCAGCTTCGGCTGCTCCGCGCCGCGGGCTGCGCGATCCTGCTGGTGTCCTCCGAGCTGGAAGAGATCCTCGCGCTCGCCGACCGCGTGCTGGTGATGAACGCCGGTCGCATCACCGGAGAGCGCGCCATCGAGGCCTGCACCGAGGGCGAGCTCGGCCTGCTGATGGCCGCCACCGCACGGACCGAACCCAC
>JBDSRZ010000013.1:0-3785 GCA_039929025.1 Usitatibacter sp. | reverse complement strand
GCCTCGGCCATCATCGCCGGGTCGGAGCCCGCGATCTGGATCACCTTGGGCTCCACCTCGCCTTCGTGGTTGCCGCGACGGATGGTCTTCTCCGAGCCCCACAGCAGGGAGTTGGACGCGACCATCTCGGAGACCGCCATGCCCGCCCCCATGCGCTTGCACAGGCTGCGGAAAGGCCGATCGGTCACGCCCGCCATGGGGGCGACGATCAGGTTGTTGCGCAATTGGATGGGGCCGATTCTCACGTTCGAGGCGACGCGTTGATTGAGATTTCCGCCCCAACCATCGGATGAAACGGAGAAGGTGCCTATTTTATACGCAGCGCCGCAGGCGCTGGAAGTTAATTTTCTCACATTGCGCGAGCACCCTTGCCGACGAACGAAATTTGCGCGCGCTCGGCCCAAGCATGTCTCAGACCGCTACGGATTGATGTGTCAGCACGAGGAACGCCGGCACCGGACGCGCGAATCCCTTCAACGTGAGCTCGCCCGCGGCACGCGTGGCGAACTGCGCTCCGATCTGGCCAACCACGCGCTGGGAAACCAGGATCTCTCCGCCCTTGGCCTCCGCGCAGAGGCGCGCGGCGAGATTGCACACCGTTCCGATCGCGCCGTAATCCCATCGCCCCTCGAACCCGATCGTGCCGAGGGTGGCGTAGCCCTGGGCAATTCCGATTCCCAACGCGAGCTCGTAGCCCCGCTGCTTCCATCCCCCGGCAATCGGCACGAACGCAGCCTGCATCTCGACCGCCATGCGTGCCGCACGAGCCGCGGGGTCCGGCACCGGCAGCGGATCGTTGAAGAAGACCATGATGCCGTCGCCCGCGTAGCTGTCGAGAGTGCCCGCATGCGCCTGGATGATCCGCCCCATCCCGGCGTAATACTCGTTCACGACGCTCATCACCTCTTCGGGGTCGGAAGTCTCCGTGAAAGCGGTAAAGCCGCGCAGGTCGAGGAAGACCACGGCGATCTCGCGCCGATGGTGCTTGAGCAGTTCCTCGCCGCCGCCCGAAAGGACCATGTCCGCGACCTGCGGCGGCAGGAACCGCTGCAGGCTCCTGGCGCGCTCGAGCTGCGCGATCCCCTCCGCCACCCGCTCTTCGAGCCTGCGATTCCACTCGGCGAGCTCGCGCGCCTGCCGCTCGACCGTCTCGCGATAGTCCTTGATGCGCAGCAGCGAGCGCAGCCGCGCGACCAGTTCCGGCTGCGATATGGGCTTGGAAAGGAAATCGTCCGCGCCCGCCTCGATCCCCTTGACCCGCTCCTCGGGCTGGTCGAGCGCGGTGACCATGACGATGGGCAGCATCTGCGTCTCGGGCCTGGCGCGGATCGCGCGACAGACCTCGTAGCCGTCCAGGTCCGGCATCATCACGTCGAGGAGAACGATGTCGGGCCGCTCGGACAGGGACTTGTCGAGGCCTTCCTGCCCGCTCGCCGCCGTGATCACCTCGTAGCCGCGCGCTTTCAGCAGGCCGGCGAGCATGCGCACGTTGGACGGCACGTCATCGACCACCAGGACGCGCCTTGCCTGCGGGACCGTCACGTCGCCACTTTCGCGCCCTTGGCCAGTAGCGCCTCGATCGTCGCCATCAGGTTCTTCACGGTGATGGGCTTGGTCTCGAAACCGTCGAACCCGGCCCGCCTCATGCGCGCCATGTCCTCGGGCATCGCGGAGGCCGTGACCGCGACGATCGGCATGCGGGGAATCGAGGGCTCGGCACGGATGCGCTCGAACGTCTCGATGCCGTCGATTCCCGGAAGCTGATAGTCCATGAGTATCAGGTCGGGAGCCTTGCGGCGCACCGCCTCGATCGCTTCCTCGCCGGTCTCGACTTCCTGCGTTCGATAACCGGTCTTCTCGAGCACCTTGCGCACGAGCTTGCGGTTCATCTCATTGTCCTCGACGATCAGGATGAGCTCATTGGCCATGAATCAACTCGGCGGCGGCGCCGCGTCGGGAAGAAAGAGCGTGAAGGTCGAACCCTTGCCCAGCTCGCTCGCGAGCCGAATGCTTCCGCCGTGCAGCTCGGCGAACCTGCGCGCCAGTCCCAAGCCCAGCCCGGTACCTTCTGCCTTGCGCAGGATGTCCTTGCCGACCTGGCGGAACTCCTCGAATACCGCCTCGTGATCCGCGGGCGCGATGCCCACGCCGGTATCCGCGACCGCGATCTCGGTGCCACCTTGCACGGCCCGCGCGCTCACCTTCACGGCGCCGCCTTCGGGCGTGAATTTGACCGCGTTGGATAGCAGGTTGAGCAGGATCTGCTTGAGCTTGCGCTCATCGGCGCGAATGACTCCCAGACTCGGGTCGAGGTTGCTGTCGAGGCGAATGCGGTGACGGCTCGCGCGCTCCTTGACCAGCGTGAGCGCGTTCGAGATGGCGCTGGGCAGGTCGAGTTCTTCGACCAGGAGCTCCATTCGCCCGGCCTCGACCTTCGACAGATCGAGAATGTCGTTGATGAGCGCGAGCAGGTGCTTGCCCGACTCGTGGATGTCGCGGATGAATTCCGCCTGCTCCTCGTTGAGCACCCCGAACATGGGCTCCTGAAGAACCTCGGAAAAGCCGATGATCGCGTTCAACGGCGTGCGCAGCTCGTGCGACATGTTGGCGAGGAACTCGCTCTTGTGCTTGTTGGCCGCTTCGAGCTGCCGGCCCTTGTCCTGGATCTCGTTGAAGAGGCGCACGTTCTCGATCGCGATCACCGCCTGGTCGGCGAAGGTCCGCAGAAGCATGACCTGCTTGTCGTCGAAGGCCCGCACTTCGGCTCGGCGCACCATGATGGCGCCAACGGCTTCGCCCTCCTTCAGCAAGGGAACGGCGATCATCGAATGGTTCTCGGAAAGGCCATTGGACTCGCTCAGTTTCTGCAACACCTCCCAACTCAATGGGTAGCGATCGCGCTCCTTCGCCAAGTCGACGACCTGGATCGTGGCCTTCTCACACACCGCGCGACCGATAACGGACAGCGTGGACAAGGGCTGGGTTCCAGCCCCGCCGAGGACCAGCGGTCCATGCCACGCGGCCCGCCGCATGACGTCCCCCTCGCACAGATAGACCACCGCCGATCCACCGTCGCACAGGCGCTCGGCCCGCCCGGCAATGGCGTCGAGCACCGGCTGTAAATCGGTGGGCGAACCGGAAATGACGCGCAGGATGTCCGCCGTCGCCGTTTGCTGTGCCAGGGTTTCCGTCAGCTCGCTGGTGCGCTCCTCGACCTTGCGCTCGAGATCCGCATACGACTCTTCCAGCCGCGAGCTCATGCGGTTGAACTCCCCCGCGAGCGCCTCGAGCTCGTCGCCGGTCTTGACCTCGATGCGCGCGCCAAGCTCGCCCTCCGCGATGCGGGCAGCTCCCTGCTGCAGCGTGCGAATGGGGCGCACCATGCGGCGCGTGAAAACAAGCGCCGCAAGCGCCGAAACCACCAGCCCCGCCAACAACACCGCCAGAGACCCCTTGATGAGGGCGTTCAGGTAGGCGTAGACCTCGGAGGTAGGCTCCTGCGCGAGAACCTTCCAGCCGAGCGAATCGATGGTCGCGAATCCCGCCAGCAGCGGCTCCGCGCCTCCGGCGTGCACCGCGCCCGACTTTTCGTTCGCGGCGAGCACCTGGCTCACCAGCGGCGAGCCCGAAAGGTCGGTCTTGCGCAGAACCAGGCCGATGTCCGGATCGGCGACCAGCAGCCCGCGAGTGTCGACGACGAACGCCTTGCCCTTGGTGCCGACACGTATCTGCGAGATCACATCCCAGATGAACTTGAGGTTGATCTCCGCCATGGTCAGCGCGGC
>JBDSRZ010000012.1:0-6086 GCA_039929025.1 Usitatibacter sp. | reverse complement strand
GATATGCGGTCATGGCCGCGCTCCCGCCGGCCGGGGCCGGCTGCTATTGATGTGATATCACTTTGATAGTGCCGGGAGTGTTTGTCAAGACCCCCGGATAGAATCGACCCATGGCAAAGGCAATCCGGGTGGTGGACTCCGTGACCAGGCTCGACGCGTCCGCGCGCGGCGCGGTCGTGGTGTGCGGCTCCCACGGCGCGCTCTACCCGGCGTGGCTTGCCGCCCGCGCCGGCGTGCGCGCGATCGTCTTCAACGACGCGGGCATCGGCCGGCAATCTGCCGGTGTGGCGGGTGTGGCCTGGCTCGCGGGGCTGGGAATCGCGGCCTGCGCCGTGGACCATCGCAGCGCGCGCATCGGCGACGGCGCCGACATCCTCGCCTCGGGAATCGTCACGATGGTGAACGACGCGGCCGCGGCAGCCGGTTGCCTGCCCGGACAACCCTGCCGCCAGGCCGCGAAGTCCCTCCTCGACGGCGCCCCCGATCCGGGCGATCCAGACGTGCCCGAGATCGGCGAGACGCGGCTGCGCATCGCCAACTCCGGGCACCGCGAAGTATGGGCGATCGATTCGATCACGCTAGTGCGCCCCGAGGACCGGCGCGCGGTGGTCGTGAGCGGCTCGCACGCGGCGCTACTGGGCGGGCGCGTGGACGACGGGCTGCTCGGCGTGGACGTGTTCGCGGCGTTCTTCAACGATGCGGGCGGCGGCAAGGACGATGCCGGCGTCGCGCGGCTCGAGGTGCTCGACGAGAGCGGCGTAGCTTCGGCGGCGGTGTCCTGCAACACCGCGCGCATCGGCGATGGCCGCTCGACTTACGATACCGGGATCATCTCGCGCCTGAACGAGCTGGCGCGGCGGCTGGATCTCAAGCAAGGGATGTCGGCACGTGAGGCGGTCGCACGCCTCGTGGGGTTGGGCTAACCGAGAAGGAGGTCCGCATGACGAACGACCGTCTCATTGCGATCTTCCGCTGCGGAATCGCGGCCGCGTCAATGTCGGCAGCCGTCGCCTTCGCCGCGGCGCCCCCCGCCGCGCCGGCGGCCACCAACCCGGATCCCGCGGGCTACCAGCACCTGGTCGACGCCGCGCGCGCGGTGGTGAGCGTGAAGGTGACAGCGCTCGCCAACGCGCGCAGCAACGCGACTCTGGGCCAGGAGCGCACGGGCAGCGGCGTGCTCTTCGGACCGCAGAACCTGGTGCTCACCATCGGCTACCTGATCCTCGAAGCCGACAGCGTCGAGATTTCCACCAGCCGCGGGCGCACCGTCCCGGCGATCGTCGCCGCGTACGACCACGCCACCGGATTCGGCCTTCTCAGGCCGCTGGCACCCCTGGACGCGAAGCCGATCGAGCTAGGCTCCTCCGCCAGGGTGGACGCGCTCGACCGCCTGCTGGTCGCGAGCGGCGCATCGGAAGACGCGCTCTCCGTGGCCACGGTGGTCGCAAGGCGCGAGTTCGCCGGCTACTGGGAGTACCTGATCGAAAACGCGATCTTCACCTCGCCCCCGCGCGCCGATTTCGGCGGCGCGGCGCTGATCAACAAGGAAGGCGAGCTGGTGGGCATCGGCTCGCTCTTCGTGATGGATGCGGGCACGCCCGGAGAGCGCTCGCCCGGGAACATGTTCGTGCCGATCGATCTGCTGAAGCCCATCCTGCGCGAGATGATCGACACCGGGCGGCAGAAGGGCGGCGCGCGGCCGTGGCTCGGGATCAATTCCCGCGAGCTCGAGGGTCGGCTCCATGTGATGCGCGTGAGCAGCGACAGCCCAGCGGAGAAGGCGGGCATCGCCGCGGGCGACATCATCCTGCAGGTATCGGGACGAAGCGTGGAATCGCTCCCGGAGTTCTACCGGCGCCTGTGGGGCGCCGGCGCGCCGGGGGTGGAGGTCACTCTCAAGGTGCTCAAGGGCACCGACGTGCAAGACGTGAAGATCCGCACCATCGACCGGTTCGACGTGATCCGGAAGAAGCCGTCGATCTGAGGCGATCTTCGTGACCCGTTGCTGATCGTCGCCCCGAAAAGGCCGGAGCCCAATCGTTGCTCTCGATGCATTGGGCCCCGGCCTACGCCGGGGCGACATTCTTCGCCGTGTACGACTGCCCGCCGCCGTAGCTCGCGAGCGGCTGCAGCGTGCCGCCCTTCTTCAGCATGACCGCGCAGTACTTCACCTCTGCGATCTTGCCGAAGGGATCGAGCGCCGCGTTGGTGAGCAGGTTGGCGGCCGCCTCGTAGAACGCGAACGGGATGAACACCGTGCCACGCGGCGAGCCTTCGTCGGCGCGCGCGGTGAGCGCGATTTCGCCGCGGCGCGAGGCGACGGTGATCACGTCGCCGCCCTTCGCGCCGATCGCATCGAGGTCGAGTGGATGCACCGAGCCCACCGCCTGCGGCTCGAGCACGTCGAGCACCGAAGCGCGTCGCGTCATCGAGCCGGTGTGCCAGTGCTCGAGCTGCCGGCCGGTGATGAGCACGAACGGATACTCCGCATCCGGCTTCTCGTCGGCCGGAATCAAGCCCGCCGGCACGAACTTGCCGCGGCCATCCTGGGTCGGGAAATTTTCGGTGAACACCACCGACTGCCCGGGATCGTCCTCGGTGCGGCAGGGGTAGGTGACCGACGACTGCTCCTGCAGCCGCTCCCAGGTGATGCCGCTGATGGTATTCATCGCCAGGCGCATCTCCTCGTACACCTCGGCGACACCGCTCTCCGGCCCCGTGTAGGTCCAGCCACAGCCCAGGCGGTTCGCGAGCTGCTGGATGATCCACAGGTCCTGGCGCGCATCGCCCGGCATGTCGAGCGCGCGCTTGCCGAGCTGCACCATGCGGTCGGTGTTGGAGACGGTGCCGGTCTTCTCCGGCCACGCCGAGGCCGGCAGGATCACGTCGGCGAGGTACGCGGTCTCGGTGAGGAAGATGTCCTGCACCACCAGCATGTCGAGGGCGGCGAGGCCCTCGCGCGCGTGGCTGGCGTTGGGATCCGACATCGCGGGGTTCTCGCCCATGATGTACATCCCCTTGATCCTGCCGTCGCACGCGGCATCCATGATTTCCACCACGGTGAGACCCGGCTTGGGGTCTAGCGTGCGGCCCCAGAATTTCTCGAAGCGCTCGATCGCCGCGGGGCTGTCGACACGCTGATAGTCGGGATACATCATCGGGATCAGGCCCGCGTCCGACGCCCCCTGCACGTTGTTCTGCCCGCGCAGCGGATGCAGCCCGGTGCCGGGGCGGCCGATCTGCCCGGTCATCAGCGACAGCGCGATCAGGCAACGCGCGTTGTCGGTGCCGTGCACGTGCTGCGAGATGCCCATGCCCCAGAGGATGATCGAGGCCTTCGACGCGGCGTAGGCGCGCGCCACCTCGCGGATCGTCTCCGCGGCGATGCCGCAGAGCGGCGCCATCGTCTCGGGGCTGAAATCCTTCGCGTTGTCGCGCAGCGCCTCGAAGTTGCTGGTGCGCCGGCGGACGAATTCCCGGTCGACCAGGTTCTCCTCGACGATGGTGTGGATCATGGCGTTCAGCAGCGCCACGTCCATGTCGGCGGTGAACTGGAGATAACGCCACGAGTGCCGCGCCAGGTCGTTGCGACGCGGGTCGGCGACGATCAGCTTCGCGCCGCGCTGCACCGCGTTCTTGATCCACGTCGCCGCCACCGGGTGGTTCGATGTCGGATTGGCGCCGATGAGGAAGATCACCTCGGCCTCGGCGACATCCGAGACCTGATTCGAGACCGCGCCCGAGCCGATGCCCTCGAGAAGCGCCACCACCGAGCTTGCGTGACACAGGCGCGTGCAATGGTCGACGTTGTTGGTGCCGAAGCCGGTGCGCACCAGCTTCTGGAACAGGTACGCCTCCTCGTTGGAGCCCTTGGCGCTGCCGAAGCCCGCGAGGGCTTGCGGCCCGAGCGTGTCGCGGACCTTCTTCAAGCCGTTGGCGGCGACATCGAGCGCCTCCTCCCAGGTGGCTTCGCGGAAGACATCGCTCCAGCGCGTCGGATCGACGGTGAACTCCCCGGTCTTGGGCGCGCCGGGCTTGCGGATGAGCGGCTGGGTGAGGCGCTGCGGGTGGGCCACGTAGTCAAACCCGAAGCGACCCTTCACGCACAGCCGCTCGTGGTTCGAGGGGCCGTCGCGGCCCTCGACGCGCAGGATCCTGTTGTCCTTAACGTGGTAGGTGAGCTGGCAGCCGACGCCGCAATAGGGGCAGACCGAATCCACGGTCTTGTCGGCTTTCACCGCATACGCATGCCTGGCGGGGGCGAGCGCGCCCGTTGGGCACGCCTGCACGCACTCGCCGCACGCCACGCACGTGGAGGCACCCATCGGGTCGTCGAAATCGAACACGATCTTCGAATCGTGCCCGCGGCCGGCATAACCGATCACGTCGTTCACCTGCTCCTCGCGGCAGGCACGCACGCAACGCGTGCACTGGATGCAGGCATCCAGGTTCACGTCCATCGCCGGATGCGAGATGTCGCACCTGGGCTGCGCGCGCGCCTCGAACCTTCCATGGGTCACGCCGAGCTCGGTCGCCCAGTGGAAGAGCTCGTTGCCGCCGGGCTTCAGGTCGTCCTTCGGCACGTCGGAGAGCAGCAGCTCGACCACCATCTTTTGCGAGGCGAGCGCGCGCTGCGAGGTGCTTTCCACTTCCATGCCGCCGGCGGGGGCGCGACAGCAGGAGGGCGCGAGCACGCGCTCGCCCTTGATCTCCACCACGCACGCACGGCAGTTGCCATCGGCGCGATAGCCTTCCTTGTAGCAGAGGTGCGGAATGTCGGTGCCGTGGCGCAGGGCCGCCTGGATGATGGTCTCGCCGGCGAAGGCCGAAATGGTCTCGCCGTTCAGCTTGAACTCGATCGTCTCGGCGCCTACCGGTTCATTCATCTTCATCGTGATTGGACTCCCGCCTGCGTGGGAATGGCGGATTCAGACTTCATGCGGGAAATGCTTCGCGACGCAGCGGATCGGATTGGGCGCCGCCTGGCCGAGGCCGCAGATCGAGGCGTCGGCCATCGCGACCGAGAGCTCTTCGAGGAGGGCGTTGTCCCACTGGGGCGCCTGCATCAGGTGCGCGGCCTTGGCGGTGCCCACGCGGCACGGCGTGCATTGACCGCAGGACTCGTGCTCGAAAAAGCGCATCAGGTTCAGCGCCGCGTCGCGCGCCTTGTCGTGCTGCGAGAGGACGATCACCGCGGCCGAGCCGATGAAGCAGCCGTAGGGCTGCAGGGTGTCGAAGTCGAGGGGGATGTCGTCCATGGAGGCCGGCAGGATGCCGCCCGACGCGCCGCCCGGGAGATAGGCGTAGAGCTCGTGGCCCTCGAGCATGCCGCCGCAGTACTCGGCGATCAGCTCCTTCACGGTAATTCCGGCGGGCGCGAGGTGCACGCCCGGCTTGCGCACCCGGCCCGAGACCGAGAAAGAGCGCAGGCCCTTGCGGCCCTGGCGGCCGTGCTTCGCGAACCAATTTGCGCCCTGCTCGATGAGATCGCGCACCCAGAGGAGCGTCTCCATGTTGTGCTCGAGCGTGGGACGGCCGAAGAGCCCCACCTGCGCGACGTACGGCGGGCGAAGGCGCGGCATGCCCTTCTTGCCCTCGATCGATTCGATCATCGCCGACTCCTCGCCGCAGATGTAGGCGCCGGCGCCGCGCCGCAGGTGGATGCGCGGCAGCTCCGCCGGCGGATTGGCGATCAGCGCCGCAAGCTCTTTCTCCAGCATCTCCCGGCACGCGTGGTATTCGTCCCGCAGGTAGAGGTAGATGTCCTTGATGTCGCACGCCCACGCCGCGATCAGGGCGCCCTCGAGGAAGCGGTGCGGGTCGCGCTCGAGGTAGTGGCGGTCCTTGAACGTGCCCGGCTCGCCCTCGTCGATGTTCACCGCCATGAGACGCGGCCCCGGCTCGCCGCACACGATGCGCCACTTGCGCCCGGTAGGGAAGCCCGCGCCGCCCAGGCCGCGCAGGCCCGCGTCTTCCATCGTCTTGATCACGGTTTCGAGGTCGTGCTTGCCGCCAACGCATTCGACCCAGGTCTTGTAGCCGCCCTGCTGCAGGTACTCGTCGAAGGTGTGCGCGTGCGGGCCGAT
>JBDSRZ010000011.1:0-11632 GCA_039929025.1 Usitatibacter sp. | reverse complement strand
CGTCAGTGAGCGTCGCCCCCGCGGCGATGGTCCACACGCCAGCCGAGGGCGAAGTCATCGGCACCACGACCGGCCCCGCGACGTTGGGCGCGCCGCGATGCAAGTGCGCGGCGGTGCCGGCGGCGATCGAGGCTTCAATGCGCCCGGCAACGGCCATCGTGGCGGGATTTACCGTCACCCAGCAGGCTCCCGTCGCGCTGGAACTCACCGCGGGCACCTCGGAGGATCCGACCATGAACGCCTGGCGCGTGGGCTGGTAGAGCTGTCCCCGGATTTCGCCGCCGGGATTCGCGGCCGAGTGCACGTTGGCGTACATGCGCCCGGCACGCAGATCGGCGTCCTGCGCATCAGTAAGCACCGTGGCAGGGAGCGTCCAGGTGGGACCGCCGATCATCGGAATGGTCACGGGCCCGGCGACGCCGATGAGGCCGGTATGCACATGGGCGGCCGTTCCGGTGACTCCGGTCGTCGTGACCGTGCCGCTCAAGGTGCGGGTATCGGGGTCATAGACGAAGCGCCCGAGGCCGGTCGCATCCGTGGTGACCGGGGGGACTTCCTGCGCCCCTCGCAGCGTGGCGAACCAGATCTGGCGGCCGATCTGTGCACGAATCTCGCCCCCGGGAAAGGCCGCGCTGTGCACGTTCACGTAGAGGTTTCCGTTGGCGAGCGAGGTCCTCTGCGCTGTCGTGAGTACCGAGCCCGCAGGGAACGACCACGTGCCGGCCGGCCCCTGGGTCATGGGCACGATGACCGGGGCGTTCACCCCAGGCGCGCCCTCATGGATGTGCCCGGCGGTGGCGGTGAGCCCGCCGGTGGCGATGACACCGCTCACCGTACCGCTGTCGAGGTCGAAGGAGATAACGCCGGTGCCTGCGGCCTGCGTCGTGACCGGTGGGTTTTCCTGCGCGCCGGTGAGGACCACGGACTTGAATGCCATGTTGGGCGGCGGCGGCGAACTGTGGGCGCTCCGGCCGTATTCGCAACCTGCGAGCAGCACGGCAATACCTGCGAACAGGACTGCCCCAATACTCCTGCTGGTGAAAGCCTTCATCGCATCCCCCCAATCGCATTTCGGACGCACGAGCGCACGCCCGGTGACGGATATTAACAAGGCGGTGGCGCGAGGTATTCCCTCGGGCGGGAAGCGGGGGTGAGGATCGGCCTGCCACGCGAGACCAAGCCCGGGGAACGCCGCGTCTCTCTCCTGCCACCGGCGGTCGCGGCGCTCGTCCGCGGTGGACACCGGATCGAGGTCGAGTCCGGTGCCGGCGCTGGAATCGGCGCGGACAACGAAGCCTACGCCCAAGCCGGGGCTCAAATCGTTTCGGCTGCCGAAGCGTGGGGCGCGGACCTGGTCGTCAAGGTGAAGGAAATCCAGGACGCCGACTGGGCTTTCGTGCCTGACGGGAGCTGCATCTTCTGCTTCCACCATCTCGCCGGCGAACCGGCGCGCACACATGCGCTCGCGGCTCGCCATGTGACCGCGATCGCCTTCGAGATGCTGCGCGATGCGGTGGGCGGTTTCCCGCTGCTGGCGCCAATGTCCGAGATCGCGGGACGGTTGGCGGTGGAAGCCGGCGCCCGGCTGCTGGGACGGCTGCCCGGAAGCGTGCTCGTCCTGGGCGCGGGCCACGCGGGGCTCGCGGCCGCGCGTACCGCCGCGTCGATGGGCTGCAAGGTCGTGATCCTCACCCGCTCCACGAACTCTCGCGCGGCGGCGACCGCGGCGGGATTCGCGGCTCGCCTCGCAGATCCGGCAGAGATCGAGCGCGAGGCATTGCGCGCGGACCTCGTCGTGGGCGCGGTCTTCGTGCCAGCGCAGCCGACGCCAAAGCTGCTGCCGCGCGCGCTCGTGGCACGCATGCGGCGTGGCGCGGTGATCGCCGACATCTCGATCGACGCGGGCGGTGTAGCCGAGACCTCGCGACCCACCACCCATGCCGAGCCCGCCTTCGTCGAGGAGGGCGTGGTCCACTACTGCGTCACCAACATTCCGGCGGCGGCGCCGCTGCAAGCCGCGGCGGCACTGTCTGCCGCGCTCTTGCCGTACGTGGACCTCATCGCCTGGAAGGGCCTGGCACGGGCCCTGCGTGACGATCCGGCGCTGCGCGGGGCCGCGCTCCTCTGGCGCGGCCGCGTGAACGATGCGGGCATCGCCGCCGAGGCGCGCCTGCCCTACACTCCGATTAGCGCTACCGACCTCGAATGACACCCCTCGTCCGCCAGATCGATGCCCTGCTGCCACAGACGCAATGCACCCAATGCGGCTACGACGGCTGCCGCCCCTATGCGGAGGCGATCGCCCGTGACGACGCGGGAATCGACCAGTGCCCGCCCGGCGGCGACGCGGGCGTCGCTCGCCTCGCCGCGTTACTCGGCCGGGCGCCCAAGCGTCTCGATCCCGCGTTCGGCGAGTACCGCGCGCCGCAAGTAGCTATTATCGAAGAGGAGACCTGCATCGGCTGCACCAAGTGCATCCAGGCGTGCCCCATCGACGCGATCGTCGGCGCGTCGAAGCTGATGCACACCGTGATCGCATCGTGGTGCACCGGCTGCGAGCTCTGCATTGCGCCCTGTCCCGTCGATTGCATCACGCTTGCGCCCGTCGCGGCCCTGCCTGCCGCCAACCTCTCGCGGACCCGCCATGACGCGCGCGCGGCGCGCCTCGCACGGGATGCCGCGGAGCGCGCACGCCAGCTGGAGGCCTACGAATGAGCCCGGACAAGCGCGAGGAATTCTTCAAGCGCCTCGCGAAAGCGATGCCGAACCCCAGGAGCGAGCTCGAACACACCACGCCCTTCGAACTGCTGGTGGCGGTCGTGCTCTCCGCGCAGGCCACCGACAAGAGCGTCAACGTGGCGACCGCGAAGCTCTACCCGGTGGCCAACACGCCGGAGAAGATCGCGGCGCTCGGCGTGGAGGGCCTGGAGCAGTACATACGCACCATCGGGCTCTATCGCGGCAAGGCGCGCAACGTGATCGCGCTCTCGCAGCTCCTCCTCGAAAAGCACGGCGGCGAGGTGCCGATAACGCGCGAGGCACTGGATGCGCTGCCCGGCGTGGGCCGCAAGACGGCGAACGTGGTCATGAACGTGGCGTTCGGCAACCTCACCATCGCCGTGGACACCCATGTCTTCCGCGTCTCCAACCGCACCGGGCTCGCGCCGGGCAAGGATCCGATCGAGGTCGAGGCGAGGCTGATGAAGGTGACGCCGGAGAAGTACCTGCGCAACGCCCACCACTACCTCATCCTCCATGGTCGCTACACTTGCGTGGCGAGGAAGCCGCTCTGCTGGAAGTGCCCGGTTTACGAGCAGTGCGCGTTCAGGGAAAAGAAGAAATTCGCCGCGCTCGCCCCGGATGCGGCCACAGCCACGGCCACACCCCGCGCCTGGCGCCTGCCCAAGCCGCGCTGATGTTCAACCCTACGCGCGACCAGGCCCGCGAGTTCCTTTTCGACCTCTGGGCCAGGCATCGCGCTGGCGCGGCGCTCACGCCGCTCGAGTCCATGGCGCTTGCCGTGATCATCGAGCATCCCGAATACCACGCGGCGCTCGACGACCGCGAACGCTATCTCGACCGCGACTGGAAGCCCGAGGGCGGCGAAACCAACCCCTTCCTGCACCTGCAGATGCATCTCGCAATCGAGGAGCAGATGTCGATCGACCAGCCGCCGGGAATTCGCGATGCCGTAACCAGGCTCGCGCGCCTCCACGACTCCGAACACCACGCGCGCCACGACGTCATGGACTGCCTCGCGGAGATGATCTGGAACGCGCAACGTCACGGTGCGTCGTTCGACAACGCCGCCTATCTCGACTGCCTGGCACGCAAGAAATGAAACCGGGGACGTACCCTCATTTCAGCTGCGGAGATCCGGGTCCGTCCCCGGTTTAACCGAGGTAGGCGCCGCCGTTCACGTGCCATTCCTGGCCGGTGATGTAGCGCGCATCGGGCCCGCACAACATCCGCACCACGGACGCTACCTCTTCGGGCTTGCCGCGGCGTCCCAGCAGGCCCTCGCGCTTGTGGACGCTTCCGGCGCCGCTCGAGCCCGCCACGACGGTGTCGATCAACCCCGGTACCACGCAGTTCACCGTGATGCCGTCGGGTGCGAGGTCGTGGGCCAGCGCGCGCGTGAGGCCCACGAGACCGAGCTTCGCCGCGACCACATGCGGACGGCCCGCCGCACCGGTGTGTCCGGACATGCCGCCGATGTTGACGATCGCCCCCGCGTGGCTCTTGCGCAGCTGCGGCAGCGCCGCCTTGCTGCAGATGAATGCGCCGTCCAGGATCACCCCGGTCACGTAGCGCCAGGTCGCGAGATCGATGTCGTCGATCGGGGTCACGTCGCGCACCGCGGCGTTGTTCACCAGGATGTCGAGCCCGCCGAAGCGCTTCACCGCCGCGCCCACCATCGCCTCCACCCCCGCCTCGTCGGTCACGTCGGCCACGAAGCACATCGCCTTGCCGCCGGCCGCCTCTATCTCGGCCACGACCGCCTCGGCCTCGGCGTGTGCCTTGCGGCAGTTCACCACCACGCCCGCGCCCCCGCCGGCGAGCGCCAGCGCGATGCCGCGGCCGATGTTGCGCGCACCGCCGGTCACCAGCGCCACGCGTCCTTCGAGCTCCCTGGTATTCATGGCTCTCATCCCCGGAACGGTGTCAGGTCGATGGCGGAGGCGCCAAACGCGCCGCGCGCGAAACGCAGCCATTGCGAGCCACGCTCCACGCTCCAGCCGCCGTACGCGCAGTTGCCGCGAAACTTGTCCTCGATCTCCGCGCGGGTGAGCGGCTCGTGGTGCCCCCCACGCAGGTGCGGTTGGCGCTCCTCGAGCACGCGGCCATCGTTCATCGTGACCTTCACATGGCCGGTGTATTCGTCGGGATAGGGATTGGCGGGGTCGACGCGGTATCCCACCTTCGCCGCGAGGGTGCCGGTCGCCGCATCGCGAGCGCTGTCGTCGGTGAACGCTTCCAAGCCTGCGGTACCGTGAAGGATGGCGTACGCCACGCAATAAGGGATGCTGAACTTGGCCGCGTAGGCATTGGGCGGACGGCGCTTCGCCTCCAGCGGCTCCCACAGGCGATGCACGTAGCCCTCTGCGGTGTCGCATTCGATCGCAGCTATGGCCGAGGGATCGAGCGGCCTTGCCGCGTCGTTTGCGAGCCGGCGTGCGCAATCGATGTACGGATGGATCATCGTGCCGCACGCGTAGGGCTTGAAGGCGATCGTCTCCGACACCCAGCGCTCGCCGAATTCGCCCGTGAGCCTTTCCCACGCCCCTTCGGTGGTGGCGGCGAAGCCGTGCAGGAACCCGTGCGCGCCTTCCCAGACGGTACGCGGTCCCAGGAATCCCGCGCGCGCCAGTTCGACCGCGCGAATGCCCGCCTGCGCCGCCCATCCCGGGTGCATGCGCTTGGTCCACGTGCCCTCGGCGAGGTATTCGATGATGCCGCTCGCCATGGAGCCCGCGATCCCCTGGGCGGAGACGAAGGTCGCCTCGTCGACGCGCAGAGCCGCCGCCACGCCCGCCGCCGCGCCCATGGCCCCGAGCACCGCCGTCGGGTGGAAGCCGGCCTTGTGGATGCGCTTGGGCGCCACGAGACTGCCGCGGCACATCACCTCGCATCCCACGGCGATGCCGTAGAGCAGATCGGTACCGGCAATGCGGTGGCGCTCGGCGGCCGCGAGCAAGGCCGGAACGATGACCACGCCGGCGTGGACGGGGCCGCCCTCGAACGTGTCGTCGAAATCCTCGCCATGCGCCGCGGTGCCGTTGACGAACGCCGCGCCCGGGGAATCCAGCGCGCGCACGTGGCCGATCGCGGTGGCGCAGCCCTGCGCCTCCCACGACGCGATCGCGGCCTGAACGTAGTCGGTTCCGCGCGCCGCCACGGCGAGGCCCGCGATGTCGATCAGAAGCCGCTCGCAGGTCTCATGCAGCGCATCCGGCATTGCACGCACACGTCCCGCCGCGACGGCGCGCGCGAGCGCTTCCGCGATCACTGGCGCCTTCATGCCTTCACGACCCATGCCTCGATGTCCTCCCGCAGGCCAATGGTCGCGAGACCGTTGGCGATCGATACGAATTCATTGCCCGCCTCGACCCGACCGCTGCCGAAGCGTGCCTCGAAAATCCTCCGCACCGCCGGCACGAAGGAGCTGCCCCCGGTGAGGAATACGCGGTCGACATCGCCCAGGGCGATGCCCGCGTTCTCCAGCACCTGCTCGAGCGCCGCCTCGATCGCCTGCAGCTCGGGAGCGATCCATTGCTCGAATTGGGCTCGGGTCACGGTCTCGCGGATCTCGAAGCCCGGCCCGCGGAACTCGAACGGCGCCACCTCGTCCTGCGACAACGCCTCCTTGGTGTCCGACACCGACTTGTACAGCGTATAGCCCTGGTCTGATTCCACCAGGCGCATGAACCGGCCCACCAGCTCCGGCGCCTCGCTGAAGACGCTCACCTCCCTGAAGTCGCGGAAGTCGCGCGAAGTCTTCATCACCGAGAGCTCGTGCCAGCTGGCGAAGCTCGCGAAGCAGGAGCGCGGCATCTCCAGGCTCTTGCCGAAGCTGCGGTAGCTGGTGCCTTTGCCGAGGCGCGGCAGGATCACGTTGTCGATGATGCGATAGTCGAAGCGGTCGCCGGCGACGCCCACGCCCGAGTGCCCCAGCGCCTCGGCGCGCAGCGCCCCGCCGGCCAGCTCGAAATGGATCACCGAGAAGTCGGTGGTGCCGCCGCCGAAGTCGGCCACCAGCACGGTGGCGCTGTCCTCCAGGCTCTGGGCGTAGAAGAACGCCGCCGCGACCGGTTCGTACACCTGGCGGATGCGCTCGAAGCCGAAAGGCGCGAGCGCCATCTCGTAGCGGCTCCGCGCGAGCGCCGCGTCGGGCCTGCTGCCGGCATATTCCACCGGGCGGCCGACGAGGACGTCGCCCGGCAGGTGGTCGAGCTGGGGGTGGGCGTGCCGCCGCAGCTCGTCGAAGAACTCGTGGAACAGGTCCTCGAAGCGCCACGCGCGCCCGAAGATGTAGGTCTGCTCGAAGAGGCGGCTCGCGGCGAATGATTTGAGCGACTGGATGAAGCGGCACTCGCCCGAGAACTCGATGAAGCGCTGGATCGCCCACGGGCCCGCTTCCGACATCACCCTGGGATGGTCGTCGTCGTCGCCCTCGTTCCAGAAGCAGAGCGCGGAGCGAAACGAGAACAGCAGCGACGAGAGGAAGCGGAACACCACCGGGTCCGCCGGCGCGTGCGGGTGAGCCCACGACAGCACCGTGTTGGTGGTGCCGAAGTCGAGCCCGAGCGCCCGCGGCGCGCTGGCGTGCGACAGCGGCATGCGCTAGCGCACCACCTTTATGCCCGCCAGCACGAACTGCTCACGCAGCTGCTTGGAGATCTCCTGGATCGATGCGCGGAACTGCTCGCCCGGCAGGAAGTGCTCCTCGAGCTGGTTGTCGGCGACGTACTTCTTCCACGACGGCGTCTCGCGCAACCTGGCGAAGCGGCCTTCCCAGTACGCGGCGGCATCCGCGGGCATCGCGGGCGGCGCCACCACGCCGCGCACCTGGGGCGTCGGCTGGATATCGAAGCCCGCTTCCTTGAGCGTCGGCGCATCGGGATAGCCGGGCAGGCGCTTTTCGGACAGCTGCGCGAGAACGCGCAGCTTGCCGGCGCGCACCTGCTCGCCGGCTTCCTGCGGCTCGATCACCATGATGTCGACGTGCCCACCGAGAAGCGCCGCGAGCCGCTCGCCGCCGCCCGGAAACGACACGTACGCCCATTTGGCGCCGGTTGCATGCTGCAGTTGCTGGCGCACGATGTTGTCCCGCGAGGTGACCGAGCCGCCCGATTGCTTGAGGGCGCCCGGCTTCGCCTTCGCCGCATCGACAAACTCCTTGAGCGTCTTGTAGGGCGAGTCGGCCTTCACCGCGAACACCGCGGGCTCCAGCATCAGCTGGGCGATCGGCTTGAGATCGTGCACCGTCACCTTGGCCTCGGCGGTGGTGAGCGCATTGGCGATCCAGACGCTGGTCACGAGCCCGAGGGTGTGCGAGTCGTTACCCTTCTCGGACAGCGCGGCGGCAGCGACTGCGCCATTGCCGCCCGGCTTGTTGATGACCTGCATGCGCACCGGGACCAGCTTCTCCTTCTCCATCATGGTGACGATGGCGCGGGCGAGCACGTCGCTGCCGCCACCGGGACCGGTGTGCACGATGACCTCCACCGGCTTGGTAGGGGTCCATTGCGCCAGCGCGGGTAGCGCGGTGGCCACTGCGATTGCCGCGAGCGTCGCGGCGACGATGTTGCGGGCGCGTTGCATCAGGTGTTCCTCCTCGGTTATGGCGGTCCTACGCTTCCCTGTCGATCACCTGGACGCGGACCGCGTTGAATTTCTTGAAGATCGGCACGACGAGCAGCAGCGCCGCGATCCCCAGCAGCACGCTCGGGATCGGCCGCAAGAGGATCGACAGATCCCCCTGCGACATCATCAGCGACTGCCTGAGCGCCTTCTCCATCGGGTCGCCCAGGACCAGCCCGAGCACCAGCGGCGCGGTCGGGTAGTCGAGCTTGCGCATCGCGTAGCCCAGGAGCCCGAATCCGGCGAGCAGGCCGAGGTGGAACATGCTCGACGAGACGCTGTAGACGCCGACGATCGAGATGCCGAGGATCAACGGGTACATCGCGTAGCTCGGCACCTTGAGGAGCTGCGCGAACACCGCGACCAGCGGCAGGTTCAAGACCAGCAGCAGCACATTGCCGATATACATGCTCGCGACCAGCCCCCAGAAGAGCTGCGGGCTGTCCTGGATGAAGAGCGGGCCGGGCTTGAATCCCCACAGCACCAGTGCCGCGAGCAGGATCGCGGTGGTGCCGCTGCCGGGTATGCCGAGCGTGAGGAGCGGGACGAGGGCCCCACCGGTTTCGGCATTGTTCGCGCCCTCCGGCGCCGCCACGCCCTCGATGGCGCCGTGGCCGAACTCCTCGGGGTGGCGCGAGACACCCTTTTCGATTCCATAGCTCAGGAACGAGGCGATGGTGGCGCCCGCGCCCGGCAAAACGCCGATGAGGAACCCGACCACCGAGCCGTTCAAGAACGCGAAGCGGCAGCGCTTCATGTCGTCCCAGGTGGGCAGCAGGTTGCGAAGGCCCTTGGGGACGGGGATCATCTGCGCCGGCTTCTCCAGCTCCATGTTGCCGATCACTTCGCCGATGGCGAAGACGCCGATCGCGACGATGATGAAGTCGATCCCGCCGAGGAGCTCGAGGCGGCCGAAGGTGAACCGGGAGGTCGCGGTGAAGAGGTCGGTGCCCATCCCCGCGATCCAGAGGCCCACCAGCATCGCGAGCACCGCCTTGGTGAGCGACTCGCCGGCGAGCAGCACCACCATCGTGAGCCCGAGCACCATGAGCGCGAAGTACTCGGGCGCGCTGAAGGCGAGCGACATCTGCGCGAGCGGCGGCGCCACCAGCATCAGGGCGACCACGCCGAAAGTGCCGGCGATGAAGGATGCGATCGCCGCCATGCCCAGCGCGGCGCCCGCGCGGCCCTTGCGCGCCATCTGGTAGCCGTCGATGCAGGTCACCACCGAGGAGGACTCCCCCGGAACGTTGAGCAGGATCGAAGTCGTGGAGCCGCCGTACTTCGCGCCGTAGTAGATGCCCGCCAGCATGATCATGGCGCCCGTGGGCTCGAGCTTGAAGGTGAGCGGCAGCAGCATCGCGATGGTGGCCGAAGGCCCCAGGCCCGGCATCACGCCGATGACCGTTCCCAGCACCACGCCCACGACGCACAGGGTGAGGTTGCTCGCCGTGAGCGCCACCTGGAAGCCCTGCAGCAGCCCGGAGAAGACCTCCATCGGCTAGAACAGGATGCCCCGAGGCAGCGAGACCTCGAGCGCCCAGGTGAACAGCGCATGGAAGCCGAGCGCCGCGCCGATCGCGATCGGCAGCGCCACGCGTTGCGGGCGGCGCGCCATCACCGCGATCACGAACCAGGTGAGCAGCGCGAAGGCCACGATGAAGCCGGCCAGGTGCATGAGCGCGATGCAGGCCACGAACGCCGCCCAGCAAAGGAGCGCGCGGCCGAGGTTGGCCATCGGCAGCGGCGGGCCCGCGGCGCGGCGCCCGAGGACCGCGCCCGCGACGAGCGCCAGCGACAGCACGATCATCGCGCCCCCGTACCAGAGCGGGAAGAAGCCCGGACCCGGCCCGTCCTCGCCCATGTATTCCCAGCCACGCGCCGACACGACGATATAGGTGCCCAGCGCGGCGAGCACCAGCCCCGACCAGAAGTCGCCGCTCCGCGCGAAAGGGGGCATCGCGCGGCGCTCAGCGCTGGTAGCGGCCGAGCGGCACCAGCTCCGCGATGGTCCCTCCGGGCGCGCGGAACTTGACCGGAATCACCCCGGGATCGCTCACCACCTCGGAGCCGCGGCTCCTGATCTCCTCGGTGGCGCGCGGCAGGTCGCGCACCTCGATGGCGAAATGGTGGATGCACGGACCATCGCCCGCGGCCTTCGACTCGTTCGACTGCGTGCCCTCGTCGTACTTCATCAGGGTAAAGTCGATGCCCCCGTCGGTCATGTGGCGGGAGACATGGTCGCGCGTCTTGCGCGTTTCCGAATCGCGGAAGCCGAATACCTCCTTGTAGAAGTCGCCTGTCTTCTGCACGTCGTCCACCTTGAGCGACAGGTGCACGATCTTGTCGATGTTGCGCGACTCGGCGAGCCTCTGGTAGCGCCCGATCGGCACCAGCTCGGCCACCGTGCCGCCGAGCGCGCGGAACTTGACCGGGATCACGCCGGGATCGCTCACGATCTCGCAGCCCCACTTGCGGATCTGCTCGGTGGCGCCTTCCATGTCGTCGACCTCGATCGCGAAATGGTGGATGCAGGGCCCATCGCCGGAGGCCTTCGATTCCTTCGACTGCGTGCCGGCGTCGTACTCCATCAGCGTGAAGTCGATAACGCCGTCGGTCATGTGGCGCGAGAGGTGGTCGCGCGTCTTGCGGGTCTGAGAATCGCGGAAGCCGAAAACCTCGTGATAGAAGTTGCCGGTGCGCTTCACGTCGTCGACCTTGAGGGAGATGTGGACGATGCGGCTCATGCGTTCCTCCATGCGGACAGGCGGTTCATTCGGCGACTCGCCATGATGCAACAAAAAGCCCGGCACTCGGGCCGGGCTTTCGGTGAGGAACGCCTTTTCTCAGTGCTTGACCTGCAGGGCCTTCTGAGAGGAGAAGTACGCGGCGAGGTCCATCATGTCCTTGGTCGAGAGCTTCTCAACCTGCGCCTGCATGATCGGGTTCTTGCGCTTGCCGTTCTTGTAGTGGCTGAGCGCGACCTGCAGATAGTCGGCGTACTGGCCGGCGAGGTTGGGGAAATCGGGGCTCGCACTCACGCCGTTCTGGCCATGGCAGGCAGCGCAGGGCGCGGACTTCTTGCGGCCCACTTCGGGATCACCGGAGGAGGCCATCGCCGGAAGGGCCGCGGCGAGGAGCGCGGCGCAGAGGATGCGGATCGGTTTCATGGAGGTCATCACTTCTTTTCGGCCGGGCCCTGGCCACCGCCCCCGCCGTAGTAGGCGGCGATGTCGGCCATGTCCTGGTCGGTCATGTCCGTGACCAT
>JBDSRZ010000010.1:0-8670 GCA_039929025.1 Usitatibacter sp. | reverse complement strand
GTCTTGCCGCTCGCAAGCAGCCACATCACGCGATACTCGCGATCGGAGAGCCGCTCGTGCGGCGGGCGTTCCTGGTCGGGCGTGAGCCGCAGCGCCAGCTTCTCGGCGAGCGTCGCGCTGATGTAGCGTCCGCCTGAGGCGACTTTCTTCACCGCCGCCGTGAGCTCCTCGCCCGCGCTTTCCTTGGTGACGTAGCCCGCAGCGCCCGCCTTGAGCGCGCGCAGCCCGTGAGGATCCTCGGGATAGATGCTGAGGATCAGCACCGGCTTGTCCGGGTAGTCGTGCTTCACGTCCGAGAGCAGCTCGACGCCCCCGCGGCCGGGCATCGAGTAGTCGAGGACGGCGACGTCCCACTCGACCTGGTGAGCCTTCTCGAAGGCCTCGTCGCCGTCGCGGGCCTCGCCCACGACCTCGAGCTCGGGATCGGAGCTCAACATCATCCTGAGGCCCTGGCGCACGACGGGGTGGTCATCTGCGATGAGAACCCGCACCGGTGCGCCCGGGTGTCCGCGGAGAACTGTGGAGGTAGCGAAGCTCATGCGTGGAGTACCTGTTGTTGGAATTCGAGGAGCGGAATCGAGACGGACACGGTAGTGCCCTTCCCTTCCTGCCCCCTTACATCGATCGAGCCGCCGAAGGCGAGCACCCTTTCACGCAGCCCGAGAAAACCGAGTGACCTCGGGCTCTCGAACTCCTTCTCCTGAATGCCGCGGCCGTTATCCTCCACCGCCAGCGACAACGAATGATCCGTTTCCTCGAGCTGCACCCGAACCCGCGTCGCATGGGCGTGGCGCGCGACGTTGGTGAGCAGCTCCTGGAAGATCCTGAAGACAGCGGTGGCGCGATCCCGGTCGGGATCGTGCAACACGGGGTTCATGTCCACCACGCATCGGATGCCGGTGCGGCGCTGGAACTCGCGCGCCTGCCACTCGATCGCGGCCGAGAGCCCGATCTCGTCGAGCACCTCCGGCCTCAAACCCGAGGCGATGCGCCGCACCGAGTTGATGATGCGGTCGATCTGCTGGCAGAGGTTCGCGGTCTGGCCAGCGACCCCCTCCGTGCCCTCGGCGGCCACGCTCCTGGTGAGCGAGTTGATGTCGAACTTGAGCCCGGTGAGCGCCTGCCCCAGCTCGTCGTGGATCTCGCGCGCGATGTGGATGCGCTCCTCCTCGCGCACCGACTGCAGGTGCGCCGCCAGGGCACGCAGGTTCTCCTCCGAGGCGCGCAGCTTCTGCTCGGAGATCGCGCGCTCGGCGAGCTCCGCGGACAGCATCCGGTTCATGTCGTGCAGGCCCACGAATACCGCGAGCTTCGACTGGAGCACCTCGGGGATCACCGGCTTCACGATGTAGTCCACCGCGCCGGCCTGATAGCCGCGGAACTGCGCCGAGATCTCCTCCTGCGCGGCGGTGAGGAAGATGATCGGCGTGTTGCGCGAACGGTTGCGCTCCCGGATCATGCGCGCGGTGGTGAAGCCGTCGATCCCCGGCATGCGCACGTCCAAGAGGATCGCGGCGAAATCGTCCTCGAGGACGACGCGCAGCGCCTCCTCGCCGGAAGACGCGGTCACCAGGCGCGCGCCCAGGCTTCGCAGCACCTCCTCCATGGCGAGCAGGCTTCCCCGATCGTCGTCGACGATGAGGATGCTGGCCTGGAAGTCGGCGCCCGTCGTCGTCATGTCACTCGGCCAGCACGAGGAGCGAATATCCGCCGAGCATTCGCGCGGCCGCGTCGGGATTCACCGCGTAGAGCGCCTGGCGCGGCCCTTTCATGAGCCGGGTCTTCCAGCCGAGGCCGCCCAGCTCGGTCGCGCCCGAGGTGTAGAAATGGTCGAGCACCTTGTAGCCCGTGTCCTCGAGGAGCGCGAGGGCAGTGTCCTTGCTGAAGTAATGGATGTGGCCCACCGAGCGGCGCATGTCGAGCAGCTTCTTGCCGCGCGCGAGCGACATCGCCGAAAGGTCGAGCGGGATGTGGAAGACCTTGTGTGTGCCCTTGCCGCGCAGCTTCCTCAGGAACGTGAAACAGTCCTCGACGTGCTCGAAGACGTCCATCGCCATCACCACGTCGAAGTGCGCGGGCTCCTCCAGCAGGTTCGCGAGCTTGAAGGCGAAGTTGCCGCCGTTCTTGCGCGCGCACAGGCGATAGGCGTCGGGGGAGATCTCGTAGCCGAAGAAGCGGGTGCCGGGCTCGAGGCGGCCGGCGAGGTTCTTCAGGATCTCGCCCGCGCCGCATCCGACCTCGCAAACCGTGGAGGGGACGATGCCGTGGCGCTCGAGCATGCGAGCGACGTGCGCCGCCTTCCAAGGCGAGTCGTCCGAATGCCAATCGGGGTTGTTCCTGAGGTACGTCCCGTCCGAGTAGATCGTGCCTTCCATGCCTTGTCCTCTCCATTCCGCGGAGGAGGGCAATACCGCCGCGGCAGGACAAGTGTAGGAATCCTGCTTTGCATCACGGCGGTGCCGTACTGGGGCGCGCTAGTCCTTAGGGACTAGGGATGGGTCAGGAATGCCCTTTAGGTGCGTGATTTGTAGGACAAAAAGGCCGCGAAGGGAAAGGGGTGCTGCCGGGGTCAAGCCCCCCTTGCGCTCGTCCACGCGGTCGCCGTCGACGCCCTCCGGCGCGCTTCCACGCGCCGGGCGGCATTTTCGCTCGCGTCCTGGAGGACGTACGGAGCGGTGACGACGAGCATGGGACTTCCAGGCGAGTCACTCGGGTACTGCACAAGGCGGGCCGGCGCCTTCACGTTGCCGGCATGGATGAAGGCTGCGGCGAGCACGAGGCCGAGGCTCACGGCGAGCGTGCGTTTGCGCGGCACAAGGGTGAGGACGCGCGCGCGGCTCATCGACGACCCTCCCGCCCGGTGAAGGCGACCAACGTCGCGTCACCGCGCGCGAGGCCGCTCGAGAGCGACGCCACGGTAGTCTGCGCCTGCGTCGTCGCGGAAAGGCTCACGATGTGCGGGCTGTTGGGCGCGGTGCTGGTGACGGTGAACGTTCCCGTGTCCGAGCCAGAATTGGTCGGGTAGTAGGTGACGGTTGCGGTGCAGCTCTCACCCGGGGCAACCTCGTTGCAATTGTTGGTCTGCCCGTAGCGGGCGCTCGACATCGACGCCTGGATGAAGGTCACCTTGGTGGAAGTGTTGTTGGTGTAGGTCACCGTCTGCGTGCGCGTGGTGGCAAAGTTGCCGAGCGTGGTGGCGCTCAGCGTGACGCCCGCGGGCGCGGAAGGCGTGCCGTCGCTCCCCTTCTTGAAGGCCGCGGTGACGCTCTTCGCCGCGCTCATCGTGACCGAGCAGCCGCCGGTGCCGCTGCAGGCGCCCGACCAGCCCGAGAAGGTGGAGCCCGACGCCGGCACGGCCGACAGCGAGACCACGGTGCCGAAGGCGAGCGACGCCGTGCAGGTGGAGCCGCAGTTGATCGCAGCCGGCGACGAGGTAACCGTGCCGTTGCTGTTGCCCGTCGCCGTCACCACCACCGACAGCGCGTAGCTGGTGGGGGTCGGGGTGGGTGTGGGTGTCGGTGTCGGGCCCGAGGCACCGGCGGAAACCGCGGAGCCGTCGGAGGCGGCGACGCCGAAGCGCATCGCCGCGGTGCCCGACTGGTGCGCGCCCACGTCAGGGGCCGCCGCGCCGTCGTTGAAGTTGGGAATGCGGGCACCCTTGGCGTAGCCGGGGCTCGACGACGCGAGCTGGTAGTTGCCGCCCGCCTCGCTCTGCCAGCCCGCGCCCAACGCGTACACCGGCGTGCCGTTGATGCCGTTCACGATCGTGGCATCGCCCATGGTGCCGTTGTAGAGGTCGGCTGCGATCTCGTTGCCGCTGCCGGTCTGGTAGAAGGCGCTCTTGCCCGGTTTCCACAGGTGGTAGATGTTGTTCTTCGAGAACGTGTTGTTGATGAGCTGCGCCGCACCCGTGCCGCCCATGCCGAAACCGCCGCCCAGGCCGTTGGTCACGCCGGACGCGGTCGCCTGCAGCATGGTGTTGTGGAAGACATAGCGCCGGCCGTTGCCGAGCGTCTCGTCGGAACCCGACTTGAAGAACGGCTGGCGGTCGTCCGCATCGAGCGCGGTCTTCTCGTACATCTGCGCGCGGTTCCACACGTTCCTGAAGATGTACACCGGGCCCACCGAGGTCACGGTGGTCGCGATGCCGATCGCGGTGCGGTCGATGTAGTTGCCCCAGATGCGCACGTTCTCGTTCGCGCCCTCGGCCTCGATGCCGTCGTCCCAGCCGTGGGAGAGCTTGTTGCCGTAGATGTCGGTGTCGGCGTTCGGGAAGCCCGACTTGGTGAAGTTGTCCTCGCCGCCGATGATGTCGTTGAAGTAGTTGCCGTTCGACGAGTACATGTCGTTGTGGCGGATAACGTGGTTGCCGCCGCAGTAGCTCACGGTGATCGCCTGCGGGCCCGCGGGGTGGCCGTCGGACCAGCTGTTGGCCGAATAGCGCGGGTCGTGGATCCTGTTCCTCTGCACCGTCATGCGCTGCATCGTGGGCTCGGTGCACACCGCGCGGATGGCCGAATCCATGTCCACGCCCCAGTTGCCGGAGCGCTGCCGTCCCCAGCCGCTGATGTCATTGTCCTCGATGACCACGTCGGTCGCCGTGGGCGAGACGCGGATTGCATCCTGCTTCGCCCCCTTCAGGTTCAGGCCGCGCAGGATCACGTAGGAAGCGTTGACGGTCACGTTGTATTGCGCCGCGTTCTGGGCGTCGAGCGTGGCGCCCGAGCCTTCGTAGACCACGTAGCCCGAGGCGCTGCCGCCCTCGGTGATGTTGAGCGTCGCCGACCCCGCGTTGACCGCGAGGGTCTTGGCGACCGGGCGCTGGTTCGCCCAGGTGGAGAAGGTGAGCCCGCGTGCAGCCGCCTGGCCGGGGAGATTCAGCTCGACCTGGTAAGTGGTGTTCGCCGTGAGGCCGACGATGCTGCCGCGGCATTGCGAGTCGCGCGCGTCGTACCACATGGCCAGTCCCTGGGACCACGCGGTCTCGGTCGACTTGCGGTACTTCACCTCGCAGCCCGCGGTGCCGCCCGGGCTCTGCCAGTAAAGGCCCGCGGCTTCGTAGGTGGGAATCGCGATCGTGCCGGTCGACGGCAGCGACTGCGCCTTCGCCATGCCGCAGAACGCGGCGAGGCCTACGATCAGGAAGGAAGCGCCGGCCAGCGTGTGCGCGCGGGAGCCGGCAAGTGCATGAGTCGTGGGGACCTGTCGTTGCATGGTTCTCTCCAGGGAAACTCGAAACGAGCTACCCTATAAGCGAGAGCCATGCCAATTACTTTTTATCGTTCTTTATCAATACCTTGCGGCATTTTTGGGCTGGCTGGGTGTGCTGCGCCTGTAGCGCATCCAACACACCTTTGTAGGTGACCCCCGATTTCGTTGTAGGAATCTACTGTACCGGGGTCGGACGACTCCTACAAGCTGTAGCGAAACGACGACAAGACGTCGATTTTCCGTGACGAAATCCGTCACGGTGCCCTTAGCGCCTTGATTAGTATGGAAAGGGGTGTCGTCTCTGGTGGACGACAAGGATCGGCGGGCGAAAAAAAACCGGCCAGACGGCCGGTTTCGGTGGGACGAGGAAGGGACGCGCCTACCCGGTCGCCTTGGCTCCCACCATCGTGCCTTTGGCGCCCAGGCGTTCGTACGCCGCCAGCAGCTTCGGCACCTCGTAACGCCATTCGAGCTCGTTCTCGACGCGGCGCCGCCCGAATTCCCCCATGCGCGCTCGGCGCGCCGGATCGTCGATCAGCTCGACCATTTTCGCGGCGAGATCCCGTGCATCGTTCTTCGCCGCGTAGACAGACGCGTCCTGCGCGGAGAAGCGTCCTTCGGCCAGGTCGAACTGCACGATCGGCTTGGCGAGCGCCATGTACTCCATGATCTTGTTCATGGTCGACTTGTCGTTCATGTCGTTGGCGATGTCGGGGTTCACGCACACGTCGGCCGTGTTCAGCATCGCGAGGAGATCCGCATCGGGCACGCGACCGGTGAAGGTCACGTAGTCCGCGACGCCGAGCTCCTTCGCAAGCGCCTTCATCTCATCGAGCGAGGTGCCGCCGCCCACCAGGCCGAAGTGGATGTCGTGCCGGCCGAGATCGTGGACCACGTGGCGCGCCGCATGCAGAAGAAGGTCGATCCCCTCCTGCTTGCCCATCACGCCCACGTATCCCACCAGGTGCTTGCGACCGCGTTTCAGGCTCGCGTCGGGCGGCAGCACCTTGAGGCGATCGAGGCTCGGGCCGCTGCGCACGACATAGACGCGATCGGGATCCATGCCGCCGCGCTCGATCGCGATCGCCCGATACGACTCGTTGGTGGCAAGCGACACGTCTGCGGTGCGGAAGCTCCAGCGCTCGAGCGCTACCATCAGCTTCCAGAACGAATCGCGGCGGCCGAACTTGGCCTCGTAGAGCTCGGGATTGATGTCGTGGTGGTCGAAGACGAACTTCTTGCCCAGCAGCTTGAAGAACCCGCCGATGAGGAAGAAGAGGTCCGGCGGGTTGCATGCGTGGATCACGTCGAAGCCGCGAGTGAAGAGCACGCGCCACGACAGCAGGAACGTCCAGAAGAGCGCGCTCGCGTACTCGACCGCATAGCCCGCGGCGCCCTCGGCCTCCATCGGCAGCCGGTAGCGGTAGATTGCGATGCCGTCGATCTCCTCATGGCGCGCCTCGTAGCCCTTCCCGGTGGGGCAGATGATCGAGACCGTGTAGCCGGCGTCCCGGAGCGCGCTCGCCTCCTGCCACACGCGCCGGTCGAACGGGCTCGGCAGGTTCTCCACCAGGATCAACACCTTCTTCATGCTCATCCCTTGATACCCGCGACGCGCAAACCGAGCAGCGCCCGGAACACCTTGAGGTCCGCGACCTTGCGGCGCACCGCCGGCGGCATCGCGCCCAGCACGCGCTCGAGCGTTCGCACCACGAACGACGGGCATCGCACGAAGACGCCGCGCGCGCCGATGTAGACGTGGGCCCGCGGGAAGCCCGCGCGGGCGAAGATTTCCAGCATCTCGCCCAGCGTGTACTCCTTGAGGTGAAAGCCGCGCGCCTCGTCGTCGAAAAAGGCGGAGATGTCGCTCGGCCCGTAGATGCGGTTGGGAGTCACGCACATGTACACGCCCCCCGGCTTCAGCGCGCGGTGGATGTTGCGCAGCTGCTCGATCGCGTCGTCGGGATGCAGGTGCTCCATCAGCTGGTCGCTGAAGGCCACATCGACACTGCCGGGCGCCACGTCGATCGCGCGCCCGTCGGTTATCACCATGCTCACGTTGCCGGGAAGCTTTCCCTGGGCCTGCCTGCTGATGTCGACGGCATGGACCCGCCCTGCCCGCTGGGCCACGCGCGCGGAGAGCGCGCAATCGCCCGCGCCCACCTCGAGGAAGGTGCAGCCGTCGAAGAGATAGGGGCGTAGCTGCGCCATGCTCCAGTCGAGGTCGCGCTCGCGCTCGCGCGAGGACGCGCCCTTGGCCGCGATGCGCGGGTGGTCCGGGACCTGCGCAAAGAGATCGTCGTACATGGTGGCGAAGATCGCGCGGCGCTCCTCGGGCGTGCGCGCGGCGCGCACCCGGTCGGCGATGCGCCGCTCGACCAGATAGTGGGCACGCAGCCGGTCGGGGCTGCGCGTGTCCTCGCGATTACGCGGGATGAATATGCCGCGCAGCGGCTCGTAGAACGACGACATCGTCGCCCGCCCTACCAGCAGATTCCGTCGTAGACCCCTTCGAGGCTGGACGACTCGGTGATGCGCACCAGGTCCACGATCTGCTGCGGGGGCACGAGGAGCTTGGGCACCTCGCGGAATTCCGCCGAGCCGTTTCCGATCACGATGGTGCCGGCGTGGTCGAGGACTTCCTGGACGCTGCCCACCATCAGTTTCGAGATGTGAGGGATGTGATTGAGGATGTACTCGCGGTTGGCGCCGTGGATGCTCGCCATCTTCACGTTGCTGTCGTAGACGCGCAGGTCGTAGCCCTTGCCGATGAGGCGCTCGACCAGCTCGACGATGGGGCTTTCGCGCAAATCGTCGGTACCCGCCTTGAAGCTGAAGCCGAGGATGCCGACCTTCTTCGAGCCCTTGTCGATCACCGCCTGGATGCCGCGCTCGATCTGCAGCTGGTTGGACGGCAGTATCGCGTTGATGATCGGCACCTGCACGTCCAGCAGCTTCGCCTTGTACGAGAGCGCGCGCACGTCCTTCGGCAGGCACGAGCCCCCGAACGCGAAGCCGGGCTTGAGGTAGTACGGCGAAAGGTTCAACTTGGTGTCCTGGCAGAAGATGTCCATCAGCGTGTGGCTGTCGATGCCCAGGCCCTTGCAGACATTGCCGATCTCGTTGGCGAACGCCACCTTCAGCGCGTGCCAGGTGTTATCCGAGTACTTCACCATCTCCGCGGTCTCATAGTCGGTGCGGATCAGCGGGCACGGCATGTGGCCATAGAGCTTGACCAATACATAACCACTGGCTCTGTCGAGTTCGCCGATCACCGTCTTCGGCGGATGGAAATAGTCGTGGACCGCCGTGCCTTCGCGCAGGAATTCGGGGTTGATGCACAGGCCGAAGTCGTCGCCGGCCTTCAGGCCCGAAGACTCCTCGAGCGCGGGAATGACCACGTTCCGCATCGTGCCCGGCAGCATCGTGCTGCGGATCACGACGGTATGCCCGTGGTGG
>JBDSRZ010000009.1:0-13317 GCA_039929025.1 Usitatibacter sp. | reverse complement strand
CAGGTCCCAGAACACGCCGGTCATGATGCGAAGTGCGTCGCGCGCAACCGAACCCAGCAGGTGCTCGTTGGGCGCGTGCTGAGAACATGCAGCGTACGAATGCGGGATCCACACCGTCGGCAATCCGAGCACATCGGAGAACACGTCGTTCGGCAGGGAGCCGCCAAGGTTGGGCAGGATCGCGGGCTTGGCGCCGGTCGTGCGCTCGATCGACGATGCGGTCCACTGGACCCACGGATGATCGGGGTCGAGGCGCGTCGCCGCGAAGTAACCTTCCCTCGACGGGGCGATCGTCACCAGGTGGAACCCGTGCGCGTCGAGATGGCGCCTGAGCGCCGGAAGGATGTCATCCGGATTCACGCCGACCACATACCGCAGCTGGCAATGCGCGCTTGCGCGCGGCGGGATCGCGTTGACCGGCTTGTCGGGGTTGCCGGTGACAAAGGCGAGCACCTCGAAGCTGCACCAGCCGAACACGCGCTCGGCGGGCGTGAGTCCGGGCTCGCCCCAGTCGGGCTCCACCGCGGGGCCATGCTCGCCGCCATCGATGACGAGGCCCTTCAGTGCCGCGCGCACCGAAGGCGTGAGGGTGTTCGGGCGCCATTCGGGAACACGGATCGAGCCGCGCGCATCGGTGATGGCCGCGATCGCCTGCGCGAGCACGATGCCCGGGTTGGAGAGGAGGCCACCCCAGTTGCCGGAGTGATGGCCGCCGGGACGGAAGTCGGCCACCATGTTGAAGTTCATCGCGCCGCGCGTGCCCAGGTACAACGTGGGTTGCTCCGGCCGCAGCCGCGGGCCGTCGGAGGCGATCAGTACATCCGCGCGCAGCTTGTCTTTCTGCGATTCACAGAACACCTTCAACCCCGGCGATCCCACTTCCTCGCCCGTCTCCAGCAGGATCTTCAGGTTGAAGCCGAGCTTGCCTCCCCGCGTGCGCATCACCGCATCGAGCGCGGCGAGATTGATGGTGTGCTGGCCCTTGTTGTCGGCGGTGCCGCGGCCGTAGATGCGGTCGCCCTCGACCGTCACCTTCCACGGCGCCAATCCCTCGCGCCAGCTCGCGTCCTGGCCGCGGATCACGTCGCCGTGCCCGTAGGTGAGCACCGTGGGCAGCGCCGGGTCTTCCATGCGCGTGCCGATGAGGAAGGGGCCGCGTCCCGGCGCCGGGTTGGGAAACACCTCGCACTCGAAGCCCATGCGCTCGAGCGATCCGGTCATCTCGTCCTCGAGGTATTCCACGAGGCTCGCGGCCCGGTCGGGATTCTGGCTCTCGGTCGGAATGGCGACGCGCCTGCCGAGATCGGTGAGGAAGCGGCCCTCGTCGAAATAGCGATCGATGTCGGTGAGGGCGATGTCGCGAGTGGTCATGGCGTTACCCGGGCGGTGAATGCCCATGGTAACGCCATGCTTCGGCGGCTAGCCGGACTTCAAGTCCCTGCATGTCTGGCCGCGCGCGGGTACCGAAAGCTCACCGCGCCAGTGCCTCGACCACGATCACTTGCCCTTGGGCCCGGAAGCTCGCCCCCTCGCCGCACGCGGCCTCCAGGGCCGTGGCGACCTTGTCGATAGCGACGTCGAAGTCCACGCCGCGTTTCGCAAGCAGCAGTCCTCGAGGAGTGCCGCGCACCTGGCCGGTCGCAACGTCGCGCGCCGTCACCCCCTCGATAGGAATCCGGACCTTTTCGATCTTTCGCGCCTCGAAGCGGCCGTTGCTCAGCAGCTCGCGCAGCAGGTCCTCGCTGCACATCTCATAGGGGAGCCGGAAGTGGGCTTCCTTGTCTCCAGGAAACATGCCTTCGATCACCTCGGAGTAGACGCGCACGCACGGATTCTCCTCGATGCGGTCCCAGACGTTGAAGAGCAGCAGGCCGCCGGGCGATAGGACGCGGTGCATCTCGTTGAAGAGACCCGAGCGGTCGGGCACGAACATCACTCCGAGCGAGCAGGCGACCACGGCGAACTCGCCGTCCGCGAACGGAAGCTTCAGCGCGTCGGCCTGGCGCCATTCGATGCCTTCGAGGTCGGCCATCCTGCCGCGGGCATGGCCGAGCATCGGGGCGCTGAGGTCGGAGGCGACCAGCCGGCGGCGCGGATCAAGGCGCTCGCGCAGCGGGCGCGTCATGAGGCCGGTGCCGCAGGCGATCTCCAGCACGTCGCCGCCCGGATCCCTCGGCACGCGCCTGGCGAGGTCCGCCGCGATCTTCGCGAACCACGCGGGGCCGAGGCACTTGTCGTAGTACGCGGGAATGGAGCCGCTGAAACTACGCTGCAGATCGTCGGATGTCGCGCTCATTTCTTCGCCACCGCCTTCCTATGAGGACGAATGCGTTCACCCCCGGATTATGACGTGCGTCTGGGATAATCGCGCCGTGACGGGCGACCTGCTGAGCTGGCTCTGGATTCCGATCGCGCTCGCCGCCGCCGGCGCGCAGACGGTGCGCAATGCGGTGCAGCGGGGCGTCACCAGGACGGCAGGCCTGCTGCCCGCGACTTTCATCCGTTTCTTCTACGGGTTGCCGTTCGCGGCGGCGATGCTCGCGGGCATCGCACTGCTGGGCCCCGCCGCGGTGCCGAAGGCGACTCCGGGCTTCGTCGCCTGGGTCGCGCTTGGCGCTGTCTGCCAGATCGTCGCGATGATTTTCTTCCTCGCCGCGATGGCGCAAAGGAGTTTCGTGGTCGCGGTGGTCTTCACCAAGACCGAGGTGCTGCAAATCGGCGTCTATTCGGTGTTCTTCCTCGGCGAATCGCTGTCGCTGATTGCGATGGTCGCCATCGTGCTTTCGACCGTGGGCGTGGTGTTGCTCTCGGGCAAGCCCGTCGCGGAGCGGGGCAGCGCCTCGTGGTTGTCGAAGGGCGCGCTGCTGGGACTTGCCTCGGGCGCGGCGTTCGCGATCGCCTCCGTGGGCTACCGCGGCGCGATGCTGACCATACCCGACGTCGCACCGTGGCTCGCGGGCGCGTATGGCCTCGTCTGGGCGCAGTCGATCCAGACGATCCTGCTCGGCGCGTACCTGCTGACGCGCGATCGCGGCGGCCTCGTCAAGGTGATGACGGACTGGCGCGTTTCGTCGATGGCGGGCCTGTTCGGCGCGCTGGCCTCGATGGGCTGGTTCACGGCCTACGCGATGCGCAGCGCCGTCGACGTCCGCATCGTCGCGCTGGTCGAGGTGCTCTACAGCTATGCGGTGTCGCGGCGCCTTTTCAAGGAGCACGTCACCTTCATCGAGTTGGCGGGGATGGCCCTGGTCCTGGGGGGGATCGTGCTGGTGAGCCTCGGGCGATGAGCCTGGAGTGACGCATCGCACACAATGACCGCCGCTTACACCGTCAACGATCGTTCGGCCAGGGCGTTTAATGGGATGTAGCCGCATCAATCGCCGGTCGCCCGGCCTCGATGGCGTGTCTCCCACTATCGGACCACGCAGCGGAGCGAAACGAATTCCGAGCGCCATCGAGCTTGCGCCCCTACCCGGGATCGTCGAATATCGAATCTGAATTGGAGACATCGTGACCCATTCCTCCGCATGCAGCTTCATTGCTGCGGCCTTCCTGCTGGCAGGGTGCGGCGCGGCTTCGCCTCTTCATCGGACGGCGGAAGCCCCCGCGCTCCCGCGACGCACGGCAGAGGTGGTCGCGCCGCTTCAACTCGCCCCCGAGATGGCCGCTCCACCTCCGAAGGCGCCAGCGCCCGCACCCGCACCCGCACCCGCACCCGCAACATCCGCTCCCGCACCCAAGCCCGCCGCTGCCCCGAAGGCGGGATCCGCCCCGAAGCCCGCGCCGCCCCCGAAGTCAGCAGTGCCTCTGGCGCCGGCGCCGGTCGCCGCGAAGCCTTCGGCACCGTCGCTCGATCTCAAGTCCCTCGAGCAGCGGCTCAAGGAAACGAGCGCGGTGGGCGTGCTCACCAAGCTGTCGCTGAAGAACCAGGTGGACGACCTGGTGGCGCGGTTTCGTGCCTTCCACGGCGGGCAGCGGCCGCCCACCCTGGCCGAGCTTCGCCCTTCCTTCGATCTCCTGTTGATGAAGGTGCTGTCGCTCCTGCAGGACAAGGACGCCGCGCTGGCGAAGGAAATCGACGCCTCGCGCAGCGCCCTCTGGGAAGTATTGGCCGATCGCGACAAGCTACAGAAACTCATATGAGGAACCAGACCATGAAGCCCATCGCCGCCGCCACACTTGCCATCGGCCTCGCCGCCGCGCTCGGCGCCGTCGCCGCCGGCGATCCCAAACAGCGCGAGGACCTGGCCGCGGTGATCGCGCTGCAGGGCAAGCCGTGCGGGGAGGTGGTCAGCTACACCGTGCAGGGGGACAACGATTTCCTCGCCACCTGCAAGGACGGCAACCGTTATCGCGTCCGGGTGAAGGACGGTCGCGTCGTGGTGGAGAAGAAATAGCCCTTCAGTAGTGCCGCAGGAAGCGGTCGAGGGCTGCGTTGAAGGCCCCCGACTGCTCGAGGTTCGAGAGGTGGCCGGCGTTCGGGATCACCACCAGTTCCGATCGCGGCAGGTGCTCGTCGAGCGTGGCCGCCATCGACGGCGGCATTGCGATGTCGTCGGCGCCCACCATCACCATGCAGGGGATCGTGATCTCCTTCAGTCGATGGGTGGCGTCGATCGTCGGGATCGCCGCCGAGCAGCCGATGTAACCGTCGGCGGGCGTGTTGCGGATCCAGCGCGCCACGCGCTCCATCAGCTTTGGGCTCGCGGCGCGGAAGGAATCCTTGAACCAGCGGGCGAGCGTGGGCTCGATCATCGCCTCCATGCCCCCGGCCCTCACTTTCGCGACCCGGTCGTTGAAGGCGGCGATGCCCTCGCCGGAAAGCTTGCTCGAGGTATCGGCGAGAACCATCGTCTCGAAGATGCCCGGATACCTGAGTGCCGTGTGCAGCCCGAATACGCCGCCCATCGAAAGGCCCACCCAATGCGAGCGCTCGATTCCCAGGTGGTCGAACAGTCCCTTGATGTCGTCGGCGATCATGTCGAGCGTATAGGGGATCGCCGGCGCCGAGGTCTCGCCATGCCCACGGGTGTCGTACGCGAGGACGGTGAAGTGCTCGGATAGGCGCTTCACCTCTTCATCCCACATCTCGAGGCGGCAGGCGAGCGAGTGCGAGAGCGCGATCCACGGGCCGCTGCCGGTCACCGCATAGCGAACGTCGATTCCGTTTACGTGTGCGATCGGCATTTCATTCATGATAGCCGAGTGACTTCACGCCCCGCGGCCACCACCGCCGCACTCGTCCTCTTCATCGCTTTCGCGTGCAACATGCTCGGGCGCGGCATCGCCGACTCGTTCATGGTATTCGTGCTGCCGCTCTCCGAGGAGTTCGGTTGGAAGCGGGCGCAGGTGGCGAGCGTCTATTCCGCCTTCCTCGTGGTCACGGGACTCGCCGCACCATTCACCGGGATGCTGATCGACCGCTGGGGCCCGCGCGTCGTCTATCCCCTGGGCGTGGTGCTGCTGGCATCGTCGTGCCTGCTCTCGGGGCAGCTGCGCGAGCTGTGGCAATTCCAGGTGGTGGTGGGATTGCTCGCGGGCATGGGGGTGTCGATGCTCGGCATGGTGCCGGCATCGATGCTCATCAGCCGCTGGTTCCGCAATCGCATGAGCACCGCGATGGGCGTGGCGTACGCGGGCTTCGGCACTGGAACCATCGTGGTGGTGCCGCTGGCGCAGCGCTCGATCGAGCTGGTCGGCTGGCGCGAGACCTATTGGCTGATGGGGGTGGCGACGCTGGCAGCGCTGCCACTGCTGCTCCTGCTGCCGTGGCGGTCGATGCTGGCGATGGGGCCCCGGCCCCCGGCTTACTGCCTGCCGGGGCAGGCTTCGCCGGGGCGACAAAGCGGCGTGCCGGGGCGACAACCGGAGGTGCGCGAGTCGTACCTCCGGGAGGCCCTGCGCACGCGGGTCTATTGGCAGATCGTGCTGCTCTTCTCGTTCACTTCCCTCACCACCTTCTCGGTGATCACGCAGGTGGTGCCGTTCTGGGTGCAGTCGGGGCTGTCGCCGCTGGAGGCCGCGGCGGCATTCGGCACCGCGGGAATGCTTTCGATCTTCGGCATCATGACCGCCGGCTGGGCGGGCGATCGCTTCGGCTATGGCGCGACGGTGACCGTCACTTTCGTCTCGACCTTCCTGGGCATCGCGAGCCTGCTCGTGTTCTCGGGCTCACGCGCGTCGTGGCTGGTGGTGGTTTTCATCATCTGCTTCGGACTCGCGCAGGGCGCGCGCGGGCCCATCGTCTCCAGCCTCGCGGCGTCGCACTTCGGCGGTCCGGGGTTTGCGACCATCTACGGGACGATGTTCGCGTGGATGTCGGTCGCCGGCGCAATCGGCACATTTGTCGCGGGCTTCCTGTACGACCTGACAGGTGGATACCGGGCCGGTTTTGCCTTCTCGATGACCTGCGTGCTGGTGGCGGTGTCGCCCTTCTGGGTGTCGAGGCCCCTCAGCAGGGCGCGGCCTTCTCCAGGCTGAATCTGGCCGCCGAGGGAATTCGCACGCCGCGCAAGCGTCTACTGGGTACCCACAAACCGACAAAGAGGATTCAGATGAAAAGCACGGGATGGTTCGGAACCGCCGCGGTCGCGCTCGCCCTGCTGGCGGGCTGCAACACCATGCAGGGCATGAAGGCCGACGTGAGGATGGGGCAGGTCACGCTCTCCGGCAAGAACGAGGTTCCCCCGATCGATTCGGCGGCGACGGGTACTGCGACGGTGACCGTCGGCGCCGACCGCGGCGTGAAGGTGCAGCTCAGCGTCTCGGGCATGAGCCCGACTGCGGCCCATATC
Organism: Usitatibacter sp.; assembly: GCA_039929025.1. Lineage (GTDB taxonomy): Bacteria > Pseudomonadota > Gammaproteobacteria > Burkholderiales > Usitatibacteraceae > Usitatibacter. Next base: position 6,523 of record JBDSRZ010000009.1, on the reverse strand, counting down.
CACCAGGGTGCGGCGGGCGTGAACGGTCCCGTGATCGTGCCGCTGGACAAGACGGGCGACAGCACCTTCGCCTCGAAGCCCGACGCGAAGATGACCGAGGCGCAATACGAGGCCTACAAGGCGGGCAATACTTACCTGAACGTGCACAGCGCCAAACTGCCCGCGGGCGAGATCCGCGCGCAGCTGAAAGGGCACTGAAGGCTACCTGAGCGCGCCGGCGACCCGCGAGTCGTCGAAGAGCGCGTCCAGCTTGCGGGCGGTCGCCCGGGAGATCCCCTCCTTGGGCGACAGCCCCAGGCCGCCCAGCGGGTCCATCCCCTTCAGGCTGTGATGCGCGAGCTGGTTGCCGGCCTGGTCGTAGACCGCGACCGTGGTGTCGTAATGGAAGTCGGTGCTCAACATCGTGTCCGTCTTCCATTCGCGCAGTGTCAGCAGCAACGATCGCTGCGCTTTCGTGGCCATGAGCCTTTCCCGGGCCGCCCTGGCGGAATCCTCGTGCGTCACCACGACCGGAATCGGCGTGGCGCCCCGCGCCCTCAGCGCCTTCGCCAGCGCGTCTCGCATCTCCACCGCGAGCGTGCCGCCGGATTGGGTATTCACGTCGAACGGGTTGCCGTAGCCGCCGCGCATCAGTCCGACGAATGACGGCGGCTTGCTGCCGGAAACCACGTATGGCCGGGTGTCGTGGACCGCGATCGCAACCGTCCCGGCCGTCGAAACGCCCTGCATCGCGACCGGCATCTCGGCGTAGTTGTAAGTCCCGCCCGCGGCGCACCCGCCGAGGAGGGCCGCTGCGATAGCGACTGCAAATCCGGTCCGGGGCTGCGTCATGGGCGTCACACTACTCTAAACTCCAGCGGCATGAGGATCCTGCTGCTTTTGGGCGTGATGGTGCTTGCCGGCTGCGCGGCGCAGCGACCCGCGATGACCGCTGCGGAGGGCCGCGCATTCGTCGCGGGCTACATGCCCGCGAGCGTCGCCGACAAGGAAGGCTGGGCAGCCGACATCCACACCGCGGTCTCGGTGCTGGAGATTCCGATCACTCCCGACAACGTGTGCGCGATCGTCTCGATCACCGAGCAGGAGAGCGGCTTTCGCGTCGACCCGCCGATCCCGAACCTGCCCGCGATCGCGTGGGCGGAGATCGAGCGCCAGCGCGACAAGCTCGGCATCCCCAAGGTGGTGCTGGATGCGGCGCTGTCGCTGCAGTCCTCCAACGGCAAGACTTATCGGGCGCGGCTCGATGCCGCGAGGACCGAGCGCGAGCTGAGCGACATTTTCGAGGACCTGATCGGGCGCGTGCCCCTGGGCCGCACCTTCTTCGGCGACCGGAACCCGGTGCGCACCGGCGGCCCGATGCAGGTGAGCGTCGCCTTTGCCGCGGCGCACGCGAAGGCGAGGCCCTATCCCTATCCGGTGGTCGAGTCGCTCCGCGACGAGGTCTTCACCCGCCGGGGTGGGATGTATTTCGGTATCGCGCACCTCTTGGACTATCCGGCGTCGTACGACCGATACCTCTATCGCTATGCCGACTTCAACGCGGGCCATTACGCGAGCCGCAATGCCGCGTTCCAGTCGGCGCTCGCCCAGGTGAGCAGGGCGAAGGTGGTGCTCGACGGCGACCTGGTGACGCCCGGGCAGAGGCGCGACGCCGCACCGGGCGACACCGAAGCCGCGGCGCGAGCGATCGCGAGGGATCTCGGGATGGGCGCCGCCGACATTCGTCGCGACCTGGAGCAGGGGAAGGGCCGCGAGTTCGAGCGCAGCGACCTCTACCGCCGCGTCTTCGCGCTCGCCGACGCGCGTGCCGGCAAGCCCGTGCCTCGCGCCGTGGTGCCCACGATCGAGCTGCAGAGCGCCAAGTTCACCCGCAAGCTCACGACAGAGTGGTTCGCGCAGCGCGTCGTGTCGCGCCACCGCTCCTGCCTCGGCCGACGGTCATCGGGCTCCCCGGACAATCGATGATGGTGGCAGTCTTGGAGACGACGCCCGGAATCAGGCGGGCACGGGGGTCTTCAGCTTGCCGAAAAGGCCCTCGACGATGCGATCGAAGAGCGAGGCGTCCGGTTCGCCGTCCAGCAGCCTCACCTCACCCAGCTTGATGCGGCGCGCGAGCATCGAGCGCGAGCACTCGTACACCTTGCGGCCCTGGCGGTCGACGAACAGGAAGTGGCTTTTCATCGGGCTCACGTAATGCAGCTTCGCCGGCGTGCGCGATTCGTCGTCGCCGGTCACGACCGAGGCCCAGGCGCCCACGATCATCGCGCTCGGCAAACGCACCGCGGTCTCGCGGTCCTTGGCCGGACGCGAGGGCTTGGGAGGTGCGGACGCACCGGGCGCGCCGGCAGGCGATGCAGCGGGCCCGGCCGCGGGCGCAGCCGCTACCGGTGCCGACGCCTCGACCGCGGTGAAGTCGAGGTCCTCCGACGAGACCTCCACCTTGCCCTCGCCGAACGGATTGTTCACGCTCACGGGCTGGGTGAAGTCGAGCACGTCGTCGGGAGGGGGAAGCTGCTTCCTGGCGGGCGCGGGGGCGCCCGCCTTGCCGGGCATCGTCTTCGACGGGTCGCCCGCCGGCAGCGTCCTGTCCGAGACCGGGCGGGTCTTGTCGCCGACGAGGCGCGCCTTGTCGGGCGCCGGCGGCGGCGGTGGCGTCGGGGGGCGCAGCACGTCGGTGTGCAGCTTGATGAGCTCGCCCATGAAGGCCTTGGCGACCTCGTCCTCGATGCCCGCCTCGAGGATGCCGGTGCGCATCCCCTTGAGGAGCGTGGGAACGGTCTTCGCCAGCTTGCGCTGGTCTTCCGGCGTCGCTTTCGGTGCCACGCTCCACAACAGCAGGTCGATGGTCTCGAGCGCCTGCTTCCAGGCGTCGCTCTCCTTGCCGTGGCGGGCGTGGGCGATCACCAGGTACTTGAGCCATTGCTGCGCGAGGAAGTGGATCACCGGGACCGGCGCGGTGCCCGCGGCCTCGACGCGCGAGCGGATCTCCTGCTGCGCCGCCAACTTGGCCAGGGCGAGGCTCTCGGCCTGCTGCAGCTGCTTCTCGGTGGCATGCATCGCCTCGGAGACACGCTGGTCGTCCTCGGCGATGATCGCCTCGAGCTCAGCGCGCACCTGGTCGAAGATTTCCATCTTCTCCTTGAAGCCTTCCACCAGTTGCTGGATGAAGGTTTCGAGGCGGGGAAAGAGCGGGCTTACGGCGTCGAACTCGGGCGGGAGCCTGAGGCCGATCTGGCCCAGCACGTCCATCAGCTGCCGCGCGGGGTGCGACTTTTCGGTGAACAGGTCCTTGTCGGCGATCGCCACCTTGAGGATCGGCAGCTGCAGGCGCCCGATGAGCCCCTTCAGCGCGATCGGAATCTTCGGATCGTCGAACAGCTCGTCGAAGAGCATCGCCACGACGTTGAGCGTCATGGAGTCCATCTGTCCCATGCTCGCGCCGACGCTCGTGCCCTTCAGCTGGTGCAGCACGTTCTTCAGGTTGCCGGCCTCGGCGAGGATGGGGCCCAGTTCGGCCGCCGCCTCCCCCAGCGCCGCCAGGTCGCCGACCTGCAGTTGCGTGAGCGAGCCCATCAGCGCCTGCCCCTGCACCAGGGGCACGCCGCCCACGCCCATTCCGGGGGCGGGGCTGCCGCCCGCCCCGCCTGCTCCCGCGGGGCCGCCCATCATCTTGGCGATCCGCGCGAACATGTCCTCGGCCGTCGCTGGCGCGTCCTCGGCCTTTTTGCCATCCAGGGACGCCGTCGCCTTCCCCTCGGCATTCTTGGAGATGCCGAAGCGGATCTTCGGCAGGATCGAGTTCGCCACCAGGAGCTCGTTCACCTCCTTGTAGCTCGAGCGCAGGGTATCGATCACGTGGTCGTCGAAGAGCTTCAAGAAGATCTTGCGCACCTCCACGGGGCATTCGACCTGGCGGCAGGCGTGCTTGTACGCGTCGCAGATCACCTGCGGGCCGAACGGATTGTCGTCGGATTCGAGCGTGGCGTCGCCGAGGAGGACGCCCACGCGCTGGTCGAGCGCGCCAAGCTCCTCCTCGCAGTATTTGCGCACCTTGGCGGCCATGCCGTTGAAGCGGAGCGTCTCGTTCAGGTCGTCGTCGCCCACGAGCTCGAGGTCGTCGAGGCTGAAGTCCGAGAGGCTCTGCCCGATCTGCTTCGCCTTGTTGGTGCGCTTCTGGAAGTCGCCCGTGTAGCGGGAGCGGAATTGCTTCTCGACCACCTCGCGGTTGTCGGGAATGATGTCGCGCGCCGCGGTGTAGACCTTGAGCTCCTCGTCCTTGAGCTTCTCGGAGGCGGCCGTAAGGGACTCGTCAGCGTCGTCGAACATCTGGCCGATCGCATCGCAAAGGCGATCCCGGAACAGGTCGCGGCTCTGCACCAGGATGGTGTCGAAGGCTGAAGGTTGTGACATCTCCGTGCTGGAATGGCCCGAGGCGCACGAATCCTACCATTGTAATACGCGGGCGCAGTGAGCCACGTCACTGTCACGGGGAAGAAAAAGGCGTGGGGTTACTCCGCGAACGCTCCGTCTATCAACTGAGCGACAGGTATTTTCTTGGCGCTCGAAGCAATCGACTCCCCCAGCCCGCAGCGAATCACTTCGATCGTGGCGAATCGCTTCGAAGTCTTGCGGGAGCCGGACGCAGCGTCCCAGTACGTGTACTGGTAGACCCAAACGAATCCGGGCGCAGTCGTGGTGTCCTGCGATGCGTGATCCCTCAACTGCCGCGGCTCTTGAGTTTTCATAGCGCGAATATTGCACCCCCGTACCGCGGTACGGGTCTATAGGCGAGCGCCTACAAATCGCCTATTCGCCGCCCCCGCACGGCAAGGCCAATAACGCAAAAAAAACGGCCGCCCGCAGGCGGCCGACGGGCCCCGCGTGAGGGGATTACTTGTTGCTGCCCCGCAGGCGGTTCAGCAGGAGGGCGCTCGCCACCAAGGCGATGCCGCTCACCAGCTTGGGGTTTTCCTTGTAGATCTGCGTCGCCTTGCTGGCGAGGTCCTTTCCGCCGGCAGTGATGCGCCCTGCCACGTCGTTGGCGGTGGCGGGAAGGGTGTCTGCGCGGCCAAGGGTGTACCCCGGATCGGCGGAGGTGTTGCGGAAGCGATTGAAGATGCCCATGGTGGTCTCCTTTGTAGATGCATCAGATGCGTCCATAAGTAGACGGCGCGCAGATTGCCGGAGTTGCCGGGGCCGCTAGTGCATTCGGCCCATGGCGTGTCCCGCGCCGCCCCTGGACCAGATGTTCGCCTTCGGCCAGTCGAACATCTTGGAGCGCGTTCTTGACGACCTCGCCGGCGCGCGCGATGGCGGAAAGGCGCTTCCCGTCGGCCGCGAGCGGCGAGATGTCTTTCAGCCGATCGCCGTCCACCACAACCCGCGCGAAGATGATCACCATCGTCGGCACCACGATGAGGCCATCCGCTACCAGCACGTTCATGCCCTTGGGGCAGTCGGAGCTGTGCCCGTCGAAGACGCGGGCGTTCCTGAACAAGAGCGGCGACAGCGGGCACCTCTGTGGAGGACGCCATTTTGTCGGCATCGCAAAGCCGCGGAACTTGGCCCAGGTGCCACGGCCTGACTCGCATGGCCAGAATCTACAAAGTCGCCGTGCTCGTGGGCAGCCTTCGCCAGGCGTCGTTCAACCGCAAGATGGCGAACGCGGCGCGGGAAGTCGCGCCCCCGAGCCTGCTGCTGAAAGTGATCGAGATCGGCGAGCTGCAGCTTTACAACGAGGACCTCGAAGGAGCGAAGGCTCCCGGCGCGTGGACCCATTTCCGCAATGTGGTTCGTGACGCCGACGCGGTGCTCTTCGTGACGCCGGAGTACAACCCGCGAGTTTCTGCAGAAGTTCATGGCCGCGTTCGCGGGCTGGATCGAGACCCACCGCAAGTAGCCCGCTACGCCTTGTCGCGCCGCACCTGGACCTTCTTGCCGCGGAGGGTGGTCTTCTCGAGCGCGCGGATCACCTGGATTGCCACGTCCTCGGGGACCTCGACCAGCGAGAAGCGGTCGGTGATCTGGATCGCACCGATGAGGCCACCGGCAACCCCCGCTTCGTTGGCGATTGCGCCCACCAGGTCCTGGGGGCGAATGCCGGCGTTCTTGCCCGCGCCGATGTAGATCTTCGCCATGTCGCCACCGGCGATGAGGCCGTAGGGGGCGTCCTTGGGCCCCGGCCCCCGGCCTGCGGCTTGCCGGGGCAGGCTTCGCCGGGGCGACGACTGCGTCGTCCCGCGCGCCGCATCGGCGGCGATGGCCCGGGACCCAATCCCTTCCTCGTCCTCCACATCCCCCACGGTCGTCTGGTGATACAGCCGCACCGCCGCCATCGCGACCTGGACCGGGTCGAACTCGTCGGAAAGCGCGTCGACCACCACGCGGAAGTGCTGGTTCTCGTCGCTCGCGAGCGCCTCGCGCAGCGCCGCCTGGGTCACCTCGAGGCGGCGCGCGCGCAGGTCCGCGACCGTCGGCACCTTGGCGATGTCGATCTTCTGCTTGGTGATGCGCTCGATGTTGC
>JBDSRZ010000008.1:0-6372 GCA_039929025.1 Usitatibacter sp. | reverse complement strand
TGAGGATGCGCGCCAGGTTGCCGCCCATGTCGTGCTCGTCGGCCACCAGGCATGACGGCGATTGGGTAAGGCGGGTGGAAATGCGCACGTCCTTCACCTTCTCGCCCAACGCTTCCTTCATCTTCTGTGCGACCGGACCGAAGGCGCCGGTCTTGAGCTCCTGCACCTTCTTGTCGCTCTCGGCCTCCTCGCCCAGCTTGCCGAGGTCGAGTTCGCCGCGCGCGACCGATAAGAGCTCCTTGCCCGAGTGCTCGTGCAGGTTCGCGACCAGCCACTCGTCGATGCGCTCGGATAGCAGCAAGACCTCGATGCCGCGCTTCCTGAAGATCTCCAGATGGGGGCTATTCTTCGCGGCGCGGAAGGTCTCCGCGGTCACGTAGTAAATCTTTTCCTGGCCCTCCTTCATGCGACCGATGTAGTCGGCGAGCGAGACCTTCTGCTCCTCGGAGTCGTCGTGGGTCGAGGAGAAGCGCAGCAGCCCGGCGATGCGCTCGGAATTGGAGCGGTCCTCGGCAAGGCCCTCCTTCAGCACCCGGCCGAATTCCTTCCAGAAGGTCTCGTACTTGTCTTTCTGATTCCCGGCGAGGTCGTCGAGGAGATCCAGCACGCGCTTGGTGCAGCCGGCGCGGATGGCGTCGATGTCGCGGCTTTTCTGCAGGATCTCGCGCGAGACGTTGAGCGGCAGGTCGTTCGAATCCACCACGCCGCGCACGAAGCGCAGGTACGCGGGCAGCAGGTGCTCGGCGTCGTCCATGATGAAGACGCGGCGCACGTAGAGCTTGAGGCCATGGCGATGTTCGCGATCGAAAAGGTCGAAGGGCGCGCGGGCGGGAATGTAGAGGAGCTGCGTGTACTCCTGGCGGCCCTCGACACGATTGTGGGTCCATGCAAGCGGCGGTTCGATGTCGTGGCCGACGTGCTTGTAGAACTCGATGTATTGCTCAGGCGTGATCTCGGACTTCGGCCGCACCCAGAGCGCGCTTGCCTGGTTCACGGTCTCTTCGTTCATCACGATCGGGATCGCGATGTGGTCGGAGTAGCGGCGGATCATGTGCTTGAGGCGATACTCGTCGAGAAACTCATCCTCACCCTCGCGCAGGTGCAGAGTCACATCGGTACCCCGGGCGGCCTTCTCCGCGGCCTCGAGGGTATATTCGCCGCCCTTGCCTTCCCCCATCTCGCATTCCCAGCGGACGGCTTCGGCTGCGGGCTTGCCGGCGCGGCGCGTCACCAGTGTCACGCGGTCGGCGACGATGAAGGACGAATAGAAGCCCACCCCGAACTGGCCGATGAGGTGCGCGTCCTTCGCCTGGTCGCCGGTGAGGCTCTTGAAGAACTCGCGGGTGCCGGAGCGCGCGATGGTGCCGATGTTGGCGACCACCTCGTCGCGCGACATGCCGATGCCGTTGTCGGAGATGGTGACAGTGCGCGCGTCCTTGTCGATGGCGACGCGGATCTTCAGGTCGGGATCGCCTTCGTAGAGGGCATTGTCGGCGAGGGCCTCGAAGCGCAGCTTGTCGGCGGCGTCGGAGGCGTTGGAGACGAGCTCGCGCAGGAAGATCTCCTTGTTGCTGTACAAGGAGTGGATCATCAGGTCGAGGAGTTGCTTCACCTCGGCCTGGAAGCCGAGGGTTTCCTTGGTCGTCGTGGCGGTCATGGCGGGGCGGAAAAAAGGATGGAACCAGCCCCTATTTTGGGGCCACGAGCCCGGTTTTCAAGCAACCCGGGGACCGACTCCCTTCAAGCCGCGCGGGCGCTGTGGCTCGTGAGGGTGTATTTCGACCGGACGGCGGACGCAACCGCGCTGCTCACTTGCGCCTGCCCTTTTTCCCGACGCAATGCGCCTGCAGCCAGCGCGCGAGGTCGCCCTGGGGGACCTTACCCTTCGCCAGGTCGAGAAACACCAGTACTGCGTCAGTCTCCGCGGCTTTGACTTCCCACCCATTCAATTCGAGGAACGTGAACGAAGCCACAAGCGCAGTGCGCTTGTTGCCATCGACGAACGGGTGGTTCCGGGCGATGCCGAATGCATAGGAGGCGGCCAATTCGAAGACCGACGTTTCGCCGTACGCTGAAAGGTTCAGCGGGCGCGCAAGCGCCGACTCGAGCGCCCCACCGTCACGAAGGCCGGCAAGGCCGCCGAACTCCGCGATCTGGATAGCGTGGAACGCCTCCACGTCCCGGCGGTCGAGCCAGATCACTTCGCCAGTTCACGCAATGCATTCCGATAGCGCTTGGTGACCTTTCGCGCCGCCTCGAGCTTCTTGTCGAAGTCGGGGTCGAAAGGGGTGATTTCGATGCCCTGGGCGGTCTCGACGACGGCGACTTCCTCGCCCTTGGCAAGGCGAAGGCGCTCCACGATTTCGCGCGGCAGGATGAGCCCGAGAGAGTTGCCGATCTGGGTCACTTTGAGGGTATTGGCCATGGAGGGCTCCTCGACTGCTGGTTATAACCTACATTATAACAAGCCATACGGCCGGCCGGCGACCGCCGCTGGATTTTCTCTTGCGCGAACGGGCGCTTTCCGAAGCACTGATGGAGGGCTTTTCCCGGCCGGGGTCTGAACCGGTTTCTGTTGCGGAGCGTTCGGCGCCCTCGCCTGTCATATCATTCGACTCCCACGGATAAACGGCCACAAGCCTACGATATGGACCGCCAGTCGCCGCTGCGCCTGCACGTGCCCGAACCCACCGGGCGCCCAGGTCAAAACACCGATTTCTCTTACCTGCGCCTTTCATCCGCGGGAGCCGTACGCCGCCCCGCCCTCGAGACCTCCGCCCAGGAGACCGCCGACCTCGCCTACTCACTGATCCGCGTGCTTGACGACGACGGCAACGCGGTCGGCCCGTGGGACCCGAAGCTCGACACCGCGACCCTGGGGCGGGGGCTGCGCGCGATGATGCTCACGCGCACATTCGACTCGCGCATGCTCGTCGCCCAACGCCAGAAGAAGACCTCGTTCTACATGCAGAGCCTCGGCGAGGAGGCGATCGGAGCCGCCCACTCACTGGCGCTCACGCCCGGGGACATGAACTTCCCGACCTACCGGCAGCAAAGCCTGCTGCTCGCGCTCGACGAGCCGCCGATGGTCGAGATGATCTGCCAGCTCCTTTCCAACGAGCGCGATCCGCTGAAGGGCCGCCAGCTCCCGGTGATGTACTCGTACAAGAAGCACGGGTTCTTCTCCGTCTCCGGCAACCTCGCCACCCAGTTCATCCAGGCGGTGGGCTGGGCGATGGCTTCGGCAATCAAGGGCGACACGCGCATCGCGAGCGGCTGGATCGGCGACGGCTCCACGGCCGAGGCCGACTTCCACACCGCGCTCACCTTCGCTCACGTCTACCGCGCGCCGGTGATCTTGAACGTGGTCAACAACCAGTGGGCGATCTCGTCGTTCCAGACGCTCGCGGGCGGCGAAGGCACGACGTTCGCGGCGCGCGGCATGGGCTGCGGCATCGCCTCGCTCCGGGTCGACGGCAACGACTTCCTCGCGGTGTATGCGGCCTCGCGCTGGGCGGCCGATCGCGCGCGCGGAAACCTGGGCCCGACGCTGATCGAATGGGTGACGTATCGCGCCGGGGCGCATTCGACGTCGGACGATCCTTCGAAATACCGGCCCGCCGACGACTGGGAGAAATTCCCGCTCGGCGATCCCGTCGCGCGCCTGAAGAAGCACCTCATCGGCCTGGGTGCATGGTCCGAAGACCAGCACGTCGCGCTGCAGAAGGAGCTCGATGCGCGGGTGCTGGCGGCGCAGAAGGAAGCCGAGAGCTACGGATCGCTCGCCGACGGGCACCTCTTCAGCAACAGCACCATGTTCGACGACATCTACAAGGACGTGCCGGATCACCTGCGCCGCCAGCGTCGCGAGCTGGGGGTCTGACGATGGCGCGGATGACGATGATCCAGGCATTGCGCTCGGCCATGGATGTGATGCTGGAGCGCAACCCCGACGTGGTGGTTTTCGGCGAGGACGTGGGCTACTTCGGCGGCGTCTTCCGCTGCACCGAGGGGTTGCAAGCCAAGTACGGCAAGACACGCGTCTTCGATACGCCGATCTCCGAGGGCGGCATCGTGGGCGTCGCGGTGGGAATGGGCGCGTATGGCTTGAGGCCCGTGGCCGAAATCCAGTTCGCCGATTACTTCTACCCCGCCTCCGACCAGCTGGTGTCCGAGGCGGCACGCTTGCGCTACCGCTCGGCAGGCGACTTCACCTGCCCGATCACCGTGCGCATGCCGTGCGGCGGCGGCATCTACGGGGGCCAGACGCACAGCCAGAGTCCCGAGGCGATGTTCACGCATGTCTGCGGGTTGCGCACGGTGCTGCCTTCCAATCCGTACGACGCGAAGGGGCTTCTGATCTCGTCGATCGAGAACGATGACCCGGTGATCTTCCTCGAGCCGAAGCGTTTGTACAACGGCCCGTTCGACGGACATCACGACAAGCCGGTGGTACCGTGGTCCCAACATCCGATGGGCGAGGTGCCCGAAGGCTACTACACCGTGCCGCTCGAATCGGCCAAGGTCTTCCGCCCGGGAAGGGAGGTGACGGTGATCGCGTATGGGACGATGGTTTTCGTCGCGGAGGCCGCGGCAAAGGAAAGCGGCGTCGATGCGGAGATCATCGACCTGCGCAGCATCTGGCCGCTGGACCTCGACACCATCCTCGAGTCGGTGAAGAAGACCGGCCGCTGCGTGATCGTCCATGAGGCGACGAAGACGAGCGGCTTCGGCGCGGAGCTCCTCTCGCTCGTGCAGGAGAATTGCTTCCACCATCTCGAGGCGCCGATCGAGCGTGTTACCGGCTGGGACACGCCCTACCCGCACGCCCAGGAGTGGGCTTACTTCCCGGGCCCGAAGCGCATCGCGGAAGCGTTCACGCGCGTGATGGAGACGGCTTAGTGGGCTCCTATGTCATCAAGATGCCGGATATCGGCGAAGGCATCGCCGAGGTCGAGCTGGTCGCGTGGCACGTGAAGGTGGGCGACGACGTGGCCGAGGAGCAGGTCCTGGCCGACGTCATGACCGACAAGGCGAACGTGGAGATTCCCTCGCACGTCGCCGGCAAGGTGATCGAGCTGAACGGCAAGCCCGGCGACGTGATCGCCGTGGGCACCGAGATCATCCGCCTGGAGGTCGAGGGAAAGGGGAATGCGGCAGCTTCGTCGCCCCCGCCCGCGCCTTCGTCACCCCCGCCTTCGTCACCCCCGCCCGCGGCTCCGTCGCCCCGGACGCCGCAACGCGGCGATGGCCCGGGGCCCGATCTCAACGACCGCCCCCTCGCCTCCCCCGCCGTCCGCCGCCGCGCGAAGGAGCTGGGCCTCGATCTGCAAAACATCACGGGTACAGGCCCCGATGGCCGGATCACCAACGACGACCTGGATGCGCAATCCGCCGCCCGTGGCCCTTCGCTTCGCTTCTCGGTCCCATCGAGGCGCACACACGTACCCGGCGCGCAGCGCACGGAAGAGGAGTCGGTCCCCATCATCGGCCTGCGCCGCAAGATCGCCGAGAAGATGCAGGAGGCGAAGCGACGCATCCCGCACTTCACCTACGTGGAGGAAGTGGATGTCACCGCGCTCGAGGACCTGAGGGCGGAGCTCAACAAGAAATGGCGCTCGGAGCGCGGGCACCTCACCCTGCTTCCCTTCCTAATGCGCGCCATCGTGCGCACGCTGCCCGAATTCCCCGAGGTCAACGCCCGCTACGACGACGACGGGGGCACGCTCACGAAGTACGGCGCGGTGCACCTGGGCATCGCGACCCAGACGCCGGGCGGACTCATGGTGCCGGTGGTGAAGAACGCCGAGGCTCGCGACCTCTGGTCTTGCGCGAGCGAGGTCGCGCGCCTGGCCGAGGCGGCGCGCACCGGCAAGGCCTCGCGCGAGGAGCTCACCGGCTCCACCATCACGATCACCAGTCTCGGACCCTTGGGCGGCATCGTCACGACGCCGGTGATCAACTATCCCGAGGTCGCGATCGTCGGCGTGAACAAGGTGGTCGAGCGTCCAGTCGTACGCGACGGGCAGATCGTGGTGCGGAGCATCATGAACCTGTCGTCGTCTTTCGATCACCGCATCGTGGACGGTCTGCGGGCGGCGACCTTCGTGCAGGGCCTGCGCGCCTGCCTGGAGGCGCCGGCGACGATGTTTGTCGAGTAGGAGCGCAGCCTCTGGAGCGGTGCCGTAGGAGATCATGGGAAAATCGCCACTGGCCGCCAGGTTCACGGAGCGCTCCGAGGGAACGCGTTTGGTGTCCCTTCGAGCAGCGCTGAATGGGCGGAAGAAGGGACGGCGGCGCCCCGGCCGCCGGCATCCACCGGTCGCGACCGGCGTGGCCGCTTTCGCGTAGGTGGGGTCGGGCTCGATCACG
>JBDSRZ010000007.1:0-7031 GCA_039929025.1 Usitatibacter sp. | reverse complement strand
TACCGGTTCTTCCTGCGTTGATGGCCTCTCCCGGCGCACCGCGCTCGCCCTTCCAGGAGGCGCTGGATCTCTTCGCCGCGGGCCAGATGGCGCGCGCGGAGGATGTGCTGCGCGCTCTGGCGGGCGGCGAGAGTACGCCGCCGGAGGCGCTCGAGCTGCTGGGCGGCGCATTGTCGGCGCAGGGCCGCACCGCGGAAGCCCTCGAGTGGTATGACCGCGCCAAGGCGGTTCGTCCCTCGTCGCCGTCGCTGCGACACAACCGCGCGCAAGCCCTCGCGATGCTCGGCCGTCCGCGCGAGGCGCTCGCCGAGCTCGAGGAAGCGGTGCGCCTCAAGCCCGACCTGCATCCGGCCTGGAACCAGATGGGGGGGGTGCTCGCCGCGTTGGGCGAGATCGCCGCGGCGGAGCGTGCGTATCGCCGCGCGCTCGCGTTGAAGCCCGACCACGCCGAGACGCACTACAACCTCGGCCTTCTGTTCCAGGAGAGCGCACGCCCCGCCGAGGCGATCGCGTGCTATCGCAAGGCGCTGCAGGCGCGGCCCCAATTCGCCGCCGCGCACAACAACCTCGCCAACGCGCTCAAGACGCGCGGCCGCAATGACGAGGCGCTCGCCCACTATGCGCAGGCGATACGCCTCGATCCGGGGCTCGCAGACGCCCATTCGAATTTCGGCACCGCGCTGCGCGAGGCGGGCCGCGTCGACGAGGCGATCCCGCTCCTCGAGCGCGCGGTGGCGCTGAAGCCGCGCGCCGCGGCGGTGCAGAACAACCTCGGCATCGCCTACTTCGCGCGCAACCGTTTCGCGGAGGCGGCGCAGTGCCATTCGCGCGCCCTCGAGATCGACCCGGCGTTCCACGAGGCGCGCAACAACCTCGGCAACGCCCTCGCGGCGATGGGCCGGGGCGAGGAAGCGCTCGCCTGTTACGAAGCGGTGCTCGGGGCCGATCCCGACCATGCGGATGCCCACAGCAATCTCGGGCTTCACCTGCAGGAGCAGGGAGAAATCGAGGCTGCCATGCAGCACTACGAGCGAGCGCTCGCGGTGCGTCCGGACCACAGCGATGCGATCAACAACCTCGGCTACCTGCTGCAGGAGCAGGGACGGCGCGAGGACGCGATGGCGCTCTACGAACGCGCCACCGCCGCCGACCCCAACAATGCGCGGGCGGCGTACAACCTCGGGCTCGCGCGCCTCTGCCGCTTCGAGTTCGAGTCGGGCTGGGAGCTTTGCGAGCTGCGCTACCGCACCACGCCGCCGGTGGCCGTTCCGCGCGCGTTTCCGTGGCCGCGTTTCGAGCGCGGCGATTTCGGCCACGGCCACCGCACCGCGATCTGGCGCGAGCAGGGCGTGGGCGACCAGTTGCTCTACGCGACGCTGCTTCCCGAATTCCAGCAGCGCGGCGAGGGTTTCGTGCTCGAGATCGACAAGCGCCTCATCGAGGCATTCCGACGCTCGCATCCGGACTGGACCGTCGTCGCCCCCGAAGGGCCCGAGGAACGCTTCGCGGGCTGCGACCGCCACCTCGCCATCGCGTCGCTGCCGGGGTTGCTGCGCATCTCGGTCGACAGCTTTACGCGCCAGCCGCATGCGCTGCTCGTGGCCGATGCGACGCGCTCCGCGGGCTACAGGGCGCGCCTTCACGCGCCGGGCGCGCGCGTGGTGGGGATATCGTGGCGCAGCTTCCAGCCGCGCGCGCGGGGCTATGTGCAGCGCAAGAAGTCCGTGGAGTTGGCACTCTTCAAGGCGATGTCGCAACGCGAAGGGCTGCGGCTCCTCGACCTGCAGTACGGCGACACCGCGGAAGAGCGCGAGCGCTTTGCGCAGGCGGGCGGGCGCCTCGAACGAATCGAGGAGCTGGATCTCTTCAACGACCTCGAGGGCGTGCTCGCCGCGGTCGAGGCGTGCGACGTGGTGGTGACCACGAGCAACGTGACCGCGCACTTCGCCGGCGTCCTCGGCAAGCCCGCGCTGCTCTTCTACCTCGCGGCGAATCCGCCCTTCCACTACTGGGTGCCGGGTGGCGACGGGCGATCCCTCTGGTACCCGTCGGTGCGCATCGTGACCGATTCGGCGATCGACACCTGGACGCGCGCCCTGGAGCGCATCGATGAGCTTCTCGACGCCTGAGTCGCACGCCCTCGGGCTCTTCCAGTCCGGGCGCCTCGCCGAGGCCGAGGCCGCGTGGCACGCGATCCTCGCGAGGAAACCCGGCGACGCCGAGGCGCTGCACCTGTTGGGCCTCATTCTCGTGCGCACCGGCCGTAGCGAGGGTCTCGAGCTCCTCGACAAGTCGATCGAGCGCGCGCCGCGCAACGCCGCGTTCCTCAACAACCGCGCGCAGATCCTCGCCGAGGGCGGACGTACCGACGAGGCGTTGCGCGACCTGCGCCGCGCGGTGATGCTCGAGCCCCGCTTTCACCCGGGCTTCTGCCACCTGGGAAGCCTGCTCCGCCGCGAGGGTCGCCTCGAAGAAGCGCTCGCCGCCTTCCGTCGCGCCCTGGCGATCGAGGCGCGCGCTCCCGAGGCGCACACCGGCCTCGGTAACGTGCTGCGCGAGCGCGGCGATCACGCCGCCGCGCGCGCCTCCTACGAGGCGGCGCTCGCGATCGACCCCGGCAACCCGTCGGCACACTACAACCTCGGCGCGCTAATGCTGGAGATGGGCGAGCCCGCCGGCGCCGAGCGCGCCTTCCTGCAGGCGCTCGAGCGCGAGCCGCGCAATCCGTTCGCCCTCAACAATCTCGGGGTGGCGCTGCGTGAGACCGGCAGGCTCGGCGAAGCGGGGGAGTGCTTCGAGCGCGCGCTCGCCGTGGACCCGCGCAACACCGAGGCGCTCAACAATCTCGGCCTCGCACTGCAGCAGGAAGAGCGCTACGAGGAGGCGATTCGGCGCTATCGGCACGCGGTGCAGCTTCGCCCGGAGTTCGCCGAGGCCTTCCTCAACTGGGGCAACACGCTCAAGGATCGCGGCGACCTCGAGGGCGCGAGCGAGATCTACGCCCATGCGCTCGCGGTGCGGCCGGATTTTTCCGAAGCGATCATCAACAGCGCGAGCGTGGCGCTCGATCGTGGGCGAATCGCCGAGGCGCGCGAGTGGTACCTGCGCGCGCTCGCGGTGGATCCGCGCAATGCCGATGCCGAGTACGGCCTTGCCCAGATCGCCCTGCGCGAGGACCGCTTCGCCGAAGGCTGGCGCGGCTACGAGCGCCGCTTCCAAACGCATCCGGCGCAGGCCATGCCGCGGCGCTTCGGGATTCCCCGGCTCACGGCCGCGGACCTGGGCCGGGCGAAGCGCGTGGCGCTCTGGTCCGAGCAGGGCATCGGCGACCAGATCCTCTTTTCGACGCTTTTGCCCGAGCTCGAGCGGTGCGGCATCCTCGGGGTGGTCGAGGTGGACCCGCGCCTCGAGACGCTCTACCGAAGAAGCCTGCCGCGCTTCGAATTCGTCTCGGCGGAGTCCCCCGACGAGGCCTTTGCGGGCTGCGACTTCGAGCTGCCGATCGGTTCGCTGCCGGGGCTCTTCCGCCCGGATCGCGGAAGTTTCGCGGCGCAGCCGCGCGCGCTGCTCGCGCCCGAGGCACGTCGTGTCACCGCGATCCGCGAGCAGCTGGGGCGCGCGCGGGTGATCGGCATCTCGTGGCGAAGCCTGCAGAAGGGCGGCCGGCGCGCGCTCGGGGAGCGCAAGTCGATCCCGCTCGAGCATTTCGCGCCGCTCGCGCTCGCCACGGGAGCCCGACTCCTCGACTTGCAGTATGGCGACGTGACCGCCGAGCGCGAGCGCTTCGCGCGCATGCATCCTGGTGTGCTGGTGCAGATCGACGGGCTCGACCTGCGCGAGGACCTGGACGGCGTGGCCGCCGCGATCGCCTGCTGCGACCGCGTGGTCACCTCGAGCAACGTGACCGCCCACCTGGCCGGAGCGCTGGGGAAGGCCACCCAAGTGGTCTATCTGCGCGGCTGGCCGCCCTTCGCGTATTGGACGCCCGGAGCCGAGGGGACTTCCGCGTGGTACCCCTCGGTGCGCGTGGAGAGCGATCCCTCGTGGACCACCTGGGAACAGGCGCTCGAAGGCCTGGCGGGACGCCTGAGCGGCGGCCCGGCGCCGTAATCCAAGCTACAAGAATTTTCCGGCGCGCCGACAGCAGATCGCAACGCAGTCCGAAGGAACGGCCCCGCGGGAAACCGCAGTGAGTCGAACCTCCGACCTACTGATTACGAATCTGTCACCTGATTCTCACGTAGGCCGCTGATTGTTCGAGTGATCGGTACGTCACCACCAGCAGCATTTTCAGAATTATTGGCCCGGTTTGCGCCTTGCTGCCTCATCCGTCCGGGGCGGAGTTCTGAAAGTCGCGATGATTTCCCCGTATTGGCGGGTAGCGAAGCGAGGCTATGAACCTGGAGGAGAAGTCCGCCCGCTCGCACCGCGCGCCGTTGGCAGGAGGTCCTTCGCCATGCGTAGTAGCGTCGAGGCCTTTTCGAGGACCACTTCCCGCACTCGCCTGGCAGCCTCCGCATTGGCGCCCTCGGCCAACGCGGCCTCCACGACTGCGGGGAGCGCTTCGCGCGTGCGCGCGCTGGTGCGCTGGAGCTCCGTGGCAACCACCCGCAGCGGCATTTGGGTTGCGATCGAGAACTCACTCCATTCTTCCGCGTTGAGCGCTTCAAGGGTGAAGGCGTCCCCGATCGCCATTGCGTGCTCGTGGTCGACGTTCGCATCGAGCGCATGCACGGCAACGATGTCGTATGCCGGCGCCAACTCGATTCCTTGGTGGTTGCAGAAAAACGAGAGGTTCTTCGCATGCGCATCCGAGTTGGCGACGACGAGTTGGAAGAGCGCCCAACGCAGAAGCCTTTGCCGCTCCACAATTGGCTTCGCCACGATCGTTGGATTCAGTAACCCGAAAAGTTTCTCGAGCGAGGCACCGTCGCGGATATGGGCGACGTCCTTGCTGGATCCGAACTGCCGCTCGTACTTGAAGTGCGAGGACAGCCCCAGCGCCTGGCAACCATCGATCACATGTACACGGTCGACCTGACCCGCATTGCGCCGGCGATCAAAGCGCTCGACCACGAGCACTGGCTCGGGTACATGGACCAGGCGCACGGCGGCGGTGTCGATGCCAACGGCTTTTGCGAGGCGCATTGCCACGAATTCGTTTGTCGTGAGATGGACGGTAGGTTCGCCGACTGGATCGAGCTTGAGGATATGCGTCGAACTGGCCAGACCATCGGGCAAGTACCAGGCACCGTTTTGTTCGATCACGGCCATCTTGTCTTGATAGCCGGCGATGGACAGGCGCACCCGACCATCCCATACGGAAATCGGTGTCTGCGGGCGATCGCGGATACGCTGCGAGAGTTCCGCGTGAGTGACCTCGCGTAAGTCGTCCACAGTGGGCGGAGCAGCTCCTTCGGCGCAGATGCGTAGTGCACCGGCGCTTTCGCGGCCCATGGCGATCAACAGCGCGATGAGGTTCGCCTTCGAGACGCCCTGCGCCTGTGCGGCTTCATCGAGCGCACGACCTTCCGGCAGGAGGTTGTCGAAGTAGTGGCGCACGACGGCGCTGTGCTCCTCCAGCGATGCCGGCTGCATATCCGTAAGCGGCAGCTTGGGCGAGAGCGCGAAGCGTTCGAGGTTCGCAAGCCATGCCGGGGAGTAGCTGAACGCAAAGCGGGAAGCGTCATCGGTGCTGAGCCAGCCAATGAGCTTGTCGCCGATCCAGATCTCCAACCGCATTAGCGCGACTTCATCAGCAGGCGCCGCGTCTTCTCCCGCTCCGTGGAGGGCACGACCAGGACAGTGGCACCAAGGCCGTCGGCTATCTTCAGCGCAAGCCCGAGGCCAATGGTCCCCTTGCCGGTCTCCAAGTCGGAGAGCGTTTGCTTGGCCACACCCAGCAGGGCAGCGGCGTCCGCGAGGCGAAGACCAGCGCCGGTGCGAGCAGCGCGCACAGCGGCCCCTAGAACCGCGGCATCGGTGACAACGGGATCAGGCGGAAACGGAGTCGGCTTAGTCTTTCGCAATGGAAATAATCCTACGATATTAGGACTATAGCACATAATCTGGGATTGAGTGCCATAAATCCTACCAAGATAGGCGTTTAAGAAGAGCTGTCGCTAAATCTCGTAAGCGCCTACCAACGTAGGATTTAATGGCCCGAAACGACCGGCTTCGCGCGAGCCCGTCTCAGCGAGCTACTTCGAAGCGACCGGTGCCTGTGCGCCCACCACCGGCACCACGGGCTCACCCGGGAAGAGATCCGGCGGGACTCCAATATGCAAGCCCACAGCATCGGGACGTAATCCAGGGATCGGAAGCTGGAGATTCGAAATGCTTCCAGCTTGGCGGATGGCATCGACTAGCTGCTGGGCAAATGCCTGAGCATGTGATTGCCTTGAGATGCGGTCACCGGGACTCGACCGATGGTTCCGGAAGCAGGTGTGAGCGCCGCGCTGAGAATTCCGCGTTGAGCGTCGTTTAGTGCACGACCGCGAACGCGCTCCTCGAGCATTCCAATTCGCGCCTGCGAAGCGGCCGCGCTTAGATGACCTACACGCTTGTCAACAAAGCACCGACCTACTGTAGCGACTGCGACGAGGATCCCGAATGTGAAGGCACTCCACGTGAGGAACGCAGAGAGCTGGCGAACGCTGTCAGCGTCGTCCCAGATCACACGAATTCTGAAACTCTTCGGAGAAGTCACGTTTTCTGAAAACCGGAAACGCGCCTAAGTACTGAAAGAGTTGGTGCTGTTGAGAGGAGTCGAACCTCCGACCTACTGATTACGAGTCAGTGGAACTATTCGCGAACCTATACAAACCTATACAATGAAATTGTGAAGATCCAGATTGAAATTGAGATAGACGCTGCGTCTGAGGAGACGAGCGAAATCATGGCTGACTGGAAGGCTGCATTCATCGAAGACGCCGCCGAGCTGCACCTCTGCACGAAGAAGATCTTCGCTCTGGCCATTGCCGGTTGGCTCGAGGAGACCGCGGTAAGAACCTCATTTTTGCGCGGAGGGG
>JBDSRZ010000006.1:0-32905 GCA_039929025.1 Usitatibacter sp. | reverse complement strand
ACCCAGGGTCTTCAACTCCGCGATCTGCGCCTCGTCGTTGGCGTCGTAGATCGAGCCGGGGCGCAACCCGTCGCCGAGCGAGAACGACACGTCGTACGCCTTCATGATGTCGCAGATGTCCTCGAAGCGCGTGTAGAGGAAGCTCTCCTTGTGGTGCGAAAGGCACCACTTGGCCATGATCGAGCCGCCGCGCGAGACGATGCCGGTCATGCGGTTCGCGGTCATCGGAATGTACGGCAGGCGCACGCCCGCGTGGATGGTGAAGTAGTCCACGCCCTGTTCGGCTTGCTCGATCAGCGTGTCGCGGAAGATTTCCCAGGTGAGGTCCTCGGCCTTTCCATCGACTTTTTCCAGCGCCTGGTAGATCGGCACCGTGCCGATGGGCACGGGGGAATTGCGGATGATCCACTCGCGCGTCTCGTGGATGTGCTTGCCGGTGGAAAGATCCATCACCGTGTCGCCGCCCCAGCGGATCGCCCAGGTCATCTTGTCGACTTCTTCCGAGATCGACGAGGTGACCGCGGAGTTGCCGATGTTGGCGTTGATCTTCACCAGGAAGTTGCGCCCGATCACCATCGGCTCGCTCTCGGGGTGGTTCACGTTCGCCGGGATGATGGCGCGGCCGCGGGCCACCTCGTCGCGCACGAACTGGGGCGTGACTTCCGCGGGGATCGCGGCGCCGAAGGATTCGCCCCGATGCTGGCGGCCCATGAGGTCGGCGAGCTTCACACCCATCGGACCGGAGGAGCGCAGCTCCTCCATGTACTCGCGCCTTCTCAGGTTCTCGCGGATGGCGATGTATTCCATCTCCGGGGTGACGAGGCCGCGGCGCGCGTAGTGCATCTGCGTCACGTTGGCGCCCGCCCTCGCCCGGCGCGGGCGGCGCTTCAGGTCGAAGCGCAGCTCGTCGAGCTTCGCGTCCGCGAGGCGCTCCATGCCGTACTTCGAGGAGGGGCCCGCGAGCAGCTCGGTGTCGGCGCGTTCCGCGATCCAGGCTTCGCGCAACGCCGCGAGGCCCGAGCGGATGTCGATGCGCGCATCGGGGTCGGTATAGGGGCCGCTGGTGTCGTACACATAGACGGGCGGGTTCTTCTCCGCGCCGAAGGACGCCGGGGTCTCCGATTGCGAGATCTCCCGCATCGGCACGCGGATGTCGGCGCGCGAGCCCGGCACGTACACCTTTCGCGAGCGCGGCAACGGCTGGACCGCGGCCTCGTCGACGTGGGCCGAGGTGGCGAGGAATTTCGGTTGCGCGTTCATTGGCGGCTCCTTCAGGGCGGTACTGCAAAAGGAGCGCGAGTGGCGGGGCGACTCACGCTCCCTACGCCGGCATGACCCGGATCAGGTTCGAAGGGACTCTCTCACCGGCGGGCGAAGCCTGCCGGACCCCTGCGTTCGCCCATTATATGGCGGTCAGGCTGCGGATTCTCCAGACCCCATTCGGAGCAGGGCGTCGGCGAAGGCGGCGAGCGGCTCGGGGCGGTCGAAAAGCACCTCGCGCCGTGCGGCTATCTCCCTGCGCAGGTCGCCGGCCCGCTCGCGGGCGACTTCCAGCGCGATCCGGGCGTAGTCCTCCGGATCCCGGGCTACCAGGTCCTCCAGGCCCATGAGGCCCAGCATCCCCGCCGTCTGGCGGCCGCGCATGAAGCGCCCGGGAAGGGTGACCACCGGCACCCCGGCAGCGAATGCATCGATGCTGGTGTTGCCGCCCGACCAGCGAGGCGTATCGAGCACCACGTCGGCCAGGGCCAGCACGCGGCGGAAGTGCGCGCTTTCCATCCGCGGCAGGAACTTCAGTTGGCCCCGTGGGCTCACGCCGCGCCCGGCGAGCGCGCGCTGCATGCGTGCCGCGAGGGCCTCGGTCACCCGCCGCGCCGGCGCCTGGAAGAAGACCAACACCCCCGCGGGATCGCGCGACACGATGTCGGCGAGGATTGCGTCCATCTCGGGATGCACCTTGAAGAGCGATTGCGCGCACAGGTAGAGACGGCGCCCCTCGGGCAGGCCGACTTCCGCACGCGTACCCGGCGGCGGTGGCGCCGGCATGGCGTAACCCACACCCAGCCCGGGTAGCCGCATGAGGCGCTCGACATAGTGGGCCTCGGCCCCCTCGGGCTCCATCGCGCCGCAGGTGAAGAAGCAGTCGATGGCGTCGCTGCCGGTAGTGACGGGGTGGCCCCAGCCCGCCGCCTGCACGGGCGCGAGCCGCATCGCCGCGAGCAGATAGGAAATCGAGCTCATGCCGACTTCGGGGTGCACCAGGATGTCGAGGTCGTCCGCCGCGATCTTCGCCGCCGTGTCGCGCGCCCCTGCGCGCCGTGTCGCGAAGTGCTCGCTCGCGCCCGCGATGCGGCGTGTGAACGCGTCGGCGACGGAGGCGGTGTGATACACGAAGCGCTCGAAGCGTCGAGGGTCGAGGTCGGTGATCCAGCGCTCGAAGTAGCGCCCCGCGGTGCAGTCGCGAAAGATGCCGCCCACGAAACCCACGCGCAGCCGGCGTCCACCGTCGAAACGGGCCGGCAGCCTGGTTCGCAGCTCGGGGTGCGCTGCTTCGATGAACCGGCCCAGCAACGTCGAATACCCCTCCTGCAGGCGAGTGTCGTCTTCGCCCTGGTAGGCGAGCAGGAAGTTCTGCCGGTTGAGGTCGAGCACCTCGCGGGCGCGCGGCAGGAAGGCCCGCGCCTCGCCCGCGACTTGTTCCAGCCCCGCGGTGTAGCGCGCGCGCCAGCGCGCGACATCGCCCGCATCCTCGTACACCTGCGGCAACATCAGCCGCTGGGCGAGCACTACACCCAGGTTGTCGGGGTCGCGTGCCGCGGCGCGAGCGAGCGCTTGCAACGCCCCCTCGGTGTCGCCCAGCTCCTGCTTCACGAACGCTGCGAGCGACTCCGTGGGGGGCGCTCCGGGATCGAGCGCCGAGGCGAGCGCGAGGGCGCGGTCGGCCTCCGCGTAGTGCCAATGCTCCGCGTAGCCTTGGCCGATCTCGCGCCACGCCGATGCCGAAAGCGGCATCGCTTCCACCGCGCGGGCGAGCGAGCGCAGCGACGCAGCGGCATCGCCCAGGTGCGCTTCCGCCGACGCGAGCCGCACCCACAAGGTCGCGTCATGGGGCGCCGCGGCGACCGCGCGCCGCAGCGCCTCGCGGGCCTCCTCGGTGCGTCCCAGCGAGGCAAGCAGCGCGGCGATGTTCTTCTGCGCGTCGGCGAGGTCGGGCTTGAGCGCGACGGCGGTGTGCAGCGCCTCGAGCGCCTCGGGCGCGTTGCCGCGGCGCATCTGCACCGAGGCGAGTTGCATCTCGAGTGCCGCAGTGGTGGCTCCCAGCCGCCTGCGCAGCGCGAGCAACGCTGCGAGCGCCTCGTCGAGGCGACCCTGCGCCTCGTGCTCGCGGGCTGCGAGGAAGGCCTCCTCCGGGTCTTCGAGGGGGTCTGTCATGGAGGGCATTTTACGGCTTGACATGATAACTATACAGTTGTATAGTTATCGCGTGCCTCCACGCCCCTCCCGCAACCTGGATCGCGCGCTGCTTGCCGCCGGACGCGAGCTCCTGCCGGCGCGCGGCTGCGCGGGCCTGTCCATCCGGGAGGTGGCCGAGGCCGCCGGCGTGAACCTCGGCATGTTCCATTACCACTTCAAGTCGCGCGAGGCGTTCCTGCGCGGGTTGCTGCAGAGCATGTACGAGGAGATGTTCTCGCAGCTCACTTTCCAGCGATCCGAGGGCTGGAATCCGACCGAAAGACTGCGCGAAGCATTGCGTTTCCTCGGCCGGTTCCTGCGCGCCAACCGTCCGATCCTGGCGCGTGTCATGGCCGATGCGCTTTGTGGCGAAGCGATCGCGCTCGAGTTCCTTCGCGGCAACATGCCGCGCCACCTGGGCGTAATGCACGCTCTGGTGCAGCTGGGCCAGGAGGCGGGCGAGATCAAGCCGATGCCGGTACCGCAGGCACTCGGCTTCTGCGCCGGCAGTCTCGCGATGCCGATCATCTTCGGCGGCGCGGTGGTGTCGAGCGGCGCGCTCGGCAAGGCCGGGTCGAGCGCGCTGGAAGCCGCGTTGCTCTCCGACGAAGCGATAGATGCCCGGATCGACCTCGCCCTGCAGGCGATAAGCACCGCGAAGCCCGCCGCGACCCTGCCGAAGAAACGCACGCCCCGGCCACGTCCTGCCGTGTCCCGGAAGAAGAAAGGCGGCTGATGAGGCCGATACTGCGCTCCCTGCCGCTGCTGCTCGCCGTCGCAGCCTGCGGCAATTCCGCTCCTCCCGCGCTCCAGGGCTACATCGAAGGCGAGTATGTGCGCGTGGCCGCACCCTTCGCCGGCACGCTGGTGAGGCTGGACGCGCAGCGCGGCCAGGCCGTGAGCGCCGCGGCGCCGCTATTCGCCCTCGAGGCCGAGAGCGAGGCCGCCGGCCGCCGCGAGGCCGAGGAACGGCTGAAGCGCTCTCTTGCGCAGGTGGACGACCTGCGAAAGGGCCTGCGGCCCAGCGAGATCGATGCCGTGCGCGCACAGCTCGCGCAAGCCGCGGTCGCCGCGGACCTTTCAGCGAGGGAATATGCCCGCCAGCTCGACCTGGTGGCGAAGGGGTTCGTGAGCCAGCAGCGCGCCGACGAGGCCAAGGCCGCACGCGACCGCGACCGCGGCAAGGTCTCGGAGCTAGGCGCGCAGCTCGCCACCGCGCGCTCGGGCACCCGGCCCGACGAGATCCGCGCCGCCGAGGCCGAATCCCGTGCCGCTCGCGAGGCGCTCGCGCAGGCCGACTGGCGGCTGCGCCAGAAGACGGTCGCCGCCACCGTGGGCGGCACGGTAACCGACACGCTGTACGCGCGCGGCGAATTCGTTCCGGCGGGCGCCCCGGTGGTGACGCTGCTGCCGCCGGGCAACGTGAAGCTGCGATTCTTCGTGCCCGAGTCGCAGCTGGGCGCGGTGCAGGTCGGCCAGAAAGTGACCTTCTCCTGCTCCGCTTGCGCGGCCGACCTCACCGCCGCGGTGACCTTCGTGGCGCCCCAGGCCGAGTTCACGCCGCCGGTGATCTACAGCAAGGAGAGCCGCGCCAAGCTGGTCTTCCTGGTGGAAGCGCGTCCTGCCCCCGAGCAGGCGGCGAAGCTGCACCCGGGACAACCGGTGGATGTGAGGCTGCAGTGATGGACCCTCCTGTCCCCAACGCACTCCCGGCCCTGTCCCTGACGGGCCCCCGGGGGGAGAGGGAGCAAACGTTGGAGATGTCCTCTCGAACCGCAGGCGGCAATGACCTCGCGATCGACGTCGAGGGCCTCACCAAGCGCTTCGGCGACAAGACCGTCGTCGACCATTTCTCGATGAAGGTGCCGCGCGGCCAGATCTACGGCTTCCTCGGCCCCAACGGCAGCGGCAAGACCACCACCATCCGCATGATCTGCGGCCTGCTCACGCCCGACGCGGGCCAGGGGACAGTGCTTGGCCACGACATCGTGCGCGAGGCGGAGCTGATCAAGCGCCAAGTGGGCTATATGACGCAGAAGTTCAGCCTCTACGAGGACCTCTCGATCGAGGAGAACCTCGACTTCGTTGCCCGCATGTACGCGGTACCCGACCGCAAGCGACGCGTTTCCGACGCGCTCGACAAGCTTGGCCTCGCATCGAGGAAGGCGCAGCTTGCGGGCACGCTCTCGGGCGGCTGGAAGCAGCGCCTGGCCCTGGCCGCCTGCCTCATCCACGAGCCGAGGCTGCTGCTGCTGGACGAGCCCACGGCGGGCGTGGATCCGGGTGCGCGCCGCGACTTCTGGGAGCACATCCACGATCTCGCGCACTCCGGCATCACCGTCCTCGTGAGCACCCACTACATGGACGAGGCCGAGCGCTGCCACGCGCTCGCCTACATCGCCTACGGCAAGCTCCTCGCCCACGGCACCATCGGGGAGGTGATCACCGCGGCGGGCCTATCGACATGGGCGATCGAAGGCGAAGGCCTGATCGAGGCGATCGACGAGCTGCGAGGGTTGCCAAGCGTCGAGATGGTGGCGCCGTTCGGCAACGCGCTCCATGTGAGCGGCACCGGGCGCGAGGCGCTCGCGGCGTCGCTCGCGGGCTTCGGCGCTCGACCGGGCGTTACCGTGCGCGAGGTGGCGCCCAGCCTCGAGGACGTCTTCATCCACCTGATGCGCGGGCTGGGCGAGGCGGCGAGACCCTCTCCCCAACCCTCTCCCACGGGACAGGGAGCGATCGTTGCATAGGTTTTCGCGCGAAAGGACAGCACGCCGATGTTTGCTCCGCACCGGTTCATAGCAGTGTTGATGAAGGAGTTCGTGCAGATGCGGCGCGACCGCCTCACGTTCGCGATGATGATCGGCGTGCCGGTGATGCAGCTGGTGCTGTTCGGCTACGCGATCAACATGGACCCCAAGGGGCTGCCGGTCGCGGTGGTGAACGCCGAGGCGAGCGTCTTCACGCGCTCCCTCACGCGCGCCCTCGAGAACACCGGCTACTTCCGCGTGGTCGCCACGCCGGCAACCGTGGCCGAGGGCCACCGCCTCATCACGCTGGGCGAGGTGCAGTTCGTGCTGCAGGTGCCCGAGGACTTCTCGCGGCGGCTGCAGCGCGGCGAGCGCCCGGCGGTGCTGGTCGAGGCCGACGCCACCGATCCGGCCGCCACCAGCAATGCGATCACCGCGCTGCAGCAGATCGGAATAACCGGGCTCGACCATGACCTCGTCGGGCCGCTCGCACCGCTCAAGGCCGCCGTCCCGCCGTTCGAGATCCGCGTGCACCGGCGCTACAACCCGGAAGGCATCACGCAGTACAACATCGTGCCGGGACTGATGGGGGTAGTGCTCACGATGACGCTGGTGATGATGACCTCGATCGCGATGACGCGCGAGCGCGAGCGCGGCACGATGGAGAACCTGCTCGCCACGCCGGTGAGGCCGCTGGAGGTGATGCTCGGCAAGATCGTGCCCTACATCCTGGTGGGCTACGTGCAGGTGATCGTGATCCTCACCGCGGCGAACTACCTCTTCCGCGTTCCCATGGTCGGGAGCCTGATACTCCTGTCGTTGCTGCTGGTGCTGTTCATCGCCGCCAACCTCGCCATCGGCTTCACCTTCTCCACCATCGCCAAGAGCCAGATGCAGGCGATGCAGATGACGATGTTCTTCTTCCTGCCCTCGCTGCTCCTCTCCGGCTTCATGTTCCCGTTCCGCGGCATGCCGGGCTGGGCGCAGGTCCTGGGCGAGATCTTCCCGCTTACCCATTTCCTGCGCATCGTGCGCAGCATCCTGCTGAAGGGCGGCGGGTTCGCGGACGTGGCGCCGCACGTATGGCCGCTCGCGGTGATCCTGCTGGTGGTATCGACGGCGGCGTTGAAGCGCTACCAGCGCACGCTCGACTGACGACGAAAGGCGAGCTCGCCGGCAGATTCGGTAACCGGGCGGGAAGCACCCCTTTGATACAATCGCGCCTTGCTTTCGGGGCGTGCCCGCCCCTCGTCCCCCGCCCCTGGAACCACGATGAACGTCGAGCAAGCGCGCTTCAACATGATCGAGCAGCAGATCCGCACCTGGGAGGTGCTCGATGCGCAGGTGCTCGACCTCCTGTTCCAGGTGAAGCGCGAGGACTTCGTGCCGCCGGAGCACCGCAACCTCGCCTTCGCCGACCTCGAGCTGCCGATAGGGCACGGGGAATCGATGATGCAGCCGAAGGTCGAGGCACGCATCCTCCAGGAGCTGGCGGTGCAATCCCACGAGACCGTATGCGAAGTCGGGACCGGATCCGGGTACCTCACGGCGCTGCTCGCACGGCGCGCGCGCCACGTGACCAGCGCGGAATTCCACGCGGATCTCAAGTCCGGGGCGGAGCGCAATCTGCGCACCGTCGGCGCCACCAACGTGACGCTCCTCGAGGGCGACAGCGCGCGCTCGCCGCTCGCCGAGTCGGCCTTCGACGTCATCGTGCTCACCGGCTCCACGCCAATACTGCCTCAGGCCTTTCTCGACCGGCTCACGCCCGGCGGACGGCTCTTCGCGGTCGTGGGCGACGCGCCCGTCATGAAAGCCGTGCTGGTGCGCCAGCCGGTGGTCGGATCCTTCCAGCGCGTCGAGCTCTTCGAGACGATGTTGAAGCCGCTCGTGAACGCAGCCCAGCCGCCCCGCTTCCGTTTCTAGGCGAATCCGGATCGTGCATCCGCAGCGTCATACCACTCGACCGCACCCGAAGCGAGCAAGACTCGAGGCCCATCGATGAAAGCAACCCCAATCGCCCTCGCCCTGGCACTCGCGCTCGCCGTGCCCACGCAGGCCGCCGACCTCCTCAACCTCTACCGCGACGCGCAGGTGAGCGATCCCGTCTACCAGGCGGCGCGCGCCCAATACCAGGCGACCGCCGAGCGCCTGCCGCAGGCGCGCGCGGGCTACCTGCCTCAGGTCTACGGCAGCGCCTCGATCTTCCGCAACCATTCCGAGCGCGACGGCGCGCCCGATCGCGACTACAGCACCAACACGTTCGCGGTCACGCTCGCGCAGCCGGTGTTCCGGATGCAGAACTGGATCGCCATCGACCAGGCCCGCAAGACGGTGCTGCAGGCCGAGGCGGTGCTCGCCAATGCGCAGCAGGACCTGGGCGTGCGCGTGGCCCAGGCCTACTTCGACGTGCTGCTCGCCCAGGACAACGTGGCGCTTTCGGGATCGCAGAAGTCCGCGATCGACCAGCAGCTCGCGCAGGCCAAGCGCAACTTCGAAGTCGGCACCGCGACCATCGTCGACACGCTCGAAGCGCAGGCGCGCTTCGACCAGTCGGTCGCCAAGGAGATCGCCGACCGGAACGACCTCGAGGTGAAACGCCGCGCGCTGCAGCAGCTCCTCGGCAAGCTCCCCGACGGCCTCACGCCGCTGCGCGAGCCGCTCACGCTCTCAGAGCCCAGGCCGAACGACATCGAGGCGTGGGTGAAGGCATCGGTCGACTCGAGCTTCCAGGTCGCTATCGCGCGCGCCACAACCGCGATCGCCGAGCAGGAGGTGGACCGCCAGCGCGCGGGGCGCCTTCCCACCGTCGACCTCTCCGGAAGCGTCGCGCGGATCGACAACTCGCTCTCGGCGGCGGCGCCGGTTTCCCCGGTGAGCCGCGACGCGAGCGTCGGCCTCACCCTGTCGATTCCGCTCTTCACCGGCGGGCTCGTGCAGTCGCGCATCCGCGAGGCGTTGGCGTTGCGCGAGCGCTCGCGCCAGGACCTGGAGAATGTCGAACGCATCGTCGCGCAGCAGGCGCGCACCAGCTTCCTCAACGTGACCAGCGGCATCGCCCAGGTGCGTGCGCTCGAGCAGGCGCAGGTCTCGACCCAGTCGCAACTCGATTCCACCGTGCTGGGCCGCGACGTGGGCGTGCGCACCAGCGTGGACGTCCTCAACGCGCAGCAGCAGGTCACCCAGACGCGGCGCGACTTGCAGCAGGCGCGCTACAACTTCCTGTTGAACACGCTGCGTCTCAAGGCCGCGGCCGGGCAGCTCGGCGAGACCGACGTTGCGGAAGTCAATCGCGCGCTGGGGCGCTAGGGAAGGTCTGCTCAATCCCCGGACTACTCAGACCCTCCCTGGGAATCCGCGACTCGAGCCACGCCATCAGCCGGTCGACCGCCCCGCGATGGACGGCGACGAAGGTCCGGGCGCTCTCCCCCATGCGCTCGCGGCGCTCGGCGTCGCGCGCCAGCTCCGCGGCCGCGGCGAGCGCTTCGCCCGCATCGCGCACGCGCATCGCCCCGCCGGCGTGGATCGCGCACTCGGCGGCCTCCTCGAAGTTGTAGGTGTGCGGGCCCACGATCACGGGCTTGGCGAGCGCACAAGCTTCGATCAGGTTCTGGCTGCCATAAGGCAGGAGGCTGCCTCCCATGATCACCACGTCGGCCGCAGCGTAGTACGCGGGCATCTCGCCCATCGAATCGCCGACCAGCACGCGCACCGTGGGCGGCACGGGACCGGCGCCGCTGCGACGCGCCACCGCGAAGCCCTGGCGCGAGGCGAGCGCCGCGACTTCTTCGAAGCGGTGGGGATGGCGGGGGACGAGCACCAGCAGCGCGGATTCCGGTGCGCCCATCGCGCTGAAGGCTTCCAGCAGCCCCGCCTCCTCGCCTTCGCGCGTGCTGCCCGCGACCCAGATCGTCCTTCCCGCGCCGAAACGCGACCTGAATTCCGCGCCGCGCGCGACGATCTCGGGCTCGGGCGCGAGGTCGAATTTCACGTTGCCGGTGATCTCGACACCGCCGGCACCCAGGTCACGGAAGCGCTGCGCGTCGGCTGCTGACTGCGCCGCGATGCCGGCGAGGTTCCCCAGCGCCCAGCGGGTAAGCGCGGGAAAGCGCGCGTAACGCCGTGCGGAGCGCTCGGACAGGCGCGCGTTGGCAAGGACCACGGGAACGCGTGCACGCGCGCATTCCTCCAGCAGCCGCGGCCAGATCTCGGTCTCGAGGACGATGCCGAGTTGGGGACGGTAGTGCGCGAGGAATCGCCGCGTCGCGAACGACATGTCGTAGGGCAGCCAGGCGCGCTCGACGCGGTCGCCGAAGAGCTCCACGCCGGTAGCGCGCCCCGTGGGCGTCATGTGGGTGATGAGTATGCGATGGCGCGGATGGCGGCGGGCGAGCGCCGCGACGATGGGTGCCGCGGCGCGCGTTTCGCCCACGGAGACCGCATGCAGCCAGATGCGCGGCGCGGCCACCGCCGCGGGGTAGGAACCGAACCGTTCGCCGAGGGCGGCGAGGTAGCCGGGCTGGCGGCGCGAACGCCACGCCAGGCGCGCGAGCGCCAGGGGCGCCGCGGCGAGCCACAGCAATGCGTACCACAGGCGTGTCACAGGGCGAGCGCGCGCATCACGTCGCCGACCGTGGGCTCCCGTCCCGGCGCGCCGAGGCTCAGGCCGCTCTCGCCGTGCAGGCCGGTGAGCGCGGGATCGGTAGTGCGGTAGATGCCGACCGTGGGCCGGTCGAGCGCGACCGCGAGGTGGGTGAGGCCGGTATCGATGCCTACGACTGCCTCGGCATGGGCGAGCAGTGTCGCCGCGACCCAGAGGTCCATGGGCGGCGCGGCGATGGAGCCCGGAACCAGGAGTGCCAGCCGTGCCGCGGCGATGCGCTCGTCCTCGGTGCCGCCGGGAAAAACCGTGGCATACCCATGCTGCGCGAGGCGGCGCGCGAGATCGACCCACTTCTCGTCGGGCCACTTCTTGTCCGCGCGGCTAGCAGCGTGGAGCAGCACCACGTAACGCCCGCGCGGCGCCCACAAGGGCGGGTAGGGCGGAGATTCGAGGCCGTAGTCGGCGCGGCCCTCGGGCTCGTAACCCAGTACCTGGCCCACCAGCCTGCGATTGCGCTCGACGGCGTGGAGCGCACGGGGGACGGGATAGGCTTGGTCATAGAACCACGCCGCCGCACTCTCCCTCGCGCTCGCGCCATCCATGCCGAAGCTGCGGCCCGACGCGGTCTTCGCCACCAGCGCGCTCTTCAGCAGTCCCTGGGTATCGATCACATAGTCCCAACGCCTGGCCGCGAGCGCGCGCCGCGCCGCGCCCATGCGCCGCCAACGCTCCGCTTCGAGCGGGCGGCTGCGCAGCGCGCGCAGGCCCACGGGAATCGACTCCGCCACCGCGGGATGCAACCGCACCAGCTCCGCATAGGCTTCCTCGACCGCCCACGCCACATGGGCATCAGGCATCCGCCGCGCGAGATCGGTGATCGCGGGAAGGTGATGGATCACGTCGCCCAGGGAAGACAGCTTCACGAACAGGATGCGCTGCGCGGGCATGGCGCATTCTAATCCCCGCCGAGAGGTAGAATGACGGCCTGCCAGCAGACCGAACCACGCCGTGGCGCACCCCGCCGACGTCAAGCTCCCGCTCACCGTAGCCATCATCGCGCTCAATGCCGCCGACCAGATCGGGCCGTGCCTCGCCAGCGTCCGCGGCCTTGCCGACGAGGTGCTGGTGGTCGATTCGGGCAGCGCCGATGGCACGGTGGACATCGCGCGTGCGAGCGGCGCGCGCGTCGAGACGCGCGAGTGGCTCGGATTCGGCCGGCAGAAGCAGCACGCGGTCTTGCTTGCGCGCAACGACTGGGTGCTGTGCCTGGACGTGGACGAGCGCGTGAGCGACCAGCTTGCCGCCTCGATCCGCGCCGCGCTCTCGAGCCGCCGCTACCACGCCTACCGGATGGCGCGCCGCAACCGGTTCCTGGGACGGTGGCTCGCGCACGGCGAGGGCTATCCCGACTGGACGCTGAGGCTCTTCCATCGCGTGCACGCCGGCTGGTCGAACGACGAGGTGCACGAGGCGGTGCTAACGACCACCGAGGTGGGGCGGCTCGACGGCGACCTGATGCACGATTCCGCCGAGGACATCTCGACCTACATGGCGAAGCAGAACCGCTATACCAGCCTCCACGCCCACGCGCTCTTCAAGCAGGGGGTGCGTGCGAGCTACTGGCGCCTCATGTCGAGCCCGCTCGCGCGCTTCGCGAAGTTCTACTTCCTGCGCCTGGGCTTCCTCGATGGCGGCCCCGGCTTCGCGCATATCGCCATCGGCTGCAACAATTCCTTCCACAAGTACCTCAAGCTGATCGAGCTGCAGAAGGAAACGAAATGACGCTGCTAGTCACCGGCGGCGCCGGTTTCATCGGATCGAACTTCGTCCTCGACTGGATGCGCGCCGAGAGCGCTCCGGTGGTGAACCTCGACAAGCTCACCTACGCCGGCAATCCCGCCAACCTCGCCACCGTCCCGGGCGACGGGCGCCACCACTTTGTGCAGGGCGACATCGCCGACCGCGCGCTGGTGGATTCGCTCCTCGCCGAGCACCGCCCGCGGGCGATCGTGCACTTCGCCGCCGAAAGCCACGTCGACCGCTCGATCCACGGCCCGGCGGACTTCGTGATGACCAACGTGGTCGGCACCTTCCAGCTGCTCGAGGCCGCGCGCGCGTACTGGGGCAGCCTCACTGGAATCGCCAAGGACGATTTCCGCTTCCTGCACGTTTCCACCGATGAGGTATACGGGACGCTCGGCGATACCGACCCCGCTTTCTCCGAGACCACCGCGTACGCGCCCAACAGCCCCTACTCGGCCTCCAAGGCGGGCTCGGACCACCTGGTGCGCGCCTACCATCACACCTACGGGCTGCCGACCGTCACCACCAATTGCTCCAACAACTACGGCCCGTACCAGTTCCCCGAGAAGTTGATCCCGCTCACGATCGCCAACGCGCTCGAGGGCAAGCCCCTCCCGGTGTATGGCGACGGCAAGCAGGTGCGCGACTGGCTCCATGTCTCGGACCATTGCGATGCGATCCGCGTGGTGCTCGCGCGCGGCCGGCCGGGCGAGGTCTACAACGTCGGCGGCAACTCCGAGATGCGCAACCTGGATGTGGTGCACGCCCTGTGCGATGCGCTGCAGGCGCTGCGCCCGCGAGAGGGCGGCTACCGGAGCCTCATCAAGTTCGTCACCGACCGCCCCGGGCACGACCGCCGCTACGCGATCGACGCGCGCAAGATCAGCGGCGAGCTCGGCTGGTCGCCGCGCGAGACCTTCGAAAGCGGCCTTGCGAAGACGGTGAAGTGGTATCTCGACAACGCCGACTGGGTGGCGCACGTGAAGAGCGGCGAGTACCGCCAGTGGGTCGAGAAGAATTACGCCAAGCGGAGCGCCGCATGAGCCGCAAGGGAATCATCCTCGCCGGCGGCTCGGGCACGCGGCTCTACCCCGCGACGCGCGTCGTCTCCAAGCAACTGCTGCCGGTGTACGACAAGCCGATGGTGTACTACCCGCTCACCACGCTGATGCTGGCGGGCATCCGCGAGGTCCTGGTGATCTCCACGCCGCAGGACACGCCGCGGTTCCGCGACCTGCTGGGCGACGGGCGGGAGTGGGGTATGTCGATCTCCTATGCGGTCCAGCCGAAGCCGGACGGGCTTGCACGGGCATTCGTCATCGGCCGGGATTTCGTCGCCGGTGGCCCCAGCTGCCTCATCCTGGGCGACAACATCTTCCACGGCCACGACCTGTCGACGTCGTTGTCGCGGGCTTCCGGGAGCACCGCCGGCGCGACGGTTTTCGCCTATCCCGTCCAGGATCCGGAACGCTACGGCGTCGTGGAGTTCGACGAGCGCGGCCGTGCGGTGAGCATCGAGGAGAAGCCCACCGCGCCCAAGTCGCGCTATGCGGTCACCGGCCTCTACTTCTACGACAGCGCGGTCGCCGACATCGCGCGCGAGCTGAAGCCCTCGGCGCGGGGCGAGTACGAGATCACCGACGTGAACCGCGAGTACCTGCAGCGCGGAAGGCTCGAGGTCGAGGTCATGGGGCGGGGCACCGCATGGCTGGACACCGGCACCTTCGAGAGCCTTCTCGAGGCCTCCCACTTCATCGAGACGATCGAGTCGCGGCAAGGCCTGAAGATCGCCTGCCCCGAGGAGATCGCGTTCCGCATGGGCTACATCGACGCGGCGCAGCTCGAGCGCCTCGCCGCGCCGATGAGCAGGAATTCCTACGGCCAATACCTTCTCGCGGTGCTTCGCGACCGGGTGTACTAGACCGGTCGCATGAAAGCCGTATCGACCGTCCTTCCCGACGTCCTGGTGATCGAGCCGAGGGTCTTCGGCGACGCGCGCGGATTCTTCTTCGAAAGCTGGAACGAGCGCGCCCTCTCCGAGGCGGTCGGCCGCAAGGTCGCGTTCGTCCAGGACAACCACTCCTCGTCCGCGCGCAACGTCCTGCGGGGGCTGCATTACCAGGTTCGCCAACCCCAGGGAAAACTGGTGCGCGTGATCGCTGGCGAGGTGTTCGACGTCGCGGTCGACATCCGGCGCTCTTCGCCCACCTTCGGGCGCTGGGTCGGCGAGCGCCTGTCGGCGGAGAATCGTCGCATGATGTGGGTGCCCGAGGGCTTCGCCCACGGCTTCGTGGTGCTCTCCGACTCCGCGGAATTCCTCTACAAGACCACCGACTACTACGCGCCCGGGCACGAGCGCACGCTCCTCTGGAACGACCCCGACGTGGGCGTGCGCTGGCCGTTCGAGGGCGAGCCCTTGTTGAAGCCCAGCGACGCGGCGGGCACCCCGCTGAAGACCGCGGAAGTGTTTCCGTGATGCGGGTGCTGGTGACCGGCGCCAACGGTCAGGTTGGCGCCGAGGTGGTGCGCCAGCTCGCGGGGCGGGCCGAGGTCCATGCGGTAGGCCGCGCGCAGCTCGACATCGCTCATCCCGACCGCATCGTGGCCATGGTGCGCTGCGCCCGCCCCGAGGTGATCGTCAATGCCGCGGCCTACACGGCGGTCGATCGCGCCGAGACCGAGGAAGCTCTCGCACACGCGGTGAATGCCGTGGCGCCCGGCATCCTGGGCGAGGAGGCGAAGCGTCTCGGTGCCTACGTGCTGCATTACTCCACCGACTACGTCTTCGACGGCAGCAAGGATGGCGCATATTTCGAGACCGATCCGGTGAACCCGCTTGGCGCCTACGGACGCACCAAGCTCGAGGGCGAGCGGCGCCTCGCGGCGAGCGGCTGTGACTACGCCGTACTGCGCACCGAGTGGGTGTATGGCCCGAGCGGGAAGAACTTCCTCCTCACCATGCTCAGGCTTGCCAGGGAGCGGGCGGAGTTGCGCATCGTCGACGACCAACACGGCGCCCCGACTTCGGCGATCGAGCTCGGGCGCCTTACGCGCGCGCTGCTGGAAGGAACCGCCGGCGCGATATCGCGCGAGTCGATCGCGCGGCTGCGCGAAGCCGGGGGCATCTACCACGCAACCGCCGCGGGAAAGACCACCTGGTGCGGGTTCGCGCGCGCCATCTTCGAAGGGCGTGCGCGGCGGGTCGCGGATTTCAGCATCCCGAACGTGGTGCCGATCCCGTCTAGCGCCTATCCCCTGCCAGCGAGGCGGCCGGCGAACTCGGTCCTGAGCTGCGAGAAGCTCGAGGCCCGCCTCGCCGCACGCATCGGCGATTGGCGCGCGGGCCTCGAGGAGGTGCTCTCAGCCCTGCCAGCCTGAGGGCCCAGGCTCACCCTTGCCCAGCGTGAAGCGGACCTCGCCGTCGCGATTCGCCGCAAGGCTCGCCGAGTAACCCGCGTGGCTCGCCTGGCGCGCAAGGTTGAATAGGCCGATGCCCAGGCCGTTGGCGCGCTCGATCGGCTCACGCATCAGGCGCTGGGCCACCGCGGCGGGCATCGGGCTGCCGCTGTCCGTGACTGAAAGCTCGGTCGATTGCGCGCCGAAGCGGAAGTGGATGGCGATCGTAGCGGCCGGCTCATGAAGGCGCTTCGCGTGCGCGTTCTCGAGCGTGTTCTCGATGAAGCTGTCGAAGAGGCTCGCGGGCACGTGGCCGTCGGCCGTCATCTCCGCGTGAAGCGCGATCTCCGAACCCGCGAGGCGCCGCTCCAGCTGCGCCCACCATTCAGCGGCGCGCTGCGGCAACTCGCTCGCGGCAATCTCCGGGGAGCGCAGCTTCTCGAGCGTGGCGTGCAGGCGCTTGGCGAGCTCGGGGAGCTGGCGTTGCAGGAGTCCCCCGTAGCCGTCGGCGGACTCCTTCGGCGCCATCGAGGTGAGCGCGTAGAGCGACTGCAGCAGGTTCTTCACGTCGTGGGTAAGGCGGGCGCCGGTCTCGTGCACGGCCTGCAGGTAGGCGTGGCGGCGCAACGCGCTCTCGCGCCGCTTGCCTTCGTAGAACTCGCCCACGACCTGCGCCAGCAGCCGCATATGCAGGAAGAGCGCCGGCGAGAGCTCGATGCTGGTATGGAACACAAGCTCGAGGCCGTGGTAACCGAAGCGCGTGGAGTGCGGGCCGGGGACGCCGAAGTCGCCCTCGCCGTCGGGCGAGCGCCAATGGCCGCCGCGCATCCACGGCAAGGCCGCGATCTCGCGCAGAGCCTCGTCCAGGAAGCGGCGGGCATCGGGCTCGGTCTCGGAGAGCTCCGCGATACGCCGCATCCAGAGCTCGAACGGCATGCCTACCGACAGGAGGTAGGCGGAGAAATAGGTGCGCAGCCCGCCAAAGCCGCGCATCGGATTCCACAGCACCGCGAAGACGAAGAGCGCGACGCCGAACCCCATCACGGTGAGCGCCACCGACTCCATGTAGTCCTGGTCGGTGTAGCGCATGAAGACGATCGAACCCAGCACCAGCACCACGCCCAGCTGGAAGACCAGCACGGCGTAGAAAAAATCGAATACCTGCGCGCTCTGGTTTTCCGCCGGCGGCGGCAGGATCACCAGCAGGACGAGCAGCAGCGGCAGGACCTTCTGCGCGAAGTTGGCGACGATCGCGGGCACGTACTGCTCGCCGATGATGAGCGCCGGGACGCCCCACAGGAGCAGCATCGTGAGCACGTAGGTAAACGCCACCAGGTAGAAACGATTGCGGCGCTCCGATTGCATGGTGAAGACCCGGCCGCCGAGGATTCCGAGGAGCAGGAGCAGCCACGTGACCACCATCCAGCCGGAGACGAAGTAGAGCGTCGCCGCGGTGATCGCGAGCAGCAGGACCACCGAGAACACCTCGAGCTCGAGCTCGGCGGCGAAGAACGGCTGCCAGGTGAGGAAGAGGCCGAAGTGCACCAGCAGCCACAGGCGCTGGAAGTCGCCGCCTGGCTGGGCCACCAGCGCCGCGTGCAGCGCGAGGAGCATCGCCACCAACACCCAGCGTCTTCCGGCCACGAGGAGGTTGGCGATCCGCTGGGGCGGTGGGTGTGAGAACGACAAGGGGAATCCGCAGGGCAGCGGGGGAAGGATAAGAGATAAGCGTGCCCCGGCGCCAGAAATGCGCCGCCGGGAACCCGACACCAAGCGTCGGGCCTCCCGACATCCGCGCTGCCAAACGCCCCCGCCAGATTCGCTGAACATAAAAAGACCAATATACTCAATAGGTTGATAAACTGGCATGGCGCTTGCAACAGCGTCCTCATCCAACCAACTTCCATAAGGGCAATCGGATGAAATCGCAACAATCGGGCTTCACGTTGGTCGAGATCGCGATCGTGCTGGTCATCATCGGGCTGCTGCTGGGCGGCGTGCTGAAAGGACAGGAGCTGATCAACAGCGCGAAGGTGAAGAACATCGCGAACGACTTCCGCGTCATTCCGACCTACATCTACGCCTTCCAGGACAAGTTCAAGGCGCTTCCCGGCGACGACTCCGGAGTCGTCAACCACGTTTCGGGCGCGACGCTCGCGACCACGCCCGCCGGTACCATCGGCAACGGCGTGATCAACGGTAACTGGAACACCACCACCGCCACCGACGAGGCGGCCCTCTTCTGGCAACACGTGCGCCTCGCCAACCTCGCGGCGGGCCCCACGGTGGTGACCGATGCGGATTACTACCCCAAGAACGCGGTGGGCGGCCGGATCGGAATCACCAGCGCCAACGCCGCGCAGCTGCAGATCTCGGGCATGTCGGGCACGTACATGGTCTGTTCCGCCGGCATCCTCGGCAAGTTCGCACGCCAGCTCGATGTGCAGATGGACGACGGCAACACCGCCACCGGCTCCATGCGGCTGGTCGCGGATGGCGCTGCGATGGGCACTGCGGCGACGGCGATGTCCGGCTCCTACCCGGACGACGCCACCAACTACACGGTGTGCATGACCTTCTGACGAGTTGCGACGGGTCTTCTGCCCGACGGCCCGCCCCAGCGCGGGACGTTTTTCATGGGCGCTGGCTGGCTAGCCCTGCAGCAGCCGGATCTCGGCCTTGGCGAGATTTCCCTGGGTGCCGAGGAGCACCAGCACGTCGCCTTCATGGATGCGCGTTTCCGCGGCCGGGTTCACCTCGCGCGTGCCGGTACGGCGGACCGCGGTTACCTGCACGTCCAGGGCGTCGAGGTTCAGGCTGCCGATGGTCCTGCCGACACACGCCGCGGAGCTGCCCGCCACGAGCGTGTGCAGGCGCGGGTGCTCGCCATCGGCGGCGAGCTGCTCGTCGGTGATGCCGGGGAAGAAGCCGCGCATGAGCTTGTAGCGCTCCTGGCGCACGTCGCGGAGGCTGCGAAGCACGCGGTTCAACGGCACGCCCAGCTGCATCAGGGTCTGCGTGGCGAGCATGAGCGAGCCCTCGACCACCTCGGCGACGATCTCGGCGGCGCCCGCCTCGCGCAGCCGCCCCACGTCGGTGTCGTCGAAGGTGCGCACGATCACTGGAAGCTCGGGCCGGAGCTCGCGCACGTGCGCGATGATCGCCAGCGCCTTGGGCGTGTTGGCGAAGCTGATCACCACGGCGGTCGCGCGCGACAACGCGGCCGCGATCAGCACCTCGCGCCGCGAGGCGTCGCCATAGACGACCGAATCGCCGGCCGCTGCTGCCTGGCGTACGCGCTCCGGGTCGGAGTCGAGCGCGATCACCTGCACCTTCTCGCGCTCGAGGAACTGCGCCAGCGCCTGGCCGCTGCGGCCATAGCCGCAGACGATCACGTGGCCCTTGGTGGCCATCGCCTTCACCGCGAGGGAGTGGAGCTGCAGTGCGCGCTGCGTCCACTCGGTCTCGATGAAGTGCAGCACGATCCGCTCCATGTGCGCGAGGATGAGGGGAGTCGCGAGCATCGACAGCAGCGCCGCCGCGAGCACGACCTGCAGCGTGCCGGACCCGAGCGCGTCATTGCGGTTGGCGAGCGAGAGCAGCACGAAGCCGAACTCGCCCGCGGGGGCGAGGGCCATCGCCGCGCGCAGCGCCGTCGGCTTGCCGTTGTCGAAGAGCCTCGCGAGCCCGTAGATCACGCCGAACTTCACCGCGAGCAGCAGCACGAAAAGCAGCGCCACAGCGACGAAGTGCTCGGCGAGCGCGCGCACGTCGAGCAGCATGCCGATGGTCACGAAGAACAGGCCGAGCAGCACGTCGCGAAACGGCTTGATGTAGTCCTCGACCTGGTAGCGGTATTCGGTCTCGGAGATCAGCATCCCGGCGAGGAAGGCGCCCAGCGCGAGCGACAGGCCCGCCATCTGCGTCACCCACGCGAGGCCGAGGGTCACCAGCAGCACGAAGAGCACGAACAGCTCCGACGATTTCTGCCGCGCCACCATGTTGAAGAGGGGGCGCATCAGCCGCTGGCCGAGGAAGAGCACGATCGCCAGCACCACCGCGGCCTTCGCGAGCGCCACCCCGATGGCACCGGCGATCTGCTCGCCCGGCAGCACCAGCGCCGGGATCAGCACCAGCAGCGGGATCACCGCGAGGTCCTGGAAGAGCAGCACGCCCATGATCTGGCGGCCGTGGGGCGAATGCAGCTGCATGCGCTCCGAGAGCATCTTCGAGATGATCGCGGTGGACGACATCGCGAGCACCCCGCCCACCACCAGGCCCGCGCGCCACGATTCGCCGGCGAGCATCGCACCGCCCACGCCGAGCGCCACGATCACGCCGACCTGCGCGCCACCGAAGCCGAATACGGTGCGCCTCATCGCCATCAGCTGCGGCAGGCTGAACTCGAGCCCTACGGAGAACATCAGGAACACCACGCC
The DNA here is from genome assembly GCA_039929025.1 of Usitatibacter sp. Taxonomy (GTDB): domain Bacteria; phylum Pseudomonadota; class Gammaproteobacteria; order Burkholderiales; family Usitatibacteraceae; genus Usitatibacter. The sequence goes on along the minus strand of JBDSRZ010000006.1, from coordinate 12,461 downwards.
GAATTCCGCGAGGTAGCGCTGGTCCTCGGTGTCCGGGACGACGCCCAGCGCGTTCGGGCCCACCAGAGCGCCCACGAGGAGGTAGCCGAGGATCGCCGGCATCGAGATCTGGCGGAAGACGACCACCATCACGACCGCGGAGGCGAGCAACAGGAGGGTGACTTGGAGGGCGTCGCGCATGTGTTGGATTTATACTTCCCGCATGCCGAATCTACTACAACCCAATCCCCTCGCCGACGCGGAGCATCTCCTCGCGCTCGCGCGCAACGTCCTCGACATCGAGGCGCAGGCGGTGCGGGGCCTGCGCGATCGCCTCGGAGCCGAGTTCCTCGCCGCGCATGACCTGATCCTGCATACCAAGGGCCGCGTGGTGGTGAGCGGCATGGGCAAGTCGGGGCACATCGCGCGCAAGATCGCGTCCACGCTCGCCTCCACCGGTACGCCGGCCTTCTTCATGCACCCGGGCGAGGCGAGCCACGGCGACTTGGGGATGATCACTTCCGACGACGTTGTGATCGCGATCTCCAATTCAGGCGAGTCCGACGAGATCCTGCGCGTGCTGCCGATGATCAAGCGCCGTGGCGCCAAGGTGATCGCGATCACCGGGCGCGTGGAGTCGACGCTCGCCGTCGAGGCTGACGTGCACCTCGATGCCGCGGTGGAGAAGGAGGCGTGCCCCCTGAACCTCGCGCCCACGGCGAGTACCACGGCAACACTCGCCCTGGGCGATGCGCTGGCGGTGGCGCTCCTCGAGGCGCGCGGCTTCAAGAGCGACGACTTCGCGATGCACCATCCGGCGGGCGCCCTCGGCCGGCGCCTGTTGGTGCACGTGGGCGACATCATGCGCAAGGGCGAGCAGCTGCCGCTGAGCTCGCCTGGCGACCTCCTGCCGGATGCGATCGTCGAGATGTCCAAGAAGGGGATCGGCATGACGGCAATCGTCGATCCCGCCGGCAAGCTGCTGGGAATCTTCACCGACGGCGATCTTCGCCGCACCCTGGAGCGGCACGACAACATCCGCCAGGTGCGGGTGGGCGACGTGATGACCGCGAGCCCCAAGTCGATCGCACCCGAACGGCTCGCGGCGGAGGCCGCGCAGATCCTCGAGAAGCAGAGCCTCGGAGGCCGCCTCGTGGTCCTCGCCCCCGACGGCACGCTCGTGGGCGCGATCACCTTCCACGACCTGCTCGCCGCCGGAGTGGTCTGATGGACGTGGGCGAGCGCGCGCGCGCCGTCCGCCTCGCGATCTTCGACGTGGACGGCGTGATGACCGACGGCACGCTCTACCTCGGCGCCGGCGGGGAGGTGTTCAAGGCATTCAATATCCTCGACGGCCACGGCGTGAAGATGCTGCAGGCCGCGGGCATCGTGACGGCGATCATCTCCGGGCGCTCGTCGCCTGCCGTGGAGCGACGCGCCGGCGAGCTCGCGATCGCTCACGTGATACAGGGATGCACCGACAAGGTCGCCGCATTCGAGGAGCTGCGCGGCGAACTGGGCATCGACGCGGCGGCGTGCTCGTTCATGGGCGACGACCTTCCCGATCTCGCGGTGATGCAGCGCTGCGGCTTCGCGGTCGCGGTGGCCAACGCGGTGGACGCGGTGAGGCAGGCCGCGCACTACGTGACGCGCGCCCATGGCGGTTGTGGCGCGGTGCGCGAGTTCTGCGAGCTGGTGGTGCGCGCCCGCGTGCAACCCGGTGCGGCGCAAGCGGTCTAACCTGCCTTGACCATCGTCCGTCCCACGTCGTGGTTGCCGCTCGCTGCGCTCGGCCTGTTGGTCGGGCTGACACTCTGGCTCGACCAGCTGGTGCAGCCGTCCGTGGCGCGCGCCGATGGCTCCGGGCGCCACGATCCCGACCTGGTAGTGGAGAATTTCAACGCGCGCAAGCTCGGCATCGACGGAGCGGTGCAATACACGCTCACGGCGAGGAAGATGGTACATTACCCCGACGACGATTCAGCGCTTCTCGAGTCGCTCACGCTCGAGGCTTTCGAGCCCCGCCAACCCAAAATGACCATCACCGCGCAGAACGGCCGGCTCGAGCAGGGCGGCGATCGCGTCCTGGTCGAGGGCGACGTGGTCGTGGTGCGCGAAACCGATGAGAAGAACGGGGCCACGCGCCTCACCACCGACCGCATTCTCGTGCTGCCCGACGAGGGCATTGCCCGCGGCTCGAGCCCGGTGACGGTGGAAAGCGCCTCGAGCCGCGCCCACGCCGCATCCTTCGAGCTCAATAATCGCACCCGCACGCTGAGCATGGAAAAGGTGCGCGCCACCTTCAAGCCGCCCCGCCGATGATCGCCGCCCTTGCGCCCTTCGCCCTCGTCGCCGCCCTCGTCGCGTTGCCCGCCATGGCCGAGCGCTCGGACCGCGAGAAGGAGATCGTGATCGGCGCCGAGCGCTCCGTCGGAGACGATGCAAACAAGGTCATCACGCTGACGGGAAACGTGGTGGTGACGCAGGGCTCGATGCGCATCACCGCGGCGAAGATGCTCCTCAAGGAGGACGCCAAGGGCAACAAGACCTACGTTGCGAGCGGCACTCCGGTCACCTTCCGCCAGAAGCGCGACAAGCTGGACGAGTGGATCGAGGGCACGGCTGAGCGCGCCGAGTTCGACGACCAGAACGACGTGCTGCGGCTCTACAACAAGGCACGCGTGAGGAGCAACCAGAATGAGCTCACCGGCGACTTCATCTCCTACGACATGAAGCGCGAGCTGGCGGAAGTCTCGGGCGCGCCGCCCGGCCAGGTCGCGCCGCCCAACGCGCGCGTGAAGGTGATCATCATGCCGCCGAAGAAGACGGTGGAAGGTGGGGAGGAAAAGCGCCCGCCGCCCGTCGACCTCAAGGCCGACCCGGGAAAGCAATAGTGGCGGTCGCGGCCACCCCGGCAGCCCAGCACCTCACCCTCGTCAACACCGAGCCGCGCGCCTCGGTGCTGCGCGCCGCGGGACTCATGAAGCGCTATCGCAAGCGCACCGTGGTCTCCGACGTCTCGCTCACGGTGGAAAGCGGCGAGATCGTGGGCCTGCTCGGGCCCAACGGCGCCGGGAAGACGACGTGCTTCTACATGATCCTGGGCCTGGTGCCGATCGATGCGGGCAGCGTGACGCTCGACGGCGACGACCTCACCCACCTGCCCATCTATCGCCGCTCGCGCCTGGGACTCTCCTACCTGCCCCAGGAAGCGTCGATTTTCAGGAAGCTCTCGGTCGAGCAGAACATCCGCGCGGTGCTCGAGCTCCAGGGGATGGAGCGCGAGGAGGTGCAGGCGCGCCTGGAGCAGCTGATGGACGAGCTGCACGTGGGCCACCTGCGGGCTTCGCCGGCGTTGTCGCTTTCTGGCGGCGAGCGCCGCCGCGTGGAGATCGCGCGCGCGTTGGCCACCAGCCCGCGCTTCATCCTCCTCGACGAGCCCTTCGCGGGCGTTGACCCGATCGCGGTCCTCGACATCCAGCAGATCATCCGCTACCTCAAGGAGCGCGGCATCGGCGTGCTCATCACCGACCACAACGTGCGCGAGACGCTGGGCATCTGCGACCACGCCTACATCATCAACCAGGGTGCGGTTCTCGCCTTCGGGAAGCCCCAGGAGATCATCTATAATGAGGCCGTTCGCAAGGTGTATCTCGGAGAGAACTTCCGCCTCTAGCGGATAGTCGGTTCTTCCGGGGAACCCTCGACATGAAGCACAGCCTCCAGCTCAAGCTATCGCAACATCTCACGCTCACGCCTCAGCTCCAGCAGTCGATCCGGCTGCTGCAGCTGTCCACGGTCGAGCTCAACCAGGAGCTGGAGCGCTACCTCGCCGAGAATCCGCTCCTCGAGCGCTCCGACCTGGGGCCGCCAGACGAGTCGGCGCCGCCGCCGCCCGACGGCGCCGCCCAGCAGGCAGAATCCACGCCCGCGCCTGATTCCAGGGAGGAGCCGCCGAGCTTTGCCGAAGAGCACGGTTTCGGCGAGGAGCATTCCCCCACCGGCAGCTCGCGGCGCGACGACGACGAGCGCGACGACTTCGCCCAGTTCGCCGCCCACGAGCCCACGCTCCAGGAGCACCTGCAGCAGCAGATATCGCTCACCGGCCTCACGTCGCGCGACAAGCTGATCGCCGAGTTCGTGGTCGGCCACCTGGACGAGGACGGCTACCTCAAGCAGGACCTGGAGGAGCTGCGCGAATCCGCGCTCGCCGCGATGTCCGACGTGGATATCGAGGAGCTGCAGATCGCGCTTCGCCACGTGCAGAACCTCGAGCCCACCGGCGTCGGCGCCCGCGACGTGGCGGAGTGCCTGGTGCTGCAGCTGAAGGCGATGCCCGACGATGTCCCCAACCGCGCGCAGGCGATCGAGCTGGTGGCGAAGCACCTCGACACGCTCGCCGCCCGCGACTTCAACCGCCTGAGGCGCCTTCTCGGCGTGGACGAAGACGAGCTGCGCGAGATCCACGCGCTCGTCCTCACGCTCGATCCCAAGCCGGGCCGCGGGTTCGGCGGCGGCGACGTGCGCTACGTGGTGCCCGATGTCGTGGTGCGCAAGGTGGGTGGGCGCTGGGGCGCGACCCTCAACCGCGACGCGATGCCGCGGCTGCGGATCAACAAGATGTACGCCGACATCCTGCAGACATCGCGCGAGAACGGCGGCAAGCGCCTCGCCGGCCAGCTGCAGGAGGCGAGGTGGCTCATCAAGAACGTGCAGCAGCGCTTCGACACCATCCTGCGCGTGACCCAGGCGATCGTCGACCGGCAGAAGAACTTCTTCGAGCACGGCGAGGTGGCGATGCGCCCGCTGGTGCTGCGCGAGATCGCCGAGGCGGTGAGCCTGCACGAATCCACCATTTCGCGCGTTACCACGCAGAAGTACATGCTCACCCCGCGCGGCATCTTCGAGCTCAAGTACTTCTTCGGCAGCCATGTTTCAACCGACACGGGCGGCGCCTGTTCGGCGACCGCGATCCGTGCTTTGATCAAGCAGCTGGTGGCGGCCGAGGACGGCAAGAAACCCTTCTCCGACCACCGCATCTCCGACATCCTCGCGCAGCAAGGCATCCAGGTAGCGCGGCGGACCGTAGCCAAGTACCGCGAGGCGATGCACATCCAGCCCGCCAACCTCCGCAAGTCGATCTAGTTCCCCGCAGTCCCACGCGAAAAGGAGCTTCGAGATGAACCTGCACCTCACCGGCCACCACGTCGACATCACCCCTGCGATCCGCGAGTACGTGACGTCGAAGCTGGCGCGCATCGAGCGGCACTTCGACCACGTGATCGAGGTGAACGTGATCATGACGGTGGAGAAGCTCGACCAGAAGATCGAGGCCAACGTGCATCTATCGGGCAAGGACATCCACGTCCAGGCGCACGAGGGCGACATGTACGCGGCCATCGACGGCCTGATCGACAAGCTGGACCGCCAGGTGCTCAGGCACAAGGAGCGCTTCCAGGCCGGCCGCCACGCCGCGGGCATCAAGCGCATCGCGCAGGAATAGCGGTTTCGGGCTACACTCGCGCCGCGAAATCCCCCCGCATGAACCTCGTCTCCCGGCTCCTTCCGCTCAACCACGTGCTCCTCGGCCTCGAGGTGAGCAGCAAGAAGCGGCTGTTCGAGCAGATCGGCCTGCTCTTCGAGAATTCGCGCCAGATCCCGCGCGCGCGCATCTTCGACAGCCTCTTCGACCGCGAGAAACTGGGGTCCACCGGCCTCGGCTACGGCGTAGCCATCCCCCACGGGCGCATCCGCACCCTCAAGGACCCGGTGTGCGCATTCGTGCGCACCGCGCAGCCGGTCGCGTTCGAGGCGCCCGACGGCCAGCCGGTGAGCCTTGTGTTCGCCATGCTGGTCCCCGAGCACGCCACCGAGGCGCACCTGGAGCTGCTCTCGGAGCTCGCGCAGATGTTCAGCGACCCGGGTCTGCGCGCCGCGCTCGTGCAGACCCAGGACATCCAGGCGGCGCACCGGTTGATCACCGAGTGGTCGCCCTATGCCCCGGCTCAGCGTTCAGCAGCTGTTTGACCGGCGCAGCGGACGCCTCGGCCTCGCGTGGGCCGCGGGACGCTCGGGGGGCGGGCGTGAGTTCACCGGCGAGATGCTGCACCGCCCGGGCGTTGGCCTCATCGGTCACCTGAACCTGATCCATCCGCTGCTCGCGCAGGTCCTGGGACGGCGCGAGGTCGAATACCTAGACAAACTCGATCCCGATGCGCGTGCGAAGACCGCGCAGCACATCGTCGGCGCCGATACCGTGTGCCTGCTGGTGGGCGAGGGGCTCGCGCCCCCGGCGGTCCTCGTCGAGGCGGCCGAGCGCTCCGGCACCCCGATCCTCACCTCCCCCGAGCCCAGCCAGCACCTGATCAACGTGCTGCGCCCCTTCATGCAGCAGGAGCTGGGCGAGACCACCACGCTGCATGGCGTCTTCCTCGACGTGCTCGAGATCGGCGTCCTGATCACCGGCGAGTCGTCCATCGGCAAGAGCGAACTTGCGCTCGAGCTCATCTCGCGCGGGCACGGCCTCGTCGCCGACGACGTGGTGGAGCTGCAGCAAATCGGTCCCGAGACGATCCAGGGCCGCTGCCCGCCGCTGCTTCGCGACTTCCTCGAGGTGCGCGGCCTGGGCGTGCTCAACATCCGCTCGATCTTCGGGGAGACCGCGGTGCGCCCGCGCAAGGTGCTGCGGCTCATGGTGCACCTCGACATGCCGGCCGCCGGGATCGAGCCGCGCGACCGCCTCGCCACGCGCTCGGGCACGCAGGACATCCTCGGGGTCGAGATCCCCACGGTCACGCTCGCGGTCGCCCCGGGGCGCAACCTCGCGGTGCTGGTGGAGGCGGCGGTGCGCAACCACATCCTCATCACCCGCGGCATCGATTCCACGCGGGAATTCATCGCGCGCCAGGAGGCGGCGATGCGCATGGAGGCGCAGGGCCGCGACGAGGCCGCCGGCTGATGCAGCTGGTGATCCTCTCGGGCGTCTCCGGCTCGGGCAAGAGCGTGGCCTTGAAGGCGCTCGAGGATGCCGGCTTCTTCTGCGTCGACAACCTGCCCGCGGAGCTGATCGGCCCGCTCGCCGACTACGCGCTGCAGAGGAACGAGCGCAAGGTCGCGATCAGCGCCGACGCCCGCAGCCGCGAAAGCCTCGGGCAGCTTCCCGATATCGTCGAGCGCGAGCGCGGGCGCGGCACCGACGTGCGGGTGATCTTTCTCGACGCCAACGACCAGAGCCTCGCGCGGCGCTTTTCCGAGACCCGCCGGCCGCACCCGCTCGCGGGTGAGGGCCGCACGCTGCCCGAGGCCATCGCCGAAGAGCGCGGCCTCCTCGCGTGGCTGGCCGAGATCGGCCAGCGCATCGACACCAGCATGCTCACCCCCAACCAGCTGCGCGGCTGGATCCAGGACCTCGTCGTGACCGACCGCTCCACGGTCACGCTGATCTTCGAGACCTTCGGCTACAAGGGTGGCGTCCCCCTCGATGCCGACTATGTCTTCGACGCGCGCTGCGTGCTTCCCAACCCGCATTACGACCCGCAGCTGCGCTTGCTCACGGGCAGTGACCAACCGGTGATCGACTTCCTCGAGCGCGAGACGCAGGCGAACCTGCTGGTGGAGGACATCCAGCGATTCCTGCAACGCTGGCTGCCCGCGTTCCTCCTCGACCAGCGCGCCTCGATCACCGTGGCCATCGGCTGCACCGGCGGGCGCCACCGATCGATCTACATCGCCAACCAGCTCGGGCAGCGCTTCGCACCCGAATACCCGGTGGTCGTCCGCCACCGCGACACCAAGGCCTGAGGCGTTGCTGCTCGGCAAGCTCTTCGCTGCGGGACGCAAGCGCGAGACGGTGCCGGTGTTCCCGTTGCAGACCGTGCTCTTCCCGGGCTCGCTGCTGCCACTCAGGATCTTCGAGGTCCGCTACATGGACATGGCGAAGGCGTGCCTGCGGGAGGGCTCGCCGTTCGCGGTATGCCTCATCAAGGAAGGATCCGAGGTCGGCACCCCCGCGGTGCCCGAGGCGATCGGCTGCCTTGCGCGCATCGCCGAATGCGACATGGAGGAGCTCGGCATCCTCAAGGTCACGGCCGAGGGCGTGGAGCGCGTCCACCTCGTTTCCACGGAGGTGAGCCGCGCGGGTCTCATCGTCGCGGAGGTAGAGGAGCACGGCGCCGAGACCGCAGCCGAGCGGGCGCAGGCGGTGCAGGAGAGCGCGGATTTCCTGCGCAAGGTGATCGCGGGTATCGGCGAGCAGCGCTTCTCCAAGCCGCTGCGCTTCGACGATGCGACCTGGGTGAGTTTCCGCCTTGCGGAGATCCTGCCGCTGCGCAACGACGTGAAGCAGAAGCTGCTCGAAGTCACCGACACGACGCTGCGCATTGCGGTGCTGCAACGCTTCCTCAGGCAGCAGAAGCTCGCCTAGGAGGCGCGGGCGAGGAGCTTCCTCACCGGCGAGGGCAGCGCACAGCCGGGGAGGTCGGCAAGTGCCAGCCAGATCGCGGCCTTCTCGGCGGCGATCGCCGGCGCCCGGCGGGCCTCGATGCGCCACGGCGACACCTCGAGGGTGAAGTGCGTGAAGGCATGATGGAAGGGCTCCATCGGCTCGACCTTCGCCGCCTCGATGCCATAGGTTTCGCGTAGCGCCGCCGCCGGGTCCGCGCCGAGCCGGATTTCCGGAAGCGACCACAGCCCGCCCCAGATTCCGGTCGGTGCACGCTTTTCCAGCAGCACCTCGCCCCTCGAGAGGACCACGAGCATCGCGATTGCCCGATGCACCGCGGCCTTTCGCGCGCGCTTTCCCGGAAGCTCGTCGACGCGATTCTCGATGAGCGCCACGCAGTTGGCGGCGACGGGACAAAGGGGGCACGCGGGATTGCGCACGGTGCAGAGGGTCGCGCCAAGATCCATCATCCCCTGGGTGTACGCCTCGATTTCCGACTTGGGCAGGCGTGACTCGGCCTCTCCCCAAAGCGCGGCGAGCGTCGCGGCGGAGCCGGGGTCCCCGGGAATGCCGGCGTGGCGCGCGAGTACGCGGCGCACGTTGCCATCGAGGATCGCGCGCCGCTCGCCGCCCGCGAATGCCGCGATCGCGGCCGCGGTCGAGCGTCCGACTCCAGGGAGTGAAACGAGATCGTCGAAGCGGGTCGGGAATGTGCCGCCGAATCTTTCCGCCACATCACGAGCCGCGGCGTGCAGGTTGCGGCCGCGCGCGTAATAGCCGAGGCCGCTCCAGAGGGCGAGTACCGCGTCGATTTCAGTCGCAGCGAGCGCGGCCGCGGTCGGAAATCGATCGACGAAGCGCTCGTAGTAAGGCAGCACGGTCGCGACCTGTGTCTGCTGCAGCATGATCTCCGAGATCCAGATGCGATACGGATCGCGGGTGCCCTGCCACGGCAGCCCGTGACGGCCGTGCGCCTTCTGCCAGCGGACGATGCGGGTAGCGAAGGAACTCGAAGAACCAGCTGCAGCCATCTCGGATGTCGAGGCGGGGCGTGACGCCCCGATCGATCCGAGTGTAACCGCGCGTCAGTGGCGCGACAGGCTCGGCGGCCCGTCGAGGTGTGGCATCGCAGGGGCGTCCCGCGGCACGCGCTCGGTCTCGATCATCGACTTGAGCCGCAGCAGGTCTTCATCCATCTCGCTCTTCGGGTCCACGCCGAAGGCCTTGGCCACCGCATGCCCGATGACGCCGCCAGGCGGGGCGTACTTGAGCTGAACGTGCACGCGGGTGCCGGTAGCGTCCGGCTCGAAGCGCACGCGTCCCGTATGGTCCACGTCGGAGCCCTCGACCGCGCGCCAGGTCATCTCGCGGTTCTCGCTTACGTTGAGGAGCTCGGAATCCCACTCCACCGGGATCCCCGCGGGGCCGTCCACCGCCCAGTGGAAGCGGTCGCTGCCCAAGTACCGGACCTCGCGTACATGCGACATCCATTGGGGAAAGTTCTCCAGGTTGCGCCAATAGGCGAACACCTGCTCCACGGGCGCGTCGATGTGCAATGTTTTCTCGATGTAGATGCCCTTGCCCTTCATCAGCGCGCCGAGGTTCTCGTTGGCGGTGGTGCGCGCCAGGAGCGCACCGCCCATCGCGCACATGCCCAGGCCCTTGAGTCCGCCGCGGAAATAACCGATGGTGGCAAGGCTCATCCCGCAAGCCCCCGCGAGCGCCCGCTGTGCCGGTGACCAGTTGTCGCGTTTCCACGACGCTACCGCGTCGTTTACCACCTGCCCAAGTGTGGGGCCGTGCAGGGCCACGGGGCCGGCGTTGCGCCGCGCCTCGAGAGCATGACGGGTTTCGACGAGCAGGCCGTGGGTGCGGTTGGCCGCGTCACGCACCACGACGTCGCGGCCGCGCTCGACCTTGCGCACCGCGGCATCGAGCTGGTTCCGGATATCGGCGCGGCGCTTGCGTCCGGCTTGTGGGTCGCTGAGGTACATGATCGCCGCACCGAGTCCGAGATACACGAGTCCGTTCGCCATCGCCGCCTCCTTAGGGTTGTCGCACGCAATAGCTTTGGACCCTAACGGGGGGGCGGCGTTGCGTGGGTAGTCAGATCGGACCGTCCATGACCCTCTTCCCAACCCTCTCCAGGGGAGAGCGAGCAAAGGCGGGATGCGGTTTCGAGGAGGGACGCGGGGCAGATGATGGAGCGGGTGAAGGGAATCGAACCCTCGTCGTAAGCTTGGGAAGCTTCTGCTCTGCCATTGAGCTACACCCGCGTTTCGCAAGGTCATTTTACCCGCTCCGGGCGCCACTCGCGCCCGCTGGCGGCGTTTCGTCTCACGGGGGCCGCGACCTGGGCGGCCGCGTCTTCGTGCGCCTCAAGGACGGCGCCACCGAGCTGCCGGCAAGCCGGGCCCATGCGCATCTCTTCAAGCAGATGTGAGGGTGTAACGCGGTAAAATGACGCCATGATCCGCGTCAGCCTCAACGGAGAGCCGCGAGAGTTCGCGGCGGCCCTCACCTTCGCGCAGCTGCTGGGCGAGCTCGCGCTCGAGGGCAAGCGCCTCGCCGTCGAGCGCAACGGCGAGATCGTTCCCCGCAGCCGATTCGGCGAGACGCGAGTCGCGAACGGCGACCGCATCGAGGTCGTGATCGCGGTCGGAGGAGGCTGATCATGGCGGCGAACGCGAAGGTCCTTGCCACCGCCGCCGCCGGCAAGCTCACGATCGCGGGCAAGGCCTACGCGTCGCGGCTCCTCGTGGGCACCGGCAAGTACCGCGACTTCGACGAGACGCGCCGCGCCATCGAGGCGAGCGGCGCCGCGATCGTGACGGTGGCCATCCGCCGTACCAACATCGGCCAGAACGCGGGGGAGGCGAACCTGCTCGATGTCCTGCCGACATCGCGCTTCACCATCCTGCCCAACACCGCCGGTTGCTACACCGCGCAGGATGCGGTGCGCACGCTGCGCCTCGCGCGCGAGCTCCTCGATGGCCACGCACTGGTGAAGCTCGAGGTCCTGGGCGACGCGCAATCCCTCTACCCCAACATGCCGGAGACGCTCGCCGCGGCGAAGACGCTGGTTGCCGAGGGCTTCGAGGTCATGGCCTACTGCAGCGACGACCCGATCCTGGCGAAGCAATTGGAGGAGCTGGGCTGCGTCGCGGTGATGCCGCTCGCCTCCCTCATCGGTTCCGGCATGGGCATCATCAACCCCTGGAACCTGCAGATCATCATCGACCGCGTGAAGGTGCCGGTGCTGGTGGATGCCGGCATCGGCACGGCGTCGGATGCCGCGGTGGCGATGGAGCTGGGCTGCGACGGCGTCCTCATGAACACCGCGATCGCCAAGGCGCGCGACCCCGTCGGCATGGCGCGCGCGATGAAGCTCGCAGTGGAGGCGGGGCGTGAGGCGTTTCTCGCCGGGCGGATGCCGAAAAAGCCCTACGAGGCGAGCCCGAGCTCACCCGAAGGCGGCCTCATCCAGTAGCTGGTTCAGAACCGCCAGGAAAGGCCGACGGTCACCTGGTCGGCATCGACGTCGCCCGCCAGGGGCGACCCCAACCCGAGCGAATAGCGCTCCAACTCGGCGCGGATGCCGAGGGCCTTGGTGAAGTCGTAGCGCACGCCGAGGCCATAGCGCCAGCGGGTGTTGCGTGCGGCGTTGTCGCCCAGGAGCGCGGTCGAGTAGCTGTTGAATCCATTGCGATCGCCGTGATACGCGCCCATGCGGCCGTAGAACGAGAAACGCCAGAGCGGCAGTGTGGCGACCGTATCCACGCCGAAGCCGGTGCTGCGGAAAGCCGAGGCCAGGCTGGCGGGGTTCGCGAACACATCTAACGGGCGGGTGAAATCGGAGAACTCGCCCTCGACCGAAAGGTAGCGCGTGGCCTTGTAGCCGAGCTTCAGGCGATAGCCTTCGGGGGCGAGGGTGGCGGGATTCGAGGGACCGGAGGCGAAAGAATAGAGGCCGGTCGGGTTGAGGCTCGACGGGGGTACCCGCAGGATGCCCAGATAGTCGTCCGCGGCCGCACTGGCCAGC
>JBDSRZ010000005.1:0-7878 GCA_039929025.1 Usitatibacter sp. | reverse complement strand
TGGCGATGTACTTTGAGATCGCGAGATCGTGAGGATCTAGGCAAAGCCCGATGACCCCTTTGTGTCGGTCTAGCCTCTACGAGCCTGCAAAGCAATATTCATCCGACAGCAGTCAGCTCCTTCCAACATGCAAGCCGTTTCGCGGATAGCCACGTCCTCCGCGTAGTGACATGCAATGCCCAGAACGATGCCTTTCGCGAAGGCACAGAGCCTGCGGGTCGAGCGATACTCAAGCAGCAATTCGCGCTTATCAATGCGTCGAACTGAGATTTCAGGAGGGTGTGCATTCGAATCCCCTTGCCGTATTACCTGATGTATCGCCCTTTCCGTGTGTTCAATGACATCCAGGGTCCGCCAATCCGAGTGAATGGAATGGGCATGCATCTTGAGTAGACCTGAGGCTATGAACGCACCGAAAGCTTGGAGCACGGTTGCAACTGGCCTACCTAGCGTCCGTGCGAGAACTCCAACAAGCGCGTTGAATTCGGAGTCTGGAAACTGCTGCGCGACCTGATAGACGTTTCCGGGCAACTTGGCCTCCGCGACAAGCGGTGCCCAGGACTCTGGCCCGAGTTCGCTCTCTGCAAATCGCCTGAACTCGGCAAAGATTATTCCGTGCATCGATGTAATTTACCGCATTTGACGGCCGCTTTCGACGGCGGACTCAATCCTCACACGCCCATTCAGGTCTTGACTCATTACTACGCTCGCAGGAAGTCACTATCCATTGCAGCGCGAGCGGCGGCAATCTGCTGTGGATTCGCCTTGGTGGCCTGAAGGCGTTCGAGGAGGAGATTCCGATCCAGCAGTCCCCTCTGCACCATCGCCGCTGTGAAATCGCGATCCTTGGGTCGACTGGCGTTACCCCCCTGCGAGGGGCGTATCGCACGGGGGTAATTTCCAGGCAATCACCCTCTGACACCCCCAAGCGCGCAGGGCGTCGCGCGGCACCAGGACGCCCAACGAGCACGCGTTATACCCGTTATACCGCAGCTCGGGCTTGGGCCCGTTTCGCTCCCCCGTCGGCGCGCCCGAGCTGCGCACCGCCTCATTGCATGTGCTGCCCGCCGTTGATCGCGATGTTGGCCCCGGTGAGGAATGCCGCCTCGTCGGATGCGAGATAGGCGCACAGCCCCGCGACCTCGTCGGGCTTGCCGAGCCGTCCCATCGGGATCTGCGGGATGATCTTCGTGTCCAGCACGTCCTTCGGAATCGCGAGCACCATCTTGGTCCCGATGTAGCCGGGCGAGATGGTGTTCACGGTGACGCCCTTCCGCGCGACCTCGTAGGCGAGCGCCTTGGTGAAGCCGTGCATCCCGGCCTTGGCCGCCGAGTAATTGGTCTGCCCGAAGGCGCCTTTCTGCCCGTTCACGCTGGAGACGTTGATGACCCGCCCCCAGCCGCGCTCGACCATCCCGTCCACCACCGGCTTGGTCACGTTGAAGACGCTGTCCAGGTTGGTCTTGATGACCGCATCCCAGTCGACCTTGGTCATCTTCTTGAAGGTCATGTCGCGGGTGATGCCGGCGTTGTTGATCAGGATGTCGATCGGGCCGACCTCGCTCACCACCGCGGCGACCGTCTTCGCGCAGGACTCGAAGTCGGACACGTCGCACGGAAACGCGCGGAACTTGTGGCCGTGGCCTTCCATCTCCTTCAACCAATCCTTGTACTTGGTGTTGCCGGGCGAATAGGTCACCACCACGGTGATGCCCATCTTCTCCAGCTTGGCGCAGATGGCCTCGCCGAGGCCGCCCATGCCGCCCGTCACCAGCGCGATGCGTTGAGCCATGTCTCTCTCCTTCGTTTGTCTTGTTGGTTGCCGCGGTGCTGCCAATCCTTCAGGTCGCGCGCTCCTTCACGTACCGGCCCGGGGCGGGCTCGATGGGCTTGCGCTTCGCATCGCCCAGCTTCTTCCGCGCGGCGATCATCCTGCCTCCGCGGGGCTCCAGCCATTTCGCCCACGCGGTCCACCAGCTTCCGGGGTGCTCCTTCGCGCGAGCGAGCCATTGCTCGGCACCGGCGGGCAGCGCGCCCTTGGCAGCCGTCCAGTAGCTGCGCTTGTTCTTCACGGCCGAGTTGATGGTGCCCGCGATGTGGCCGCTCGCGCCGAGGACGAAGGTCACGTCGCCGCCGAGCGTGCGCGCGCTCATGTAGCCGCCGCGCCACGGCACGATGTGGTCCTCGCGCGCCGCGAACACGAAGGTCGGCATCTTCACCCGCTTCAGGCTCACCGGGACGCCGCACATCCTGAGCGCATCGGGCTTGGCGAGCTTGTTGTCCTCGTAGGTGTTGCGCAGGTAGTAGGCGTACATCGGCCCCGGCAGGTTGGTCGCGTCGGCGTTCCAGTACAGCAGGTCGAAGGCCGGCGGCTGCTTGCCCTTGAGGTAATTGTTGACCACGTACGACCACACGAGGTCGTTGGCGCGCAGGCTCGAGAAGGCGCCGGCAAGCTCGCCGCCGGGTACGAGGCCCCCCTTCGCGAGCTGCTTTTCGCGCTTCTCGACGAAATTCTTGTCGATGTACACGCGGATCTCGCCCACGTCGGTGAAATCGAGCAGCGTGGTGAGGAGTGTCAGGCTCGCCACCGGGTTGCGCTTCTTCTTCTCGAGCACCGCGATGCCGGCCGCGAGCAGCGTGCCCCCGATGCAGAAGCCGAGCGCGTTTATCTCGTCGGATTTGGCGATCGCCTTCACGTTGTCGATCGCGGCGATGATGCCCTTGTCGATGTAGTCGTCCCAGGTGACGCCCCCCTGCCCGGCCTTCACGTTGCGCCACGACACCATGAAAGTGGTATGGCCCTGGTCCACGGCGAACTTGACGAGCGAGTTCTCCGGCTGCAGGTCCATGATGTAGAACTTGTTGATGCACGGCGGCACCATCAGCAGCGGGCGTTCATGGACCTTGGCCGTGAGCGGCTCGTATTGGATCAGCTGGATCAGCTCGTTTTCGAACACCACCGCGCCCTTGGACATCGCGATGTTCCTGCCCACCTCGAAAGCCGACTCGTCGGTCATCGAGATACGGCCGCGGTCCATGTCGCCCAGCAGGTTCTTCAATCCCTCCTGCAGCGTCTCGCCGCGGCTTTCCATCGCCGCCTTGAGAGCCTCGGGATTGGTGAGCAGGTAGTTGGAGGGTGCGGCCGCGTCCAGGTACTGGCGCATGAAGAAACGCATGCGCTGCTTGGCGCTCGCCTCCATCTGCGCCTCCTCGACCGCCTGCATCATCATCTTCGACGTGAGCAGGTACGAATCGCGGAAATAGCGGAATACCGGGGCCGCATCCCACTCGGGCGCGGCAAAGCGCTTGTCGCCACCCGGTTCGTCGGGTGGCGAATGCGGCTGCATCGATTCCATCCACAGCCGCACCTGTTCCTGCATGTAGCGGCCCTGCAGGTCCATCATCGACTCGGGCTTGACGGATACGGCCTCGAGCCAGGCGCGGTACGCATCCGCGAAGCCCGCCATCACCTGCTGCCCCGCCCCCTCGCCCGATACCCCCTTGGCGAGGGCGGCCTGCTGCCGTCGCATGAGGTCGGCGATCTTCTCGGTGTCGGTCGCGGCGTTCTTGGCCATGGTGGTGGTCTCGCTCCGATTCTACTCGGGGTGCAGGAGGGCGTGGATGAGGTAGATGCTGCCGATGCCGAGCGCGATGAACGCGATCTGCCCCAGCGATTCGCGCAGCGCCGTACGCTTGTGCAGGCCCGGGATGAGGTCGGCCACCGCGACGTAAAGCATGCTCGCCGCGGCGATCGCGAGGATTTCCGGGATCCAGTCCTTGATCGACGCGAGCATGAGGTAGCCGACGAGCGCGCCCACGACCGTCGCCAGGCCCGATACCGCGTTCAACATCAGCGCCCTGGCGCGGCTGAAGCCCGAGTGCAGCAGCACCAGGAAATCGCCGATCTCCTGCGGGATCTCGTGGGCGATGATCGCGAGCGCCGTCACCGCGCCCAGCTTCACGTCGGCGACGAAGGCGGCCGCGATGATCACGCCGTCGGTGAAGTTGTGGAAGGAATCGCCCACCACGATCATGTAACCCGAGCGGCCATGGTCGTGCCCGGCATGGGTGTCCGCGACCTCGCCGTGGTCGTGGTGGTGCCGCCAGAGGAGCACCTTCTCCAAAACGAAGAACACGAGGATGCCGCAGAGGATGAAGCCCGCGACGCGCGCCGGATGCTTCGTGGTCTCGAACATGTGCGGCAGCAGGTCGAGGAACACGGCGCCCAGCAGCGCCCCCACGGCGTAGCTCACCAGGGTCGGTATCCAGCGCGTCTGCACGCGGAACGCCACCGCGGCCGCGATCCCGATCGACAGCACGCTCCCCAGCAGGCATGCGGCGATGATGTAGACGAGGACGTGCATCGGGACCCTATTCCCTCCAGATATAGGCGCCCATGCGGCCGCTTTTCGCGGCGCGCCGGTAGGAAAAGAAACGCCCGGTCTCGTGGAAGGTGCAGTAGCCGCCGCCGAACGCCTGCGTCACGCCGCGCGACGCGAGCCGCAGGCGCGCGAGCCCGTACAGGTCGGCCATGAACTTGCCCGGCCTGTGGGCGCGGAATGCCTGCGCCGCCTTCGGATCGCTTGCGACGAACGCTTCACGCACCTCGGGGCCGACCTCGAACGCGTCCGCGCCGATGGTGGGGCCCATCCACGCGATGACATCCGCGGGCGGCACGCCGAGCGCATCGACCGCGCTCTCGACCACGCCCGCGGCCATGCCGCGCCACCCCGCGTGCACGGCGGCGACCCTGGCTCCGGCGCGATCGGCGAGGAGGAGTGGCATGCAATCGGCGGTGAGCACCGCCGCAACCCTTCCCGGAGTGCCGCACACGGCGGCGTCGGCGGTGACGGCGCTGGAAACCTCCATGTCGAGCATCGCGACCGCCGTGCCGTGTACCTGCCTCAGGTACACCGGGTCCGAGGGCAGCGCCGCGCGCACGATCTCGCGATTGCGCCGCACGCACTCGGGCGCGTCGCCGCTCGCAAGCCCCAGGTTCATCGACGCGTAGTCGCCGCCGCTCACGCCACCGGCGCGCGTGGTGACGAAGGCACGCACGTTCGGGGGAGCCGGCCAGTCGGGCACGAGCCACTCGCGCGGCGTGCTCACCGGGGGAGGCTCGCGAAGAGCGCGAGCAGGTCCGCCGGCAGCGGCGACTCGAAGCGCACCACCGCGCCGGAGCGTGGATGGATGAACCCCAGCTTCCACGCGTGCAGCGCCTGGCGATCGATCAGCCGCGGGCCCCGGCCGGCGTATACCGCGTCGCCCTCGAGCGGATGGCCGATCGAGGCGAGGTGCACGCGGATCTGGTGGGTGCGTCCCGTTTCCAGCTCGCATTCGAGCAGCGTGTGCGCGGAAAAGCGCTCGCGGATGCGGTAGTGCGTCACCGCGGGCTTGCCGCTCGCGACCACCGCCATCTTCGTTCGCTGCACCGGATGGCGGCCGACGGGCGCGTCCACCTTGCCCGCCGACGCGACCTTGCCGCGGGCGAGTGCCACGTAGGTACGCTTCACGGTGCGCGCCTGCAGTTGGCGCACCAGCGCCAGCTGCGCGGTCTCGTTCTTCGCCACCACCAGCAGGCCGCTGGTGTCCTTGTCCAGCCGGTGCACGATGCCTCCGCGTGGCAGGCCGGCGCTCGCGGGCGCGTGGTGCAGCAGGGCATTCAGCATCGTGCCCTCCCAATTGCCGCTTCCCGGATGCACGACCAGGCCCGCGGGCTTGTCGATCACCAGCAGGTCGGGGTCCTCGTGAACCACGGCGAGGCCGATCGCCTCGGCATGCACGGCGGCGTTGGCCGGTCGCGGCTGGAGGTCCACCTCGACCCGCTCACCGCTCTTCATCTTCAGGCGAATCGCCGCCGCCTTGCCCTCGACGCGCACGTGGCCTTCCTCGATGAGTCGCGCGAGGCGGCTCCTCGACTCCTGCGGCATGAGGCGGGCGAGCGCCTGGTCGAGCCGCAGGCCCGCCATCTCCACCGGAACCACCAGGTTCACGGCGGCGGCCCGCTCCCCCGGCACGGTATAATTCGCGCTTGTGGAAACGGGATTCGCCTCGAGCCCGCGCTTCATCGGAATGGGACCTGACATGCTTCGAAGTGTAACGGCAATGGCCGCGGTGCTCCTCGCGCTTGCGCTCGGCGGCTGCGGGCTTTTCAGCGACAAGGAGGACAACAGGAAGGACTGGACGGCGGCGGAGTACTACAAGGCCGCGAAGGAGGAGTTCGACAACCGCAGGTGGGAAGCGGCGATCAAGATCTACGAGCAACTCGAGTCCAAGTTCCCCTTCGGCCGCTTCGCACAGCAGGCGCAGCTCGAGGTCGCCTACGCGTACTACAAGCAGGGCGAGACCGCCCAGGCGATCACCGCGATCGACAAGTTCATCAAGACGCACCCCAACCACGCGAGCATCGACTACGCGCTCTATCTGAAGGCGCTGGTCAATTTCCGCGAGGACCTGGGCACCTTCGCCCGCTGGACCCAGCAGGACCTTGCCGACCGCGATCCGAAGTCCGCGCGGGAGTCCTTCGAGGGCTTCAAGGAGCTGGTGAACCGCTTCCCCGAGAGCCGCTACGCGCCGGACTCGCGCGACCGCATGGCCTACCTGATCGAGGCGCTCGCTCGCCATGAGATCAACGTCGCACGCTATTACCTGTCGCGCGGTGCCTACCTCGCCGCGGCAAATCGCGCGCAGGACGCGATCGCGCGCTTTCCCAACTCGCCCATCCAGAAGGCCGCGCTCGACATCATGGTCGAGGCCTACGACCGCATGGGGATGAACGACCTGCGCGACGACGCGCGCAAGGTGCTGGCGAAGAATTTCCCCGCCGAACGCATGGCGCGGTCCGGGCAGAACCGCACCGGTTCCTGGTGGAAGTTCTGGCAGTAGGCTGAGGGTCGCGCCTCGCGCAGCCGGGGGCCCAATGCATCACGAGCAATTGGGCCCCGGTCCATCGCCGCGATTGCGGCGCCCGGGGTGACACGCTACGTCGCCCCCGCACAGCCGTCGCCCCCGCGTAGGCGGGGGCCCAATGTATCGCGAGCAAATTGGGCCCCGATCCATCGCCACGATTGCGGCGCCCGGGGCGACACGCTACGTCGCCAGCGCCTTCATCAGCTCGCGCTGCGCGCAGTGCGCCTTGGAGCGGCCGCGCTTCACGCGCTTGAAGATACCGTCGGGCTGCATGTCCCAGGCCTGGACGTTATCCGCGAGATAGGACTTCAACCCCTCGTCCATGATCCGCTTGCGCATCTTCGCTTCGAGCACCGGGAAGGCGAGCTCGATCCTCCTGAAGAAGTTGCGGTCCATCCAGTCGGCGCTCGACAGCCACACCTGCGCGCGGGCGTTGCGGAAGTGGAAGACGCGCGTGTGCTCGAGGAAGCGCCCGATCACCGAGCGCACGCGGATGTTGTCCGACAGGCCCTTCACCTGCGGGCGCAGCGCACACACCCCGCGCACGATGAGGTCGACCCTCACGCCCGCCTGCGACGCCTTGTAGAGCGCCTCGATGATCTGCGGCTCGAGGAGCGCGTTCATCTTGGCGATGATGCGCGCGGGCTTCTTCGCCCTGGCGTGGCGCGTCTCGTTGTCGATCGCCTCCAGCACCTGCTGGTGCATGGTGAAGGGCGCCTGCCAGACGTGGTTCAGCTTCGAGGCGCGGCCGAGGCCGGTGAGCTGCTGGAAAACCTCGTTCACGTCGGCGCACACCTCGGGACGGCAGGTGAGCAGGTCGAAGTCGGTGTAGAAGCGCGCGGTGCGCGGGTGGTAATTGCCGGTGCCCAGGTGCACGTAGCGCACCAGCTTGCCGGCCTCGCGGCGCACGATCATCGACATCTTGGCGTGAGTCTTGTGGCCCACCACGCCATAGACCACGTGCGCGCC
>JBDSRZ010000004.1:0-12248 GCA_039929025.1 Usitatibacter sp. | reverse complement strand
ACCAGGAGAAGGGCTTCGCGAACGGCGCACCGGGGCTCGGCTCGCGGCGCGGGCGCGAAAGCTGGGCGCGGGTACTGGGCGAGGAGTTCTCGCGACTGCAGCGCGACGTGGCGACGCAGACGCCCTGCCTCTTCAGCGCCTACGGCGCGACAGCCCCGGCGGAATTCTTCGCGGTCATCACCGAGACCTTCTTCGAGCAACCGGCCCTCATGAGCCATTACCACCCGGCCCTCTACGCGGAGCTCGCGGCGTTCTACCGGGTCGAACCCGCCACCTGGCCGGGCGCCGATTTGTTAAGGTTCGATGCCCGCCACAATTCGGAGAGCGCATCGTGAAGTCCCTCCTCATGATCCTTGCCGTCAGCCTGGCGGTTCCGTTCCTGCCCGGTTGCGCCGCGAACAAGGATGCCTCCGCACGCGAATGGGAGCGCGCCGAGTGCAATCGCATCAACGATAAGGAGGCCCGCGAGCGCTGCCTCAAGCGCCTCGGTTGAACCGGAAATCCGCAACCGAACCAAGCAAATGACCCTGCGCCTCACGCCCATCGCCCTCCTCGTCGCCCTGCTCCATGTCTACATCGGGGCGCGACTGCTGCCGGGCCTCGACCTGGCGGGCCAGCTTGCCGGCGGAGCCCTGCTGGTCGGCTGCTTCTGGCTGCTCCCGAAGGGCTGGCATGCTCGCGACGATGCCCGCCCGTGGAAGGTTCTGGTGCCGTGGATCGCGACCGGCTTCTTCTCGTGGCTGCTCGTCCTCACGCTGCTTCGCGAGCTCACCCTTCTCGCCGCGCTGGTCGCGCTCGACGCCGCAACGCGCGCGCAATGGGCGCGCATCTCCGCTCTCGGGATCCTCGTCGCCACGCCCCTCATCACGATCGCGGGCTTTGTCATGGCCCGCAAGGTGGCGCGCGTGGTCGAGGTGGACGTGCCCCTGTCGGGCCTGCCGCGGGAGCTGCACGGCTTCACCATCGCGCAGATCAGCGACATCCACGTGGGGCCCACCATCAAGCGCGCCTTCGTGGAACGGATCGTCGCGCGCGTAAACCTGCTGGAGGCGGACATGGTTGCGATCACCGGCGACCTGGTCGATGGCTCGGTCCGCGAGCTCGCGCATCACACCGAGCCGCTGGGCAACCTCGCCTCGCGGCATGGAACCTACGTCGTCACCGGCAACCACGAGTACTACTCCGGCGCCAATGCGTGGATCACCGAGCTTCGCCGGCTAGGCGCGCGCGTGCTGATGAACGAGCACGTGCTCCTCGACCACGACGGCGCCGCGCTCGCGGTGGCGGGCGTCACCGACTATTCGGCGCACCACTTCGATCCCTCCCACCGTAGCGACGCGCCGGCCGCGATGCAGGGCGTGCCGCGCGATGCGGTCAAGGTGCTGCTCGCGCACCAGCCGCGTTCCGCTGCCGGCGCATCGGCCGTGGGCTTCGACCTGCAGCTCTCGGGACATACGCACGGCGGCCAGTTCTGGCCGTGGAACCTCTTCGTGCGCCTGCAGCAGCCTTTCACCGCCGGGCTGAATCGCCTCGGCAAGATGTGGATCTACATCAGCCGCGGCACCGGCTACTGGGGCCCGCCGATGCGCTTCGGGATTCCCTCGGAAATCACGCGGATCCGCCTGGTGCCGGGTTGAGGTGCGAACACAACCGCTGCCTTATGTGCTCCTGATCACCGAGATGTGCTCGGTTCCGCTCTCCGGCAGCCACACCTCGCCGGGGCGGCCGAGGATCTGGCGGATGTTGGTGCCCGCGCGCTCGAAGCCGTAGCGCTCGAACTTCTCGCTCCCGGGATCGAAACGGTACATCGCGTTGCCGGACCACTCGCTCGACCAGACCTGGTCGCCCTCGTCCACGTAGACGGCGTAGCACCGCGGCCTGTCGCCGGGCAACTTGTAAGTCTTCCAGCTCCTGGCCGCCGGGTCGTGCATCGAGAGGTTGCCGCTCTGCCACTCGCTCACCCAGATGCGCCCACGGCTGTCGCTCCACACGCGGCGCGCGCCCTGGTCGGGCGTGGGCGGCTCGACCACCGCGACCTGGCCGCTACGCGTGTCGATGCGCGCGATATACGAGCCCGCCAGCGAGCAGAACCACACCTCGCCCTGGGGCGTGGTGCAGATGCCGTATGGCCCCCTGCCCTTCGGCGCATCGTGCACGGTGACCTTGCCCGTCTTCACCGCGACCTTGCCGTAGACGCCGCTCTGCCCGGTAAACCACAAGTCGCCCTCGCCATCGAAGGCGCAGGTGTTGAGGTTCGCGTAGGGCGTTCCTTCGGGGAGCGCGAAGCTCCGGATCTCGCGTGACGGCCAGCTCACGCGTACGATCGCCTGGGCGCCGCCATCGGTGAGCCACGCGGCCTTGTCCGGTCCCTGGATGACCCCGTGGGGCGAGGAGTTCGTGCCCAGCGCGATGAGCTCGGTCTTGCCGGTCTTCGGATCGAAGTAGCCGAGGTGGCCGCTTCGCTGCGCGCTGAACCAGACGCCGCCGTCCGGCGCGGGCGCGACATCGTGGATGCCGGTGCTTTTCGGCATGCCGAGGGGCCAGGATTGCATGCGCTGCGCCTGGGCGAAGGCCGAAACGGGAAGCAGCGATGCCGCCGCCGATCCGCCCAATGCCCCGAGGAACTGCCTGCGATTCGCCATGATTGCCGCCTTCCCAGACAACTGAAGACTCGGTATTTGCGATAGTCAATCTAACCCATTCCGCAATCGGGCCGGAAGCGGTCAGAATGGAGGGATGAAACCCATCAAATCGCTCTGCGCTGCCCTGCCCCTGGCTTGGGCCCTCTCACTCCCGTCGTTCGCTCAGTCCTACGGGCCCGCGGAAGCGCCGCCGTCTCCCAAGGCTACCGTCATCGAGGCGTTGCGCGCGCCTGCCGGCGCCACGCCCGCGACCCATATCGATCTGGGCCTCGCGGACCAGTCCTCGATCGACGTGCTGAAAAAGGCGAACGCCGTGCCGGGGCTCAAGATGCTGCGCATCGGCATCGGCCGCGACGTGGTCGGGCCTGAGGGCAGCAGCGCCTCGCTGCTGTGGACGCCCGTCGCCGGCGGCTACGTCGCCCACTGGGAGGTCACCTCGACCGGGGCTCGCGCGCTGCGCGTCGCGCTCTCGGCACGCGCGATCGATCCTTTGGCGCAGCTGCGCTTTATCGGGAGCGATGCGCCGCAGACGGTCTACGGCCCGGTGAGCGGCACCGAGATCGCCGCCAACCATGCGTTCTGGAGCCCGGTGCTCGAAGGCGAGCGCGCGACCGTCGAGGTTTTCGTGCCCTCGCCCGCCAACCTGCAACTCGCGATCCCACAGGTGTCCCACCTCTTCGTGAGCCCGCTCGACCGGGACGTGGAGCGGCTGGCGAAGGTCGCGGAGGCCTGCGAGGTCGATTTCATCTGCCGCGCGACTTCGGACGCGCAACTCGCGCAAGCCGGCCGCGCGGTAGCGCGCATGACGATCACCGAGGAAGGCTCGAGCGGCTTCTGCACCGGCACGCTCCTCAATCCGGCGGACAATTCGTTCACCCCCTACTTCCTGTCGGCCGCGCACTGCATCAGCACGCAGGAGGCGGCCCGCAGCCTGTCCACGTACTGGTTCTACGAACGTTCCGCCTGCGGCGCCGGCACCGTCAGCACGAGCGCGGTGCAGGTCGGGGGAGGTGCCACGCTCCTCCACGCGAACGTATCCAACGACTTCTCCCTCATGCGCCTCAACAGCTCGCCGCCCTCGGGCGCTGTGTACGCGGGCTGGGACGCGGCGTTCCCCACCCTCGGCGCCGCGGTGACCGCGGTGCACCATCCGGCCGGGGACGTGAAGAAGGTGAGCGCGGGCACGCTCTCCAGCCTCGGCCCCGCGTCCCAGAACCTCGCCACCGGGAATTTCCAGCGCGTGAGCTGGAACTCCACCGCGACCGGCGTGACGGAAGGCGGCAGCAGTGGCTCGGCCCTCTTCACCGGCAATTCCAGCGCGGGATATCGCGCCCGCGGCGGGCTCCTCGGCGGGCCATCCAGCTGCACCGCGACCGCGGCGAACCTCTTCGACGAATACTCGCGTCTCGACCTCGCCTTCGGCTATATCGCGCAGTACCTCGCGCCCGGCACCCAGCCAGCGCTCACCGACCAGACTGTCGCGAATCCCGGCTTCGAGGGCACGGCATCGTGGTCGCAGACCTCGAGCAGCGGCCTCGCGATCATCACCAGCGACGCCGCGGTGGCACATTCTGGCAGCGGCTATGCATGGCTCGGCGGCGCCAACAATGCGAACGACGCGCTCACCCAGGACGTGTTCATCCCGGGCGGCCAGGCGCGGCTGCAGTTCTGGGTCCGCATCACCACGGCCGAGGCCACCACCTCGACCGCCTTCGACACGATGACGGTAACGCTCACCAACCCCGCAACCGGCGCGACCGTCGCAACCATCGTGCGCTTCACCAACCTGGGCGCCACCAGCGGCTGGGTGCAGACCCCGATCTACGACCTTTCCCCCTACAGCGGGCAGACACTGCGCCTGCGCTTCGCCTCAACCACCGATGCCTCCGACATCACCTCCTTCCGTGTCGACGACATCACCCTCAACGGCACCCGCACGGCAAGCCAGAACAACCACACGGCGCTCTGGTGGAACCCCGCGGAATCCGGCTGGGGCGTGAACGTGAACCACCAGGGCGACATCGTGTTCGCCACGCTCTTCACCTATGACACCGCCGGCGCGCCGATGTGGCTGGTGATGTCGGCGGGCACGCGCCAGGGCAACAGCGACAACTTCGCCGGTGACCTCTATCGCACCACCGGCCCGGTGTTCAATGCCAATCCCTTCACCCCGATCGGCGCGGGCAACGTGACCCGTGTCGGCTCCATGGCTTTCTCGTTCTCGGGCGCCATTGCCGGGATGGCCTACGATGTGAACGGCGTGCAGGTTACCAAGTCGATGCAGAAGCAGGTGTACGGGACGCGGCCCTCCAGTTGCCTCGTGACCACGCGCAGCCGTGCCGCGTCGACCAATTACCAGGACCTGTGGTGGGTCTCCACCGAATCGGGCTGGGGCCTCAACATCACCCACCAGGACAACACGCTCTTCGCCACGCTCTTCACCTACGGCTCCAACGGCCAGGGCATGTGGCTGGTGATGTCGGCCGGCGTCCGCCAGGCCGACGGCTCCTATCTCGGCGACCTCTACCTCACGTCGGGACCGGCCTTCAACGCGAACCCGTTCACGCCGATCGGTGCCGGCAACCTGACGCGCGTCGGCACGATGCAGCTGCGCTTCACCGGCGGCGAGTCGGGGACGCTCACCTACTCGGTTAATGGCGCCAGCGTGACCAAGGCGATCGCGCGCCAGCTCTTCTCGAGCCCCGCGCCTTCCTGCAGCTAAGGCGCGGCCATGGAGAAGCGTGCCCTCGGCGCGTCGGGTCTGAGCGCGGCACCGCTGGCGCTCGGCGGCAACGTGTTCGGCTGGACCGCGGACGAGAAAGCATCGTTCGCGATCCTCGACCGCTTCATCGATTCGGGCTTCGACCTCGTCGACACCGCGAACTCGTATTCGCGCTGGGTTTCGGGACACGCCGGCGGCGAGTCGGAGGCCCTCATCGGCCGCTGGCTCGCGCAGGGCGGGCGCCGCGACCGCGTAATCCTCGCGACCAAGGTCGGCATGGAGGCCGTCGGTGAGCCGAAAGGCCTGAAGTGCGCGATGATCGAGAAGCACGCCGAAGGTTCGTTGAAGCGCCTGCAGACCGACCGCATCGACCTCTACCAGACGCACATCGACGATCCCGACACGCCGGTGGATGAATCGCTCGAGGCACTCGACCGGTTGGTGAAAGCCGGCAAGGTGCGCGCTATCGGCGCGTCCCAGTACGGCCCCGCGCGGCTGCGCGAATCGCTGGCGGCGAGCACGCGCCTGGGCATTGCGCGTTACCAAACGCTGCAGC
The DNA here is from genome assembly GCA_039929025.1 of Usitatibacter sp. Lineage (GTDB taxonomy): Bacteria > Pseudomonadota > Gammaproteobacteria > Burkholderiales > Usitatibacteraceae > Usitatibacter. The sequence goes on along the minus strand of JBDSRZ010000004.1, from coordinate 6,328 downwards.
CCGAGTACAACCTCTACGACCGCGCGCAGTTCGAGCGCGACTACCAGCCGCTCGCGCTCGAGTACGGCCTTGCGGTGATCCCGTTCTTCGGGCTCGCGAAGGGGTTTCTCTCCGGCAAGTACCGCGATGTGAAGGCGATCGAGGGCCGCCCGCGCGCGGCGGGATTGGCGAAATACTTCGAGGGCGATCGTGGGATGAAGATCCTCGCCGCGCTCGATGCGGTCGGCAAACGCGTGAATGCCACCCCCGCCCAGGTCTCGCTCGCCTGGATCATGGCGCAGCCGTCGATCGCGGCACCGATCGCAAGCGTGACCTCGGTCGCGCAGCTCGATGAAATCGCGGGCGCGGCCGGGCTGAAGCTCGATGGCGCGGCCCTGAAAGAGTTGGACGCGGCAAGCCGCTAGCTAGCCGGCCGCTATTTGTCCCGCTTGGCCGCGGTTTTCGTCTCCGCCCGGTAGCGCTCCAGCTCCGCCTTGCCGATTTTCCCCATTTCGTCCAGCCTGCGCTTCCAGTCCTTGCGACGGGCGCGCAGCGCTTCCGTGATCGACTCGGCGATCACCAGGTTGCGATACCACTTCGCGTTGGCGGGCACGACAGTCCACGGCGCGTGCTTCGCCGCCGTCTTCGAGATCGCATCCTCGTAAGCTTCGGTGTAGGCCTCCCAGAACTCGCGCTCCTTCCAGTCGTTGGGATTCAGCTTCCACGCGGTCTCGGGTTTCGCCTCGCGCTCGAGCAGCCGCTCCTCCTGCTCTTCCTTCGTGATGTGCAGGAAGTACTTGAGGACGATGGTGCCGTGCTCGGCCAGCAGCTCCTCGAAGTCCGCGATATGGCCGTAGCGCTGTTTCCAGAGATCCTTCGGCACCAGGTCATGCACGCGCACCACGAGGACGTCCTCGTAGTGCGAGCGGTTGAAGATGGCGAATTCGCCCTTCCTCGGCGCGTGGCGATGGACGCGCCAGAGGAAGTCGTGTTCGCGCTCCTCCGTGGTCGGCACGCCATACGAGACCACGTTCACGCCGCGCGGGTTGAGGTAACCCACGACGTTCTTGATGGTCCCGTCCTTGCCGGCGCCGTCGCGGCCCTGCAGCACCACAAGCACGCTCGAGGTCTTCGCGCCGAACATTGCATCCTGCAGCTCGAAGAGCTCACCGGCCAGGACTTCGAGGCGCTCCAGGGCCTTCGCCTTGGTCATGCCCTTGGGCGGGTCGGTGCTGATGCCTTCCAGGCGCACGCGGGCGCCGGGCTTGTCGAAAACGTTCGCTGGCATGGGTTCCTCTCTTGTTGGAGATCGGGCCCCCGCCTTCGCAGCGGAGACGAATATCAAAGCCGGCCGAGCAGGCCGACGGTGGGGAAACCGTCGGGCGTGAGGCCCAGGGACTTCTGGAACTCCTTGATCGCGTCGACAGTGCGCGGCCCGATGATGCCATCGGGGGTGCCGACGTCGAAGCCGCGCAGCGACAGGCGCTCCTGTATCGAGATGCGCTGCTCGCGCGAGAGTGCGGGCTCGCCCTTCGGCCACGAGGCCTGGATAGCGCCGCCGCCGCGCAGCCGGTCGGAGAGGTGCGCGATCGCGAGCGCATAGACGTCCGCCGGGTTGTACGCGAGCAAGGCGGTGAAGTTGTTCATCACCACGAAGGCGGGACCGTTGGCGCCCGCCGGCAGCAGGAGGGAGGCGATCTCCTCACCGGGAAGCGCGCGGCCGTCGATTCGCTTGATCCCGAGGGCGCGCCAATCGCCCATCGCGAGCTTGGTGCGCCGCCCGGAAGGACCGAGATATTTTCGCGGCAGCCGCACTTCATGTCCCCACGGCTCGCCGCGCTTCCATCCCGCCCTGGCGAGGTAGTTCGCGGTGGATGCGAGCGCATCGGGCACGGAATCGACCAGGTCGCGCCTGCCATCGCCGTCGAAATCCACCGCCACGCGCCGGAACGTCGAGGGCATGAACTGCGTGTGGCCGAAGGCGCCCGCCCACGAGCCCACCAGGTGCTCGATCGGCACGTCGCCATCCTTGAGTATCCGCAAGGCCGCCATCAGTTCCTCGCGGAAGAACGGCTGCCGGCGACCGAAGCAGGACACCGTCGCGAGCGAGCGGATGAGCGGCCGCGAGCCCATGCGCTCGCCGAAGCGCGTCTCCACGCCCCAGAGCGCCACCAGCACGTGGCGTTCTACGCCGTAGGCCGCCTCGATCCGTTCGAGCAGCTCCGCGAGGCTCGCGAGCTTGCGCCGCCCGTCGGCGACCCGCTTCTCGTCCACCAGCATCGCAAGGTAGTCCCACGGCTGGAGGGTGAACTCGGGCTGCCGGTCCATGAGTTCGATCGCCGTGGCGTCGGGCTCCACGCCCGCGAACCAGCCGTCGAAGGCCGCCCCGTCGATGCCGCGCTTCTGCGCTTCAGTGCGCAGTTGCGCGACACAGGGCGCAAAGTCCGTCGTGGCCGGCGAAGCGGAAGCGGGCTGCTGCGCGGCAGCCGAAAACGCAGCCAGCGCGATCAAGGCGGGGGCACCAGAAAGACGCATGCGGATCAAGGCTCCGAAATCGGGAATCGACAAGCCTAGGATAGCCGCTCGCGATGGCGGTTCAAAAGATTAGAATCGCGGTTCCCAAGGAGGAGAAGAAAACATGAAGATCGCAATCCGCCTCGCCTCGGTCGCCCTCGCCCTCGCGGCGTACGGCCCGGCCATCGCCCAGAACGCCATCTGCTACAACTGCCCGCCAGAATGGGCCGACTGGGGCACGCAGCTGAAGAAGATCAAGGAGAAGACCGGCGTCACGGTGCCGCAGGACAACAAGAACAGCGGCCAGGCGCTCGCGCAGCTGGTGGCCGAGAAAGGCAGCCCGGTCGCCGACATCACGTACCTCGGCGTGACTTTCGGCATCCAGGCGAAGAAGGAAGGCGTGGTCGCCCCCTACAAGCCGGCGCATTTCGACGAGATTCCCGTGGGCCTGAAGGATCCCGACGGCAACTGGTTCACGATCCACTCCGGCACCCTCGGCTTCATGGTCAACGTCGATGCGCTCAAGGGCAAGGCGATTCCGAAATCGTGGAAGGACCTCACCAAGCCCGAGTACAAGGGCATGGTCGGGTATCTCGATCCCGCCAGCGCCTTCGTGGGCTACGTCGGTGCGGTGGCCGTGAACCAGGCGATGGGCGGGAACCTCGAGAACTTCGATCGCGCGATCGCGTGGTTCAAGGACCTGAAGAAGAACGATCCGATCGTGCCCAAGCAGACGTCCTACGCGCGCGTGCTCTCCGGCGAGATCCCGATCCTGCTCGACTACGACTTCAACGCCTATCGGGCCAAGTTCAAGGACAAGGCGAACGTGGCCTTCGTGATCCCGTCCGAAGGGACCGTGGTCGTGCCCTACGTGATGTCGATGGTGAAGAACGGCCCCAACCAGGCCAACGCGAAGAAGGTTCTCGACCACCTGATGTCCGATGAAGGCCAGGCGGTGTGGGCCAACGCGTACCTTCGCCCGGTGCGCGCCTCCGCGATCTCGAAGGAGGCCCAGGCCAACTTCCTGCCCGCGGCCGAGTACGCCCGCGCCAAGACCGTGGACTACGGCAAGATGGCCGAGGCGCAGAAGGCGTTCAGCGAGCGTTACCTCAAGGAAGTGCAGTGACGGTGAAATTGGATTCCCGCCTACGCGGGAATGACGTCGCCCCTCGCGGGAATGACGTCGCCCCCCGCGGGAATGACGTCGCCCCTCGCGGGAATGACGTCGCCCCTCGCGGCAATGACGTCGCCCCCCGCGGCAATGACGTCGCCCCCGCGTAGGCGGGGGCCCAATTTGGATCCCATAACCCGAGACCGTCGCCGGGCTTTGCTCCTCGCAGTGCCCGCCTTGATCGTATTCGCCGCCTTCTGGCTGCTGCCGATGGCGCGGCTGGTGCAGGTGGGCGGCGCCGGCAAGGAAGGGTTCGCAGCATACTTCGCGGTGGTGACCAACGCGAACTACTTGAGGAGCCTTGTCTCCACCGTGCTGCTGTCGGCAGGCGTGAGCGTGGCGACGCTGGCACTCGCCCTCGTCGCCGGCATCTTCCTGCAGCGCAACCGCTTTCCCGGCCGCGGGCTGCTCGTGTCGCTCATGACGCTGCCGCTCGCCTTCCCGGGTGTGGTCGTGGGCTTCATGGTGATCCTGCTCGCCGGGCGCCAGGGGCTCATCGGCGACATCACCTCGCGGCTCTTCGACGAGAAGCTCGTCTTCGCCTACGGAATGGCGGGGCTTTTCATGGGGTACCTGTACTTCTCCATCCCGCGCGTGATCCTCACCATCATGGCGTCGGTGGAGAAGCTCGATCCCGCGCTCGAGGAAGCCGCGCGATCGCTCGGCGCCTCGACCTGGCAGGTGACGCGCGACGTGATCCTGCCGGCGCTGGGACCCGCGATCATCTCCTCGGGCGCGATCTGCTTCGCAACCTCGATGGGCGCGTTCGGCACCGCGTTCACGCTAGCGACTCAGATCAACGTGCTGCCTATCACCATCTACAACGAGTTCACCAACTACGCGAACTTCGCCTCCGCCGCGTCGCTCTCGATCGTGCTCGGGCTCATCACCTGGGCGGCATTGGCGCTGGCGCGGTCGCTTGCGGGCGCGGGCGTGGCGGCGGCGGGATGAGAAACCGTGGCCCCACCTTCTCCCCGACCCTCTCCCAGGGGAGAGGGAGAAGAGCGCGGCTGGGATGAAGGTAAGGCCTCTACGCTACTGGCTGCAGCTCGCCTTGACGCTGACCGTGTGCGCGTTCCTGGTCGTGCCGCTGGTGATGTCGATCCTCGCCGGGCTCACGGAGAACTACTTCATCGGCGTGAAGAGCGGCCTCACGCTCCGGTGGGTAGGGGAAGTGTGGTCGCTGTACCACGAGACCATCTGGCGCTCGATCTACGTCGCCCTGGGCACATTGGTGGTGACTTTCGTGCTCGGCATCCCGGCCGCCTACGCGCTCGCACGGGCGCAGAGCCGCTGGACGCGGTTGATCGAGGAGCTGATCACGCTGCCGATCGCCGTTCCGGGCCTCGCCACCGCCCTCGCGCTGATACTCCTGTATGGCGGCTGGCGCGACTTTCGCGCGAGCTGGTTCTTTATCCTCGTGGGCCATGTGCTCTTCACGCTGCCGTTCATGGTGCGATCGGTGCTCGCGGTGATGATGGCGGTGGACCTTAAGACGCTCGAGGAGGCCGCCGCGAGCCTCGGTGCCAGCTTCCGCGAGCGCTTCGTGAGCGTCGTGCTGCCCAACGTGCGCCCGGGGATCCTGGCGGGATCCCTGATGGTGGTGACGCTCTCGATGGGTGAATTCAATCTCACCTGGATGCTGCACACGCCACTCACCAAGACCTTGCCGGTGGGCCTCGCGGACAGCTACGCCTCGATGCGACTCGAGATCGGCTCGGCGTACACGCTGATATTCCTGTTCATGATCGTGCCGCTGCTGATCGGGATGCAGTGGGCGAGCAATTCCCTCACCCTCGGGCTCCGGTCTCGGAGCGAGAGAGGGTCAGGGAGAGGGTAGGCATGGCCATCGCGATCCACCTGCAGGACTGCGCCAAGACCTTCGTCGACGGGACTCGCGCGCTCGAGCCACTCACGCTCGATATCGCCGCCGGTGAAACCGTGGTCCTCCTCGGCCCCTCGGGCTGCGGCAAGACCACGACGCTGCGAATCATCGCGGGGCTCGAATCGCCCGATCCTGGCGGCCGCGTCCTCTTCGACACCGAGGACGTGACCGCGCAGCCGATCGAACAGCGCGGCGTGGGCATGGTGTTCCAGAGCTACGCGCTCTTCCCCAACATGACCGTGGCGGAGAACGTGGCCTACGGGCTGCGCGTGCGCAAGACAGCGGCCCACCTCCGCGCCAACCGCGTGGCCGAGATGCTCGCGCTCGTCGACCTGGGGAGCTTCGGCAATCGGCGCGTGGATCAGCTCTCCGGCGGGCAGAAGCAGCGCGTGGCGCTCGCCCGCGCGCTCGCGATCCAGCCGCGCGTGCTGCTGCTCGACGAGCCGCTCACCGCGCTCGACGCCAAGCTCCGCGAGCAGCTGCGCGTGGAGATCGACCGCCTGCTCCGCCAGCTCGGCATCACCGCCGTCTACGTGACCCACGACCAGGCCGAGGCCATGGCGTTGGGCGACCGCATCGTGGTGATGGAGAAGGGCCGGATCGCGCAAGCCGGGACGCCGCAGGAGATCTACCACCATCCCGCGACCGCGTTCGTCGCGGATTTCATCGGCACGATGAACAGGATGACGCGCGACGGGCGCGAGGTGATGTTCCGCCCCGAGGACGTGCGCATCGTAGCCGCCGGCGGGCACGACATCGAGGCGAAAGTGATCTCTTCT
>JBDSRZ010000003.1:0-9367 GCA_039929025.1 Usitatibacter sp. | reverse complement strand
TTGGCGCGCACTTCGCTCGGCGTGCCGTCGGCGATCTTGCGGCCGTAGTCGAGCACCACCACGCGGTCGGAGAGGTCCATCACCACCCCCATGTCGTGCTCGATCAGCACGATGGTGGTGCCGAACTCGTCGTTCACGTCGAGGATGAAGCGGCTCATGTCCTGCTTTTCTTCGACGCTCATGCCCGCCATGGGCTCGTCGAGCAGCAGCACGCGGGGCTCGGCGGCAAGCGCCCGGCCCAGGTCGACGCGCTTCTGCAGGCCGTAGGGCAGCCGCCCCACCGGGGTCTTCCTCACGTGCTGGATCTCGAGGAAGTCGATGATCTCTTCCACGCGCTTGCGGTGCACGATCTCTTCGCGCAGCGCCGGCCCCACGCGAAGCGCCTGCAGGAAGATGTTGGTCTTCATCATCAGGTTGCGCCCGGCGAGGATGTTTTCCAGCACCGACATGCCCTTGAAGAGCGCGAGGCTCTGGAAAGTGCGCGCGATGCCCTGCCTGGCCGCGGTATGCGGATGCATCGCGGCGTGCGTCTGGCCAAGATAGGTGACGCTCCCGGCCTGGGGGCGGTAGACGCCGTTGATGACGTTCAGCATCGAGCTCTTGCCGGCGCCGTTCGGGCCGATGATGGCGCGCACCTCGTGCTCGCGCACGTCGAAGCTCACCTCGGAGAGCGCCGTGACGCCACCGAAGGCGAGCGACACCGAGTCGACCGACAGGATCACGTCGCCCACCGTGCGGGCGGCCTCCTGGGCGTCGAGCTCGCGCAGGTTCATGCCGCCGCCTTCACCGCGTCGGGCGCGTAGGTCGGCGCCCGGTTCAGGTGCAGCTCGGCGCGCACGTTGCCGGTGCGCCCGTCCTCGAACCGGACCTGGGCCTCGACCACGCAGCGCTCGGTGCCCGCGTAGAGCGCATCGACGACAGCGGCGTACTTCTCGCCGATGAAGCCGCGCCGCACCTTGCGGGTGCGCGTGAGCTCGCCGTCGTCGGCGTCGAGCTCCTTGTGCAGGATCACGAAGCGGTGGATCTGGCTCGCGGCGAGCTTCGGGTCGCGCGCGAGGTCGGCGTTCACCTTCCCCACGCAGTCGGCCACCAGCTCGATCACCTGCGGTTTCGCGGCGAGGTCGGTATAGCCCGAATACGCGATGCCGCGCCGCTCGGCCCAGTCACCCACCGCCTGCACGTCGATGTTGATCATCGCGGTGGCTTCCGCGCGCGCGTCGCCGAAGGCGACCGCCTCCTTGATATAGGGAAAGAACTTGAGCTTGTTCTCGAGATACTTGGGCGCGAAGAGGGTGCCGTCGGCGAGCTTGCCCACGTCCCTGGCGCGATCGATGATCTTCAGGTGCCCGGCCGGGTCGAAGAAACCCGCGTCGCCGGTGTGGAACCAGCCCTCCGCGTCCTTGGCTTCGCGCGTCGCCGCGTCGTTCTTGTAGTACGCGCGGAACAGCCCCGGCGAGCGCAGCACGATCTCGCCCGAGTCGAGCACGCGGACCTCGACCCCCTTCATCGGCGGGCCGACGGTGTCGGGCTTCACCTGGCCATCGGGCTGCACGCAGACCATCACCGAGGTCTCGGTGGAACCGTAGAGCTGTTTCAGGTTGATGCCGAGCGAGCGGTAGAAGACGAACAGGTCGGGGCCGATGGCCTCGCCCGCGGTATACGCCACGCGCACGCGCGACATGCCGAGCGTATTGCGCAGCGGCGCGTAGACCAGCACGTTGCCGAGCGCGTAGCGCAGCCGGTCCATGCCGCCAACGGGCGTGCCATCGAGGATCCGCGAGCCCACGCGCCGCGCGAGCTCCATGAAGTGCCCGAACATGCGCCGCTTCACGTAGCTCGCGTCCTCCATGCGGATGGTGACCTGGGTGAGCAGCGCCTCGAGCACCCGCGGCGGAGCGAAGTAATAAGTGGGACCGATCTCGCGCATGTCGGTGATCACCGTCTCGCCCGACTCGATGCAGTTGATGCGGAATCCGACCGCCATCCACTGCGCGTAGGAAAACAGGTTCTGCCCGATCCACGCCATCGGCAGGTAGGCAAGGACCTCTTCCTCGTGGGTGAGGCCTTCGAGCTCGGCATAGGCGCGGCTGGCGAGGATCAGGTTGTCGTGGCTCAGGACCACGCCCTTGGGATGTCCCGTGGTGCCGGAGGTGTACATCATGATCGCGGTATCGCCCGGGCTGCCGGCGGCGATCTGCGCCTCGAAGAACCCGGGATTGGCGCGCCCATGGGCGCGTCCCGCCTCCACCAGCGCCTCGTAGCTCGCCAGCTCGGTCTGCCGGTAGTGGCGCAACCCCCGCGGATCGTCGTACCAGACGTGCTTCAGGCGCGGGCACTGCGGCATGATCTCGAACAGCTTGTCGGCCTGCTCCTGATCCTCGACCACGGCGTAGGCGATCTCGGCGTCCTCGAAAACGTAGGTCATCTCCTGGGCGACGGCGTCCTCGTAGAACGGCACCGGGATCGCGCCGAGCGCCTGGGCGGCGGTGATCGTCCAGTAGAGGCGCGGCCGGTTGGCGCCGATCACGGCGACGTGGTCGCCGCGCTTCACGCCCGCGGCGGCGAGGCCGTCCGCGAGCGCCTCGATCTCCTCGCGCATCTCGCCCCAGCTGTACGTCTGCCAGATGCCGAGGTCCTTCTCGCGGATGGCGGGGTGCGTGCTCCGGCCGCTGGCGTGGTGCAGCAGCAGCTTTGGGAACGTGTCGGCCGCGCCGGCCTCAGCCTGACTCACCGTCGATCTCCTCGCGATTTCTTGGCGCCCCCGCTCTGCAGGCGAGGCTCGATGGATGTTACCGCAGTATCGGGGCGCCCTCAGGCCGCCATCGCCGGCCGGACGATGCCGCCCTCGATGCGGACGGCGCCCGCGCGCTGCAGGTCGGCGAGGAGCCATTCGGCGAGCGCCGCCGGGCGCGTGCCCAGGAAACGCCGCGCCATCATCCCGTAGCAGGGCACGCGTTCCAGGTAGGCGGCCACCTCCGCGACCGCCATCTCCTCGCGGTCGAGCAGCGCGAAGACGAACATCACCTTCACCACGTGGCGCGCGCACTTCGCCGGATCGCGCTCGAAGGCGTCGAGGCGCCCGCGCACGCCCGCGATCGACTTGCCCACCCCCGCGAACGGGGCGCCGTGGCCCGGGATCACGGTCGCGGGATCGAGACGCTCGATGGTCGCCAGCGCCGCGCGCGCCGCCTCGATGTACGGATTGGCACCCTCCTCCGGCCAGACGAACCCCATGCCGTCCTGCCACAGCGCGTCGCCGGAGATGAGGATGCGATTGCCCGGCTCGAAGAACATCAGCGCGTCCATGTCGTGGCCGGGAGCCGGGTGCGCCTGCCACTCGAAGCCGCCGGCCATGAACGTGTCGCCCGCCCGGATCGTGTCGTCGAAATGGAACGGATCGGCCCGCTGGTCGAACTGCTCCATCCAGGCGCTCTGCGCCGTCCACGGCCGCACGTGCTTCACCTCGCCCTCGGGGATCGTGACCCGGCATCCGAAGGCGCTCGCCACCGCCGTGTTGCCGCCCATGTGGTCGGAATGGCAATGGGTATTGATGAGGCGCTCGAGGGGCTGCCGGTCGAGGCCGTCGCGGCTTGCGAGGAGCTCGAGCGTGCGCTCGCGGTGCGAGGAGTATCCGGAATCGACCAGCACGTTGTCGCCCGGTGCGAGCAGCACGATCTGGTTGCAGTTGAGCCAGCCGCGAACGATGACGCGGACGGACGCGGGAAGTTGCGGAGCCATGCGTTGATAATAAGGGGATGGAGTACCTGCAAGGAATCGTCGTCGTCTCCACCGCACTCAACCTTCCGGGTCCGGTGGCGTGCGCGCGGTTGCGGGACCTGGGCGCCTCCGTGGCGAAGATCGAGCCCATGACCGGCGATCCGTTCGAGACCTACTGTCCCGCGTGGTACCGGCGGCTGCACGGCGGCATGGACATCCACCGCATCGACCTCAAGGACCCCGCGGGGCGCGAACGGGTGGACCTCCTGCTCGCCAGGGCCGACATCCTCGTCACGGCGCAGCGTGCCTCCGCGCTCGCGCGCCTCGCCCTCGATCCCGCGAACCTCGCATCGCGCCATCCGTTGCTCTGCCACGTCGCGATCACCGGCCATCCCGCGCCCGACGACGAGGTGCCCGGACACGATCTCACCTACATGGCGATGCATGGCATGGTGCGGCCGCCAGCAATGCCGCCCACGCTCTTCGCCGACATCGCGGGCGCCGAGCGGGCCGTGAGCACGGCCTTGGCGCTGGTCCTCGCGCGGCGCCGCAGCGGGCGCGGTGGATCGCGGGCGGTGCCGCTGGAGGATGCCGCGCGGGCGCTCGCGCAGCCGCTGCACGAAGGACTCACCGCTCCCGGCGCGATGCTCGGCGGCGGGCTCGCCGGCTATAATTTGTATGCGGCGCGCGAGGGCTGGATCGCGGTCGCGGCGCTCGAGCCGCACTTCGCCGCACGCCTCGCGTCGTCCCTCGGCCTCGCCACGCTCGATGCCGCAGCGCTTCGGGAGTGTTTCGCCGCCGAGACGGCCGATCACTGGGAGAGCTGGGCTCGGGAACGCGACCTGCCGCTCGTTGCCCTCCGCAATCCATATCCGGAAAAGACATCCTGACATGCAGATCCAGAACAACACCTTCCTCATCGCCGGCGGCGGCTCGGGCCTGGGCGAGGCGACGGCCCACATGCTGGTCGCCAACGGCGGCAAGGTCGTGATCGCCGACGTGAACGAGGGGGGCGAGGCGGTCGCGAGCCAACTGGGCCCGAACGCGCGCTTCCTCAAGGCCGATGTCACCGACGAGGGCCAGACCCAGGCGGCGGTGGACTTGTGCGTATCGGTCTTCGGTGCGATCCATGGCGCGGTGAACTGCGCCGGCATCGCCCCGGGCGAACGCGTGGTCGGCAAGACCGGGCCCCACTCGCTCGCGTCCTTCGAGCGCGCGGTGAAGGTGAACCTAGTCGGGACCTTCAACGTGATCCGGCTCGTCGCCGCGCGCATCAGCCTGCAGCCGGCGTTCGCCAGCGGCGAGCGCGGCGTGCTGGTGAACACCTCGTCGGTCGCCTCGATGGACGGCCAGATCGGCCAGGCCGCCTACGCGGCCTCGAAGGCCGGCGTGAACGGCATGACGCTGCCGATCGCCCGTGAGCTCGCGCGCTTCGGCATCCGCGTGGTCACCATCGCGCCCGGCATCTTCGACACGCCGATGCTCCAGGGCATGTCGGAGGAGGTCCGCACCTCCCTCGGACAGCAGGTGCCCTTTCCCGCGCGCCTGGGCAGGCCCGACGAATACGCGGCGCTGGTGAAGCACGTGATCGAGAACGAGGTCCTCAACGGAGAAGTGATCCGCCTCGACGGCGCCATCCGCCTCACCGCGAAATGACGTCGCATTCGGGAAACGATCGCGACGTCCCGGCGGAGCGTGCCTCGGCAATCGTGAATCCGGGGGCCGGGATTCAACACGTCGCCACATTCCACCGGCGCCTCGATGGGACTGATCAGCAGCGTGACGCCGGTCGAGGCGATCGCCGCCAGCGCGTCGGCCGAGGCGAATGTGCGAATCCTGCGGATCGCGCGCTGCGGACACGCGCCGCACCGCGACAAACCCGAAGTGGTGGTGCCGGCCATCGCCGGAATGGCCGCCCAGGCCCCTCTCACCCGGGAAATCCCATTTCGAGCGATAATTACGCTCCCCGATACGGTTTGTTGCCCCGCACCCCGCTCGATGCTTTTCGATACCCATTTGACTGAGGATTTCGATGCGCTCCGCGATACGGTGAAGCGCATGTGCGACGCGGAGCTCGCACCGCTCGCGGCCGAGATCGACCGCAACAACGAATTCCCGGCCGACATGTGGAAGAAGCTGGGCGAGCTGGGACTCCTCGGCATGACGGTGCCCGAGAGCCATGGCGGCACCGGCCTCGGCTACGTGGCCCATGTGGTCGCGATGGAGGAAGTCTCGCGTGCCTCGGCTTCGGTGGGCCTGTCTTACGGGGCGCACTCCAACCTCTGCGTGAACAACCTCTACTTGAACGGCTCCGAAGCCCAGCGCCGCAAGTACCTGCCGAAGCTCTGCTCGGGCGACTTCGTGGGCGCGCTCGCGATGAGCGAGTCCGGCGCGGGCTCCGACGTGGTGGGCTCCATGGCCTGCCGCGCCGAGAAGAAGGGCGACCGCTGGGTCGCCAACGGCTCGAAGATGTGGATCACCAACGGCCCCGATGCCGACGTCGCCATCGTCTACATGCGCACTGCGCAAAAGGACCAGGGCTCGAAGGCGATGACCGCCTTCCTGGTCGAGAAGGTCATGAAAGGCTTTTCCACCGCGCAGAAGCTGGACAAGCTCGGCATGCGCGGCTCGAACACCTGCGAGCTGGTCTTCCAGGACTGCGAGATCCCTGACGAGAACGTGCTCGGGAGCGTGAACGGCGGTTCCAAGGTCCTCATGAAGGGCCTCGACACCGAGCGCGTTGTGCTCTCCGGGGGTCCGCTCGGGATCATGCAGTCGGCCATGGACCTGGTGCTGCCTTACCTGCACGAGAGGAAGCAGTTCGGCCAACCGATCGGCACCTTCGAGCTGATGCAGGGCAAGGTGGCCGACATGTACACCAGGCTGCAGGCCTCGCGCGCCTTCAGCTACCGTGTGGCCGGGGCGCTCGACTAGGGCCGCGGGCGCGCCGCGCGCAAGGACGCCGCCGCTTGCCTGCTCTTTTCCTCCGAGAACGCGGTGGCCGTGGCGCTCGAGGCGATCCAGGCCCTGGGCGGCAACGGCTACATCAACGAATTTCCCGCAGGGCGCCTGCTTCGCGACGCGAAGCTCTACGACATCGGCGCCGGCACCAACGAGATCCGCCGCATGCTGATCGGGCGCGAGCTTTTCGAAGAATCGGTTTAGGGAGAAGTCATGGCTGAGAACATCGTCATCGTCGGCGCCAAGCGAACCCCCATCGGGTCGATGCAGGGCAAATTCAACTCGGTGTCCGCCTCCGAGCTGGGCGCGGTCGCCATCAAGGCAGCGGTCGAGCAGGCGGGCGTGAAGCCCGGCGAAGTCGACGACGTGATCTTCGGCTGCGTGCTGTCCGCGGGCCAGGGCCAGGCGCCGGCGCGCCAGGCGGCGATGAAGGCGGGGCTGGCCAATTCCACGCCCGCCACCACCGTCAACAAGATGTGCGGCTCGGCGATGAAGGCCACGATGATGGCCTTCGATTCGCTCTCCTCAGGCAACTCGACCATCGTGGTCGCGGGCGGCATGGAGTCGATGACCAACGCGCCGCACATGCTGATGAAATCGCGCGCCGGCTACCGCTACGGACACCAGCAGATGCTCGACCACATGGCTTTCGATGGCCTCGAGGATGCCTACAGCGGCAAGCCCATGGGCCACTACGCCGACGCTACCGCGGCGAAGTACGGCTTTTCACGCGCCGACATGGATGCCTACGCCAAGACCTCGACCGAGCGTGCGGTCGCGGCCTCGAAGTCGGGCGACTTCGCCGACGAGATCGCCGCAGTGACCGTGAAAGGCCGCGCGGGCGAAGAAGTCGTCAAGGACGACGAGACGCCCTTCAACGTGAAGCTCGACAAGATTCCGACGCTGCGCCCCGCGTTCAACAAGGACGGCACCGTCACCGCGGCCACTTCGTCGTCGATTTCAGACGGCGCCGCGGCGCTGGTGATGATGACCGAAGCCGAGGCGAAGAAGCGCGGGGCCAACCCGCTCGCGCGCATCCTCGCCCATGCCTCCAACGCGCACGAGCCGGAGTGGTTCACCACCGCCCCGGTGGGCGCGATCGAGAAGGTGCTGAAGAAGGCCGGCTGGAAGGCTTCCGACGTCGACCTCTTCGAGGTGAACGAGGCGTTCGCGGTGGTCGCCATGGCGGCCATCAAGGACATCGGCATCGATCCGGCCAAGATCAACGTGAATGGCGGCGCGGTCGCGCTCGGCCATCCCATCGGCGCCACCGGCGCCCGCATCATCACGACGCTTATATACGCTCTCAAGAAGCGTGGCTTGAAAAAGGGCGTCGCTGCGCTTTGCATAGGCGGCGGCGAGGGAACGGCAATCGCACTGGAGGTCATGTGAACACCGCAACTGCTGCTACTCCGATCGAGCAAACCCCCAACATCGGCCGCACGCTGGCCACCGAGCTGCGCGCGCTCGGCATCGACTCTCTCGAGGCGCTGATGCGCGTCGGCTTCTGGGATGCGTGGCTGCAGTTGCGCCGCATCAATCCCGAGCGCGACGCCGTCCCCGCCTGCCTCGCCCTCGCGGGCGCGGTCGCGGGGGTGCGCTGGAACCACCTGCCGCCGAAGGTCCGCGCCGACATCCGCCAGCGCGTAAAGGCCGTGCGCGCATGATCCCGGCCGCTGCCCGCATGGCGGCCGCCCTCGCGGCGCTCGCCATCGCCGGTTGCGGCAAGCCCGCGACACCCAAGGTCGACGCCGCCACCGAGCGCGCCGAGGCCCTGGAGCGCGCGAAGAAGGACGCTTTCGGCGCCCAGGTGAGGGCGGTCGAGGACGCCAAGGCGCTCGGGGCCGACATCAACAAGAAGGCGCAGGACTCGGTCGACAACGCCGAAAAGAACGCGAAGTAGCCCGATGCTCACCCGGGCACGCGCGGACTTCCTCTCCGACGAGCAGCGCATGGTCCGGGACATGGCACGCGACTTTTCGCGCGCCGAGCTGGCGCCCCACGCGGGCCAGTGGGAGAAGGAAGGCTGGATCCCCGACGCCGTCGTCGCCAAGCTGGGCGAGCTGGGCTTCCTCGGGATGCTCGTCCCCGAGGAGTGGGGCGGCACCGGAGCCGACTATGTCGCCTATGCGCTTGCGGTGGAGGAGATCGCCGCCGGCTGCGCCGCGACCGCCACGCTGATGAGCGTGCAGAACGGCCTCGGCTGCGGCATCCTGCTCGGCTGGGGCACCGACGAGCAGAAGCGCGCCTGGCTGCCGGACCTCGCCAGCGGTCGCAAGATCGCTTGCTTCTGTCTCACCGAGCCGCAGGCGGGGAGCGAGGCGAACAACCTGCGCACGCGCGCGCGCCTCGAGGCCGGCCAGTGGATCCTCGACGGCACCAAGCAGTTCATCTCCAACGCGCATCGCGCGAAGGTGGCCCTCGTCTTCGCGGTCACCGATCCCGACCTCGGCAAGAAGGGCATCTCCTGCTTCCTGGTGCCCACCGAGACCAACGGCTTCTTCCCGCAGAAGCGCGAAAGCAAGATGGGCATCAAGGCCCTCGACACCTCACCGATCCTCTTCGAGCGCTGCGCCATTCCCGAGGCCAACCTGCTGGGACCGCGCGGCAAGGGCCTCGCGATCGCGCTCTCCAACCTCGAAGGCGGGCGGATCGGCATCGCCGCGCAGGCGCTCGGCATCGCGCGCGC
>JBDSRZ010000002.1:0-12679 GCA_039929025.1 Usitatibacter sp. | reverse complement strand
GGCTACATCAATCGGCTATAATTTTCGACCCCATGGCCCTCCACGTCCTCGGCATCAACCACCATAGCGCCCCGCTCGAGGTCCGCGAGAAGGTGGCGTTCCCTGCCGAACGGCAGGTGGAGGCGCTCGCGAGCCTCGCCGCCCAGCCCGGCGTCGAGGAGGCGGTGCTGGTGTCCACCTGCAACCGCACCGAAGTCTATGTGCGCTCCGAGGCGCCGCTGGCGGCCCGGGCCTGGCTCGCCGGGGAGGCGTCCAAGGCCGGGGCCGTCATCGAGGACCTTCTCTATTGCCATTCCGGGGACGAGGCGGTGCGCCACGCATTCCGTGTCGCCTCGGGGCTCGACTCCATGGTTCTCGGCGAGCCCCAGATCCTCGGGCAGATGAAGCAGTCGGTGCGCAACGCGGAGGCGGTCGGCACCCTCGGGACGGCGCTCCACCGCCTCTTCCAGCAGACCTTCGCCGCCGCCAAGAAGGTGCGGACGGAGACCGGCCTGGGTGCCCAGTCCATCTCGATGTCGGCGGCGGCGCTGCGCCTGGCGCAGAACGTCTTCGGCGACCTCACGCGCACGAAACTCCTGCTGATCGGTGTGGGCGAGATGGTGGAGCTCGCGGCGACCTACTTCGTCGCCCAGCGCCCGCTCGCGGTAGTGGTCGCCAACCGCACGCTCGCCCGCGGGGAATCCTTCGCCGAGCGCTTCGAGGCCAAGGCGATCGCGCTCGCCGAGCTGCCGGCACGGCTGCACGAGTTCGACATCGTGGTCACCGGCACCGCCTCGTCGCTGCCGATCCTGGGCAAGGGCCTCATCGAGAGCGCCCTCAAGGCGCGCAAGCGCCGGCCGATGTTCATCGTCGATTTCGCCGTTCCGCGCGACGTGGAGCCCGAAGTCGCCGGCCTTCGCGACGTCTTCCTCTACACCATCGACGACCTCGGCAAGATCGTCCAGGAAGGCGCCGAGAGCCGGCGCGCGGCAGTGGAACAGGCCGAGACCATCGTGACCGCGCAGCTCGCCGAATTCCGCGCCTGGCAGAGCTCGCGCACCGCCGCCCCGGCGATCGTGGAGCTGCGCCGCCGCGCGGACCTCTACCGTGAAGCCGAGCTCGAGCGAGCGCGCGCGCGCCTCGCGCGCGGCGACGACCCGCGCGCGGTGCTCGAGGCGCTCGCCGCCGGCCTCGCCAACAAGTTCCTGCACCACCCCAGCCAGGCCCTGTCGCGCGCCGCGGCGGGAGAGCGCGAGCAGCTGATGCGCGCGCTCGAGACGCTCTACCCCATCGAAGGCGCCGAGCCGGGGCACGAGCGATGAAGGAGTCGATCGCCGTGAGGCTCGCGAGCCTCGATTCGCGGCTGAAGGAGATCGACGTGAAGCTCGCCGATCCCGACGTCACCGGCAACCTCGACAATTACCGGCGCCTTTCCCAGGAGCGCGCCGAGATCGAGCCCGTCGTCGGCGCGTTCAACGAATACCGCAGGGCGCAGGGCGACGTGGCGGCCGCCGAGGACATGGCGAAGGATCCGGAGATGCGCGCCTTCGCCGAGGAGGAGTTGCGCGCCGCCCGGGGCCGCATCGAGTCGCTCGAGGGCGAGCTGCAGCGCATGCTCCTGCCGCGCGATCCCAACGGCGACAAGAACCTCTTCCTCGAGATTCGCGCCGGCACCGGCGGCGACGAGAGCGCTCTCTTCGCCGGCGACCTGTTGCGGATGTACACACGCTACGCCGAACGGAACCGTTGGCAGGTGGAGATCGTCTCGGAGAGCCCCGGCGAGGCGGGGGGTTACAAGGAGGTGATCGCGCGCGTAGTGGGGCAGGGCGCGTACTCCAAGCTCAAGTTCGAGTCCGGCGGCCATCGCGTGCAGCGAGTCCCGGCGACCGAGACTCAGGGGCGCATCCACACCTCCGCGGCCACCGTTGCGGTGATGCCGGAAGCCGACGACGCGAGCGGCGTGGTGATCAACCCCGCCGACGTGCGCGTGGACACCTTCCGCGCGAGCGGCGCCGGCGGCCAGCACGTGAACAAGACCGATTCCGCGGTGCGCCTCACCCACGCGCCCACCGGAATCGTGGTCGAGTGCCAGGACGCGAGGAGCCAGCACAAGAACCGCGAGCAGGCCTGGCGCGTGCTCGCCGCCCGCATCAAGGACAAGCAGATGCGCGAGGCGCAGGCCAAGGAAGCGAGCGAGAGGAAGAGCCTGGTGGGCTCCGGCGACCGCTCCGACCGCATCCGCACCTATAACTTCCCGCAGGGGCGCGTGACCGACCACCGCATCAACCTCACGCTGCACAAGATCGACCAGATCATGGATGGCGGGCTGGACGAGATCGCCAACGCCCTCTCCGCGGAGCACCAGGCCGACCAGCTCGCGAGCCTCGGCGAGACCGGGGAAGGCTGACCCCGATGCTGTCGCTCAAGGCCGCGCTCGAGGAGGCGATCGCCAGCATCGGGCGGATCGACGCGCAGGTGCTGATGGCCCATCTCCTCGGGGTGAACCGCGCCTATCTCGTCGCCAATCCGATGCGCATCCTCACGGAGACCGAGGATGCGCGCATCGACAGCCTGGTCGCGCTGCGCGCCCTCGGCCATCCGGTCGCCTACCTCATCGGCGCCCGCGAGTTCTACTCGCGCGACTTCGCCGTGAGCCCGGCGGTGCTGATTCCGCGGCCGGAGACCGAGACCCTGGTCGAGGCGGCGCTCGCCGAATTGCGGCGGCCGCGGGAGATCGAACGCCGCACGACGCTGCTGGACCTCGGTACCGGGAGCGGTGCGGTAGCCGTGACGCTCGCCTGCGAGCGGTCCGATGCGCAGATCGTCGCCACCGATTCCAGCCTCGAGGCTCTCGAAGTCGCGCGCGCCAACGCCGCGGCGCTTGGTGCCCAGGTCGAGCTCCTGCATGGCTCCTGGTACGCGCCGGTCGCGGGCCGTCGCTTCGACGTAATCGTGAGCAACCCGCCCTACGTGGGCGCCGCCGATCCGCACCTGGCCCTGGGTGATCTGCGTTTCGAGCCGCGCGGGGCGCTCACCGACGGCAGCGGCGACGGGCTGGAATCGATCCGCGCCATCGTCGCCGGGGCCGCAGCCCACTTGAATCCGGGGGGTCGCGTCCTCATTGAGCATGGATACGACCAGGCGGACGCGGTGTCGGCGCTGCTTGCCGCCGCGGGATTCGCCGATATCGCTTCCCTTCCCGACCTCGCGGGTATTCCGCGCGTGGCACGCGCTAGAATTGAGGGGTAGATCAATCCTCGCTGGAGCGGACCCAAGCCGCTCAGCTCGCCATCGGGGTGCGCAAGCCAGCGGGACATCAACAGGAGATTTTTCGAATGAGCGTCCAGGACACCATCCGCCAGCAGGTCGAAGGCCACCCAATCGTGCTCTACATGAAGGGCTCGCCGCAGTTCCCGCAGTGCGGCTTCTCGGCCACCGCGACGCAGCTCCTCAAGACGAGCGGCGCGCAGGACGTCTTCACCGTGGACGTGCTGCAGAACTCCGATATCCGCGAGGGCATCAAGCAGTACGCCAACTGGCCGACGATTCCGCAGCTCTACGTGAACGGCGAGTTCGTCGGCGGCTGCGACATCATCCGCGAGCTGGCCCAGTCGGGCGAGCTGCAGAAGATCGTCGCGGCGGCGAAAAAGTAGGTTCCCGCCCCGGGGGACTACTCCGGGGCGATCCGCCCGCCCTCGAGGTGCCAGCGGCGAGCGCCTTCCAGCTCGATCAGCTCGCGATCGTGGCAGGCGACCATGACGCAGTTCTCCCCCGTGGCGGTCTTGCGCAGGAGTGCGATCACCTGCGCGCGCGCCTGCGCGTCGAGGCTCGCGGTCGGCTCGTCCACCAGCATCACGCGCGGCGCCAGCACCTTGGCGCGGGCCAGGGCCACGCGCTGTTTCTCTCCGCCCGAAAGGCGCTGCGGCGGAACAGCCCCCAACTCCTCGACGCCGGCCCAGGCAATCGCCTCGCTCACCCGCTTTTCGCGCTCCCCCGCCTCGATGCCGCGCATTCGCAGCCCATAGCGGATGTTGGCCGCGATGGAGGCTGCGAAGAGATAGGGATGCTGGTGCACGTAGACGATGCGTCGCCGGAGCTCGCCGGGATAGGAGCGCTCGTCCGCGCACAGCCCGTCGAAGGCGAGGCTCATGCGGTCGGCGCGCTCGAGCCCGGCGATGATCTTCAGCAGCGTGGTCTTGCCGCTGCCGTTGTCGCCGGTGAGCACGATGAGGTCGCCGGCGCGCATCGACATCGGCCCGGTGTCCAGCAGCACCTTCGACCCGAAGCGCTTCACGATCGCCCCGACCTCCAGCAAGCTCACTTGTGTCCTCCCTGGACCAGCGCGAGCAAGGCCGTCACTCCGAGCGCGAACGCCATCAGCACCGCGCCGAGCGCGATGCCCTGGGCGAAGTCGCCCTTGCTCGTCTCGAGCGCGATCGCGGTGGGGATGTTGCGGGTATAGCCTGCGATGTTGCCGCCCACCATCATCGAGCAGCCGACCTCGGAGATGACGCGGCCGAAGCCGTTCAGCACCCCGGCCACGACGGCGAACCGCACTTCGTACAGGCTGGTGATCGCCGAGCGCCACGGCCCGGCTCCGAGGGACACGGCGGTCTCCCGAAGCCTGGGATCCGCGCCCTGCACCGCCGCCAGCGTGAATGCCGCCAGGACCGGGAAGGCGATGAACGCCTGTCCCAGGATCATCGCGTCCTGGGTGAAGAGCAGGTGCCAGGGGCCGAGCGGGCCGCTCCTCGACAGCAGCAGGTAGAGCACCAGTCCCACCACCACCGTGGGAAAGCTGAGCAGCGCCTGCAGCGAGACGACGACGAAGCGCCGGCCCACGAACCGGTTCGAGGCCACCCAGAAGCCCAGCGCCACCGCGAAGGGCGTAGCCACGGCAAGCGCGGTGAGCGATACCTTCAGCGAGATCCAGACGATGGTCCAGAGATCGGCGTCGCCCGCGAACAATCGCCGGAACGCTTCCTCCGTGGCTTGCGCCAGCGTCAACGCGACGCCGCCAGCTTGAACACCTGCTCACCCTCGATGCGGTAGGCCTCGATCAGGCGGCGCGCCGGCGGCGAGACGATCCACGCCGCGAAGCGGTCGGCATCGCGCTCGTTGGTGGGCCGCGCGGCGGTGGCGCGCAAGGGCGTCACCCCGTACTCGTTGAGCAGCCGCACGTCGCCCTCGACCAGGATCGGCATCGGAAAGCGCCGCGCGAGCTGGCGGTAAGTCGCCCGATCGACGAGGTCGTACGCATCGAGCTCGTGCGCCATCATCAGCGCGCGCCCCGCGCCCTGGCCGGACGGCAGGTATCCCGGCCAGGGCTTCAGCCCTTCGACGGCCTCCCACAGCCTCAGCTCCTTCTTGTGTGTGCCCGAGTCGTCGCCGCGTGAGACGAACTTGGCCCCGGCGGCGCGGATCGCCTTCAGCGCCGCCGCCGCATCGCGCATTCCACGCACGCGCGCGGGGTCGCCCGCCGGCCCCACGATGATGAAATCGTTGTACATCACGTCGGCGCGCGACTTGCCGATGCCGCGCGCCACGAGGCGTTCCTCATCGGCGCGGCTGTGCGTGAAGACGACGTCGACGTCGCCCTTTTCCGCGTATTTCATCACCTGCCCGGTGCCGGCGACCAGCGCGCGGACCTTCACGCCGCTCGCGGTCTCGAACGCGGGCAGGAGCACGCCGAGGACGCCCGAGTCCTGGAGGGTGTGCGTTGCTCCCAGCCGCAGCTCCCCGGCCTGGGCAAGGCCCGCGATCAACAGGGCCGCCGCCCATGCAAGCTTCATCTCAGCGCGGGGTCGGGACGAAGAGCTGCTCGCCGTTCACACGGAATTCGGCGATCGCGCGCCGCCCGTCGCGGCCCGTGATCCACTCGACGAACTGCGTGGCACCCCGCGCATTCACCCCAGGATAGCGCGCCGGATTCACCGCGATCACGCTGTACGGATTGAACATGCGCTTGTCGCCTTCGACCAGCAGGTCGAGGCCGGTGCGCGCGCGGTACGCGCCGAAGGTCGCGCGATCGGTGAGCGTGTATGCGGAGAGGTTGCCCGCCATGGTGAGCACCTCGCCCATGCCCTGGCCCGCCGCGAGATACTGCCGGCCCTCCGGACGGCGCCCGACCAGCTCCCAGTACCCCTTCTCCATCTTGTCGGTGCCGGAATCGTCGCCTCGCGACACGAAGACTGCCTTGGCATCAAGGATGCGGCGCATGGCTTCCACGACGTCATGCTGCCCGCGGATGCGCGCCGGATCGTCCTTCGGCCCGACAATCACGAAATCGTTGTACATCACGTCGGTGCGCTTGACGCCGAAACCCTGCGCGACGAAGCGATCCTCGTCGGGGCGGCTGTGGACCAGCAGGACGTCGACGTCGCCATTCTCGCCCAGCTTCATCGCCTTGCCGGTGCCGACCGAGATCACGTGAACCCTGAGCCCGCTCGCCGCCTCGAACTTCGGCAGGATGGCTTTGAGCAGGCCCGAGTTCTCGGTGCTGGTGGTGGTGGCCAGGCGCAGGACCGCCTCCGCGAACACGGCTGGCGGCGTGGCGAGGATCATGCAGCAGGCGAACCATGCGAGGTGGCGAAACATCATGGAGGGGATGCGAATTGCGGGTGGGTACAATCGGCAAATCTTAGCACCGGCCCCACGCAATTCTCCTTGCCCTCGCGCGCGCCATGTCCATGAATCCAAGGCGCTTCGCGCGCGCCGGGGACCTCGACCTCACGCCCGGGGAATACCGCACCCTTGCGCGCCTGTCGTCTCCGGAAAAGATCCAGGCTTTCCTCAACGCAATCCCGTGCAACCACGAGATCGGCGGCGAGACCGTGCTCTCGGTGCGCGAGGTGCTGAAGCAGCGCCGCGCCCACTGCATCGAGGGTGCGATGGTGGCGGCGGCGGCGCTGTGGGTGAACGGCTATCCCCCGCTCCTCATGCACCTGGACTGCCACCGGAGCGACTACCCGCACGTGATCGCCGTGTTCAGGCGTGGCGGTTACTGGGGAGCCCTCTCCAAGACCAACGGCGCCCCGCTGCGTTATCGCGATCCGATCTATCGCTCGCTGCGCGAGCTCACCCTCTCCTACTTTCACGAATACTCCAACAAGCGCGGCCACAAGACGCTGCGCAGCTACTCGGTGCCCTATGACATGCGCCGCATCGACCCGGCGAAGTGGGTGACCGCGGCCAAGTCCTGCTGGGAGACGCACGACCTGCTGACCGACCTGCGCCACTACCCGCTCATCAGCGCGCGCCAGGAGCGCTTGCTCGCGAGGCTCGACCGATTCGTGCAGATCTCCACGAAGGCGGTCGAGTATCCGCGCCCGCCGCGGCCTAAGTGACGGGGATCTCCATGATCGCCATCGGCAGGCGGTTGGGCCGCGCGCCGACGACCACCCATCCCAGCCGCTTGTAGAACCGCAGGGCGGAGGCGTTGTGCTGGCTCACCGAAAGGCGCATGAGCCGCTTGCCGCGAGCCCGGCTCACCTGCATCGCGTGCTGGTGCAGTCGCTTGCCGAGGCCGTGGCCGCGGTATTCGGCGACCACGTGGATCAGGCTCACGTAGCCCACATCGTCCTCGTCCTCGAGGAGCCGCATCTCCAGCTGGCCTACGATGCGGCCGTCGCGCCACAGGTGCACGTTGCCCTCGGGCCATTTCTCCAGCTTGTCTTGCAGCTGCCCAAGATAGAGCGAGTTGCCCTCGCCCATCTCTTCCTCGAGTCCCTCCTCGGTGCCGAAGCTGGCGGCATACATCTCACGGTGCATGCGTATGCAGGTGGCGCTATCCGCGATGTCGATGGTGGCGATGCGGTAGTCCGCGCCGTCGCGGTCGCGGCGCACCACGCACTCGCGCTCGCCGGCCTCGTTTTCGATCGCCCTCCAGCGCCTGAAGCCGGCGCGCTCGAAAGCCCGGATCGATTGCGCGTTGCCCTCGTGGGGTGCCGCGATGCACGCGCTGACACCGGGATCCGCGAGCACCTCGTCCAGGACGAAGCGGCGGATCACGAATGAGCCCAGCCCGCGCCCGGTGCGCCGCTCGTCGCCCAGGAAGAGGTCCATGCCGATGACGCCGGATTCGCCATCGAGGTCGAGGCGATGGCGATACTCGGGGAACGGATCGAGGGCGTACTTCTGGATATAGCCCGCGTCCGAGTCGTCGATGCGGATGATGAAGGCGCCGACCGGATTGCCGGCCTGGGTCCGCGGCCGGTACTTCGCCGCGACTTCCAGGTAGGAGCCCGGCTCCCGCGCATACCAGCGCTTCACGTGCGGGCGCGCGAGCCAGGTGAAAAGGAGCGGGAAGTCGTCCTCGGCGAGCGGCCGGAACGCTATTCGCGGCACTCAGCGGCCCGCCGCGCCCGCCCGCGGCTCTGCGACCACGAGTGCCACGGCAAAGCCGTCATATCCCTTGGTGCCCACGGTCTGGATCGCCGTGACCGACAGGCGCCCGTCCGTGGCAAAGATGTCCATGGCGCGGCGCACGCCCTGCACGCTCGCATCCTCGCTGCCGCGCAAGATCACCTTGCCGCCGCGCACGACGTTGTCGAGGACGATGAGCGTTCCGCGGCGCGCGAGGCGCACCGCCCACTCGACGTACTGCGGGTTCGATGGCTTGTCGGCGTCGATGAAGACGAAGTCGAACGGACCGGCACCTTCGCGATCGAGGAGCCCCAGGGTCTCGACTGCAGAACCGACGCGCACGGTGACCCTGCCGTCGACGCCAGCGTGGCGCAGGTTGGCCCTCGCGACCTCAGCGTGGTGCGGATCGAGCTCGAGCGTGATCATGCGGCCGCCCGGAGGCAGGGCGCGCGCGAGCCAGATGGTGCTGTATCCGCCGAGCGTGCCGATCTCCAGGATCGAGCGGGCGCCGCAGGTGAGCGCGAGGATCTGCAGCAGCTTTCCCTGGGGCGCCGAGACGCTGATTGCCGGAAGGCCCGCGTCGTCGCTCTCGCGCAGCGCGTTCTCGAGCGCGGGGTCGGAGAGCCCCAGGGTGTCGATGAAATAGCGATCGACCTCGTTCCAGGTTTCCATGGCTACGCGACCGACATCAATTCGTAAGCTTGCGCTCGCGCAGTTCCTGGCCGATCAGCTCGAGGAGCCGATCGAAGTCGGCTGGCTTGGTGAAGTGGTGGTCGAAACCCGCCTCGCGCGCGCGGCGGCGGTCGTCTTCCTGGCCCCAGCCGGTGATCGCCACCAGCAGCACCTCGTCGCCGCGCTGCGTGCGCACGTGGCGCGCGATGTCGTACCCGGAGAGCTTCGGCAGACCGATGTCGAGGAGGGCCACCGCCGGCTTGAACTCGTCGGCCGCCACGATCGCCTCGGGGCCGTCGTAGGCGATGCGCACCTCGTAGCCCATCACGCCGAGAAGCGTGGCGAGGCTGTCCGCGGCATCCTCGTTGTCATCGACGACGAGGACGCGGGTGGAGGCTGCGGGCATGGCCGGGGAAATCATCGCGCGACTCTACTCCCTCACGGCTCGGGAAGCGAGCGAGCGGTCAGCGGATCTCGGCGAGCAGCCGCTCGATGGACTTCTCGGCCTGCCCGACATAGCCGCCCGCGAAGAGGTTCGCATGATTGAGCACATGGTAGAGGTTGTAGAAGTCGCGCCGCACGCGATAGTTGTCCGGCAGCGGCCACGACTCGCGATACGCGGAGCCGAAGTCCGGCGGGAATCCGCCGAACAGCTCGGTCATCGCGACGTCGGCCTCGCGATCGCCCACGTAAACGGCGGGATCGAAGAGCACCGGCCTGCCGTCAGGCAGCTTCGCGACGTTTCCGTTCCAGAGATCGCCATGCAGGAGCGATCGGTCGGGGCGATGGCCCGAGAAGAAGGCCTCGCAGTCGGCAGCGAGCCTCTCGCCGCGGTCGATCATCCGCGACGGCAGGCGGTTTTTTACGGCATATCTGAGTTGCGGCATCAACCGCCGCTCGCGCCAGAACGGCAGCCACTCGTCGTTCCAGCCATTCGGCTGCGGGCTCGCGCCGATGAAGTTGTTGCCGGCCCAGCCGAACCGCTCCCGCGGAATGCGATGCAACTGGGCGAGCGCGCTGCCCAGGCGCGCACCCGCCGCGGCATCCAGGCTGGAAAGCTCGAGCCATTCCAGCACCAGCCACGCTCGCTCGCCGTCGTCGCCCTGCGCCACGACCCCCGGCACGGTGACGGCGTGCGCCTCGCGCAACGCCGCGAGCCCATCGGCCTCGGCGGCGAACATCGGCGCCCGATCCGCCTCGCTCATCTTGGCAAAGTACTCGACGCTGCCGGCACCGTCCTCGCCCGATAGCCGCAGCGCCGAATGGATGCATCCGCCGGCGACCGGCTCCTCGGATACCCACCGGAAAGGCCTCCCGGTGGCGGCGCCGACCGCGGTCGCCAGGGCGACGCCGGCCCGCCCGGGCTTCACGATCCGCCCGAACGATCCAGCGCGCGCACCAGGTCTTGGTGAAGGTCCTGCGGATCCTCGAGGCCGATCTGCAGCCGCACTAGCGGACCGCCGTTCCACGGACGCGTGGCGCGCGAATGGCGCCCGAGGCTCGCCGGGCAGACGAGGCTTTCGAAACCACCCCAGCTGTAGCCGAGCGCGAAGCATTCGAGTCCCTCGATGAAGCGAGCCACCTGCTCCTTGGGACACGGCGCGAGCTCGATGCCGAAGAGTCCCGAGGAGCCGGTGAAGTCGCGCTTCCACAGCGCATGTCCCGGATCGTCCTCGAGGGCTGGATGGAGGACCCGCCGGATCGCAGGGTGTCCCTGGAGCTTGCGCGCGATCTCCAGGGCGCTCTTCTCGTGCTGGCGCAGCCGCACGTCGAGCGTGCGCATGCCCCGCAACGCGAGGTAGATGTCGTCGGGACTTGAGTGCTGCCCAAGGTCGCGCGACGTGTTGCGCAGCATCGGCCACCACTTCTCGTTCGCCACTACCGCGCCGATCAGGACGTCCGAGTGCCCCGCGGGATACTTGGTCGCGGCCTGCACCACGAGGTCCGCGCCGTGGTCGAAGGAACGAAAGAAGATGCCCGTGGCCCACGTGTTGTCATGGATCACCGCGGCGCCGCGCTCGCGCGCCACCCTTGCGATCGCCGGAAAGTCCTGGACCTCGAAGGTGAGCGAGCCGGGGTTCTCCAGGTACACCGCGCGCGTTTCCGGCCGCATCGCCTTCGCCACCGCCTCGCCAGCGAGGGGATCGAAATACGTGGTCTGCACGCCGAACCGGGCGAGCGTGCGGTCGCAGAACCTGCGCGTCGGGCCGTAGCAGTTGTCGGTGACCAGCAGGTGTTCACCCGCCTTGACGCATGCAAGGATCGCGGCGGCGAGCGCGGCCAGGCCCGAGGGGAATGTCGCCGCGCGATAGCCGCCCTCGATCTCCACCATCAGTTCCTCGAAGGCCGCGCGCAGCGGCATGTTGACGATGGCGTAGGTGGGGACCACCTCGTCGGCATCGAAGCGCCGCTGGACGTCCTCCATTTCCGCGACCGAGGCGAAGGTGACGGTGGAGGCGCGCTCCACCGGCAGGTTTACCAGGCCGGGCCTCGCCGCGGCGCTGCGTCCTCGCTGCGCGAGCCTGGTGCGCAGCTTCATCGGCTGCCGATCGGGCGCACCGCGGCGCTTACTTCAAGCGAGCTGCGCTTGCCGCGCTTGTCCTCGATGGTGAACACCAGCGGGAACCGCTCGCCGGCGATTGCTGGCCTGGCCAGGCCCATCAGCATGACGTGCGTCGCGCCGGGCTCGAGGGCAACCGCCTTGCCGGCCGGTAGCGCGATAGTTTCCACCGCGCGCATCCGCATCATCCCGCTGTCCATCGACGATTCATGCAGCTCCACCGCCGCCGCCGAGGGCGACGCGACGCCCACGACCTTGGCGTCCTCGGTGCTGGTGAGCGTGACGAAGGCACCGGTGCTGTTCTGCGACGGCACCGTGGCACGCACCCAGGCGTGGGTTGCCTTCACCTCCGCATGCGCGGCGAGTGAAGAGACGGCCAGAAGGAGGGCGAGAACAACCCCAAGACCATGCCTTACAGGGGGCTGCTTCCATTGTCGCGAACGATTCACGTAGTCACGGCCCTTATCGGCGTTCATCGGCGTTCATCGGCGTTCATCGGCGTTCATCGGCGGATTCAACGCCCTTTGCTTCGCGGAGCCTTCGCCGCCAAAAGTACGCTCCATCTCGCGCCGTGTCTTCACCGCCTCGGACATCGCGTCGTAGTCGACGTCATCCCACGAAACGACCTGGCCCTCGGGGATCGCGCGCTTCAGCTTCACCTTGTGCGCGAGGCCGATGGGCAGTGCGCACCGGGACAGGGAATCGGTTGCGGTCATGAGCTTGCCCCACACGGTGTAGCCGCCCTCGCCGTCGAGCATCTCGCCCGCCGCGAGCGCGCGCTTGGCGGTGGCGACGCAGTCGCCGCGCCATCCGGTGGCGGCGCCCGTGGCCTCGTTGCGCAACGCGACGCTCGCCACGCTGATGCCGAGCTCGAGCCCGATCAGGTGGCTCGGCTTGTACATCGAGGCGTACTCGCCCGAGGGGTCGGTCACGATGCCGTACTCGTTGAAGCAGCGGCGCACGTACTCGTTGCCGGCGCTGAAGGTCACGTAAACGCCCCAGCGCAGGTCGCGGAAGACGGGCCTTCCATCGCGCTCGATGCTCGAGATCACCTCGACCGTGCCGGCATGGTCGAGGCTGCCGCCGGCCGCGCGCGGCCGCAGC
>JBDSRZ010000001.1:0-4414 GCA_039929025.1 Usitatibacter sp. | reverse complement strand
GAGGCGCTCTCCGGGCTGCGAGTGCCGCAACAGGGCTTGATGACGCTTGCCGGCGAATCGTTTTCCCCCACTCGCTGGCTCACGCCGCGCACCGCGCGCCGGCTGCAGCTCGCGCACGTGCCCGAGGACCGGCATGCGCGCGCGATGGTGATGGAGTTCGCGGCGTGGGAGTCCGGCGTGCTCGGCTACGAGGGGCTGCCCGTGTACAGCGGTGGGGGCTTCCTGCGCCGCCGGCGGATGCGCGGCGACACCGACCTGATGATGGAGCGCTTCGACGTGCGTCCGCGCGCCCCCCGAGCTGGCCTGTGGAAGCTTTTCGGGCGGCAACCAGCAGAAGCTGGTGCTCGCGCGTGAGCTGGGACAGGCGCCGCGGGTGCTGCTCGTGGGCCAGCCCACCCGCGGAGTGGACATCGGTGCGATCGAGTTCATCCATGGGCAGCTGCGCGCGCTGCGCGCCGCGGGCTGCGCGATCCTGCTGGTGTCCTCCGAGCTGGAAGAGATCCTCGCGCTCGCCGACCGCGTGCTGGTGATGAACGCGGGTCGCATCACCGGCGAGCGCGCGA
Source organism: Usitatibacter sp. (assembly GCA_039929025.1). Taxonomy (GTDB): domain Bacteria; phylum Pseudomonadota; class Gammaproteobacteria; order Burkholderiales; family Usitatibacteraceae; genus Usitatibacter. The sequence goes on along the minus strand of JBDSRZ010000001.1, from coordinate 3,851 downwards.
TCGGGGCGTGCACCGAGGCCGAGCTGGGGCTACTCATGGCCCAGAGCCACCAGCCCGAGGCGGTGGCCGCGTGAGCGCGCCCGCCCTTCCGCGCTGGGCGGACGTATTCGTCCTGCCGCTGGTGAACCTCGGCATGGCCCTTCTCGTTGCGGGCGCCGTGGTGGCCCTCATCGGCCAGAGTCCGTGGGATGTGCTCTCGCTCTTGGTGAAAGGCGCTTTCGGCACCACCCGCGGTTTTTCCTACACCCTCTACTACACGACGACCTTCATCTTCACCGGTCTCGCGGTCGCGGTGGCAGCCCACGGCGGTCTCTTCAACATCGGCGCCGAGGGCCAGGCGATGCTGGGCGGCCTGGGCTCCGGACTCGTGGCGCTCTGGCTGGGCGAGCACCTGACCGCCGCGATCGTACTGCCGCTCATGATCGTCGCCGCCGCCGCCTTCGGCGCGGCGTGGGCCGCCATCCCCGGGTACCTGCAGGCCTATCGCGGCAGCCACATCGTGATCACCACGATCATGTTCAACTTCATCGCGCACACGCTGCTGGTTTACCTGCTGGTGAACGTACTGAAGGCCCCCGGCAGCATGTCGGTGGAGAGCGCCCCGTTCGCGCCCTCGGCCCATTTGCCCACCGCACAGGAAGCCCTCGCCAGGTTCGGCATCGAATGGCCCTCGTCGCCGTTGAACCTGAGCTTCCTGCTCGCGCTCGCCGCCGCCGCCGGCGTATACGCCTACCTGTGGCGCACCCGCGCCGGCTACCGGCTGCGCACCGTGGGCTCGAGCCTCGGCGCCGCGGAGTACGCCGGCATCCGGCCCGCGCACCAGATGATGATCGCGATGGGCATCTCCGGAGCGCTGGCGGGCCTGGTCGGCGTGAACGAGATCGCCGGCGTGAACCGCAAGCTGCTGCTCGACTTCGTCGCCGGCGCCGGCTTCACCGGCATCGCGGTCGCGATGATGGGACGCAACCACCCGGTGGGAATCGTGCTCGCGAGCCTGCTCTTCGGCGCGCTCTTCCAGGGCGGGGCCGAGGTCGGCTTCGAGATGCCGAGCTTCAGCCGCGACATGGTGGTCACGCTGCAGGGCTTCATCATCCTTTTCTCCGGCGCAATGGCCTACGTGCTCGCCCCCCATCTCGCCAGGCTCATCCACGCGATGCCCGTGATCGCGACGCGTCGGTCCCAATAGATGGACGCGATCCTCGCGGGCACGCTGATCGCCTCCACGCTGCGCGTGGCCACGCCGCTCATCCTGTGCGCGCTGGCGGGCGTGCTCGCCGAGCGCTCGGGCGTGATCGACCTGGGGCTGGAGGGAAAGATGCTGTTCGCCGCGTTCGCGGCCGGGGCGGCCGGAGTGACGAGCGACTCGACCACCGTGGCGCTGATCGCCGCGTGCGGGGTGGCAGTGGCGCTCTCGTGGCTGCACGGCTTCGCCTGCGTGAGCCACCGCGGCGACCAGGTGGTCTCGGGGATGGCGCTCAACATCATCGCCGCGGGCCTGACCGTGGTCCTCGGCGTGGCCTGGTTCCAGCAAGGCGGTCAGACGCCGCCGGTGAGCGCGGAGGTGCGCCTGCAGCCCCTGTGGCCCGCGGCCGCGGAGGCGTTCCGCGACATTGCTTTCATCGGCCCCCTCCTCGGCGAGGGCCTGCTCGCCCACAACGTGCTCGTCTACCTCGCCCTGCTGCTGGTCCCCGGAACCTGGTGGCTGTTGTATCGCACGCGTTTCGGCCTGAGGCTGCGCGCGGTCGGCGAAAACCCCCACATGGTCGAGGCCGCCGGGGTGTCGGTGCTGCGCCTGCGTTACCTCGCGCTCACCCTCAACGGCCTGCTCTGCGGCCTGGCGGGCGCCTATCTCGTGCTGGCGCAGAGCGCGTCCTTCGGCCCGAACATGACCGCGGGGCGCGGCTACATGGCGCTGGCGGCGATGATCTTCGGCGGCTGGCGGCCGGTGCCGGCGCTGTGGGCCTGCCTCCTCTTCGGCTTCCTCGACACCGCCGCGGTGCGGCTGCAGGGCGTGAAGGTGCCGCACATCGGTGAGATTCCCGTGCAGGCAATACAGGCGCTGCCCTACGTGCTCACCGTGGTGCTTCTCGCCGGCTTCATCGGCCGCAACCTGGCGCCCCAGGCTCTGGGCCGTCCCTACGTGAAGGAGCACTGAGCGATGGCCACCCCACTCGCGCCCGCCCTCGTCGAACGCCTGCTCGAGGCGGCGCGCACCGCGCAGGGCCGCGCCCATGCGCCCTACTCCCGCTTCCATGTCGGCGCCGCCGTTCTCGACGAGCACGGCCACGTTCACTCGGGCTGCAATGTCGAGAATGCCGCCTACCCGCAGGGAAGTTGTGCGGAGACCAACGCTTTTGGCGCGTTGGTCGCCGCCGGCGGCAAGCAGGTGCGCGCGCTGCTGGTGCTCGGTGACGGCGAGAATCTGGTGACACCTTGCGGTGGCTGCCGCCAGCGGCTGCGCGAGCTCGCCGCCCCCGACACGCCCGTGCTGATCGCGGGCCCCGGTGGCGTGCGCGCCACCTTCACGCTCGATGAGCTCCTGCCCCACAGCTTCGGGCCCGAGAATCTCGCCCTCTGCCCTGGGAGAGGGCCGGGGAGAGGGTCGCCATGAACGCCCGATTTCACGAAACCGCTCCCTACGCTTGCTCCCTCTCCCTTGGGAGTGGGTTGGGGAGAGGGTCGCCATGAACGCACCACAATCCGCGCTCGAAGCCATTCGCGCACGCGCGCCAAACGCGAGGCCCACCATCGCCGTCGTCCTCGGCTCGGGCTGGGGGGCGCTCACGGATCACCTCACCGAGCCCGTGCGCATCCCTTACGCCGAGCTGCCCGGATTCCCCCACGCCGGTGTCGCGGGACACTCCGGCGAGTTGTGGCTGGGACGCCTGGGTTCCCGCGAGGTGGCGGTGATGAGCGGGCGCAAGCACGCCTACGAGGAAGGCGACGCCAAGGCGATGCAGGCACCGCTCCTCACACTCAACGCCCTGGGCTGCAAGACCCTGGTGCAGACGAATGCGGCCGGCAGCCTCGATGCGCGCATGGCCCCCGGCAGCCTCATGGTCGTCACCGACCACATCAACATGGCCCAGCGCTCGCCCCTCATCGGCGAGAGCGGCTCGGAGCGCTTCGTGGACATGGTGAGCGCCTACGACGCGCGCCTTCGCTCCACCGCGCTCGACGTCGCGCGCCGCACGCAGCTGACGCTGCACGAGGGGGTCTACATGTGGATCCTCGGCCCGCAGTTCGAGACCCCCGCGGAGATCCGCATGTTCCGCGCGCTGGGCGCTGACGCCGTGGGCATGAGCACGGTTCCGGAGACCATCATCGCGCGCCGCGCCGGCATGAAGGTGCTCGCGCTGTCGCTCATCACCAACATGGCGGCGGGACTCTCGGCGGAGAACCTGAGCCATGCGCACACGCTGGAGCAGGCGGGCCGCGTGAAGGAAACCGCCAGCAAGTTCCTCGCCGACGTGATCAAGGAGATCGACGCATGAACAAGGCGCCCTCGACCCCGACCCGGTTTGCAGTACATTCCTCCATGGCTGCCAAGCCCAACCTCACCCTGGTGGCACCTCGCCCGTTGCCGACGGATCACGTCGACCGTAACCCGGGCATGCCGCTCGACCTCGACGCGGTGCGCGCGATCCGCGTGAACCGCAGCGCCGTCGAGCGCCGCGCCGCCACCATGGGCACGCGCCGCACGGTGAAGAAGCAGTGGCAGGCCGCGTGGCTGCTGCGCGCGATCACCATGATCGACCTCACCACGCTCTCCGGCGACGACACCCCGGGCAACGTGCGCCGCCTCTGCGCCAAGGCGCGCCATCCGCTGCGCGACGACCTCACCGAATCCC